>NZ_CP172312.1:4342244-4665952 GCF_047946665.1 Allohahella sp. A8
ATTCCTGCGATACTCGAAGCAAAGTGCAAGCTTGGTTATCCAGGCTTTTGAAGCGCACAATTCAATTGGCTGTCGGGCTACAATTATGATGAGCATACTATCAATATTACTTGCATTAACTATATTTTTTCTGGGAATACTAAAGCCGACTAGAAGCTCTTGGAAGTACGCCTCAATATTAGCGGTTCTATTGTGCGGTGTTAATATATATAACTACTATGAGCAAGAAAATCTAAAAACGTTTTTCCTTAACGGCCTAGCAGATATAGCAACGAGAATTCACTGGGACGAGAGTTCGCTCACACTGAAGGTTTTCAACAGTATTGATAGGATAGAAGCAAGCGACGTCCAGGTCCAATTTAAGATATTTCCTAAGAACTCAATTATACTAACGGAGCTAGATATAGAAAAAACGGAATGCAAGTTGGATAATAAATTTGGATATGGCTACTTGTCGGAGAGAAAAGCGGTCGAAATTTATAAAAAATATGCAGAAACGGATGGTTCAATATACTTAGATAACGAGCGGAAAGAAGGAGTGGACCATTTATTTTTTAACGGGATAGAGAAAACGGAATTTGAATTCGGTGAAGGAGAAGTTTCGTTCCAGTTGGAACTAGGGCCCAACACGAATTCGAATTTTAGCTCTTTAGCGAAGCTGAACGGTGCTTACATAATCGCTTATATAAAAACTAACTATTCAGAAGGTGCAATGGCTCCCTGGGCTCAATTCAACCTAAAAACGAACGCAGGGACCCATGCTATACATTTTACAACGAGTATATTCAGATTCCTTGAAGATGGAACTAAACAGCTCGAAACATCAAATGTCCGGTTGGCTGGCGTGTGCATACCGGATGATTTTTTCTTTAGCCCAAGCGAGGTAACATAAAAGTGGCTAACAAGACGTGGCATCGCATGGGCTGTCGATGATAGGCAAATATATAGCGCCTATGTGTTAGACAAAAACGGCGTTTCCTGCTGGGGAATGTTGATCTGGAGACGCCGGGCGCCTGAGCCATGTGGTTTCCAGATCGCTACTTTCAAGACATAAGGAAGATGCTATGCCTTCGACTCGCCCTCCTCTTTTTTCCGGGGTTTACGAACGACTGCTTGATGAGGAATTGAACGAGGCGATTCAGTTCCACCCTGACCTGCAGGCGACCTTGCGTAAAATCGACGATGAGTCCAGTCCGCACGCCTACGCTCAGTTTGTTGGTCAAATATTGCAGCGGGCGCTGCGCTCGTGTGCTGTGGAAGAAAGACGTCCCTTGATCAACCGACTGCTCGAACTTTTAGCGGCGCGAGACGGGCTAGACTATCTACTGCGGCGACGATTGCTAGAACAAGAGCCGTGCCTCCTCACCGAGGTGCATCCCGCCCGCGAGGCAGGACAAGGCCGTAAGAGCTTGCCCCGTCCGGAGACTCCGTTAAGTTGTAGCGCCCTGTTGACCGGCCAGCGGGGAGATCCGCCGTTGGAGCATGAGCTGCGTGCTGAAATGGCGAGCGCAGACCGTGTCGACATCCTTGTATCGTTCATCAAATATTCCGGTCTCAGGCTGCTCATGCCAGCGATAGAAGCGCTGCAAGAGCGCGATGTTTTGATACGTATCATTTCTACCAGCTACATGGGGGCCAGCGATCCAGCAGCGCTGGAATATTTAGCACAGCAACCGCATTGTCAGGTCAGAATCGCTTATAACACCGACCATACCCGCCTTCACGCCAAGGCCTTCCATTTTGCACGAAATAGCGGCTACTCCACCGCTTACATCGGCTCTGCTAACATCTCTCATCCGGCTCTGACACAGGGTCTGGAGTGGACGCTCAAGGTGACTGCCCAGGATTCGCCGCATATCATCGAGCGCTTTAAAGCTGAGTTCGATGCCTATTGGCATCACGCCGAATTCGAGACGTTTACCGAAGTCAATTTTCCTCGTTTCCGTTCGATCATTGCTGGTTACAGAAAGGGAGACCACGAGAGCTATTCGTCCGGCCTCACACGCTTTTTCGCAGACATTACGCCGCGGCCTTTTCAGCAGCGGATACTGGGGGCGATTGCCGCCAGTCGTCAGGGCGGCTTCCATCGCAATCTGGTTGTGGCGGCTACCGGAACAGGGAAGACTGTTATCGCCGCGCTAGACTACCGACAAGCCTTCATATCGCAAGACACGAAGACGAAGCCGCGACTCTTGTTTGTCGTCCATCGAAAAGAGATTCTGCATGCGGCATTGGACTGCTTTCGCGCCGTGCTTCGCGACGCGAATTTTGGCGAGCTGCTGGTGGATGGTCAGCAACCAAAAGACTGGCAGCATGTCTTTGCTTCTGTGCAGAGCCTTGGCCGGCAGCTTCGCTTGGGAACGTTTGCGCCAGACCACTTTGAGCATCTCATAGTGGATGAAGCCCATCATGGAGCGGCGAGTAGCTACCGTCCCTTGTTCGATGAACTGAAGCCCAAGCAACTTGTCGGACTCACCGCCACGCCGGAGCGGATGGACGGCTCTTCAACATTACCGGACTTTGGCAATCGAATTACCGCCGAAATCCGTTTGCCAGAAGCGCTCAGGGAAAAACTGCTGTGTCCCTTCCACTACTTTGGCGTGACCGATAATGTAGATACTTCCGGTGAGGCTTTCTGGCGAAAGGGCCGCTATGCCATGGATGCATTGGAAAACGTCTATACAGGCGATGATCTGCGAGCCAAGCAGCGCGTCGATATCATCCTGCAGGCATTGGACCGCTACCAGCCGGACTTGACCACGACTCGGGGAGTGGGTTTTTGCGCCGGAGTTCGGCATGCGCATTTTATGGCCGATCATTTCCGAAAGGCCGGGTTGTCCGCCGAAACGTTGTTGGGAGAAACCGCAGGAGACGCACGCGACGAGCGTCTACGCCGGTTCAAAGAAGGCTCACTCCAATTCCTGTTTACAGTTGACCTGCTGAGTGAGGGGGTAGACATTCCAGAAATAAATCTGGTGCTGTTCCTAAGACCGACGGAAAGTCTGACAGTGTTTCTGCAACAACTCGGACGAGGATTGCGTCATGCCCCCGGCAAAGACTGTCTGACAGTGCTTGATATGGTCGGGCAAACCCATCATAGCTACCGTATTGACACGCGCTACGCTGCCTTGGTTGGCCGGCAGCGTGGGCGGATCGATGATGAAATTCGCGACGACTTTCCCAGCCTACCACCTGGCTGCAGCATACAATTCGAGCGTGTCGCTCGGGAGCGAGTATTAGAGAAAGTCGACGCCGCTCTTAAAAATCTCAAAGTACTGGTTGGCGAAACGATCAGGACCTGGGGGCAGAGCAGCGACCAGCCCCTTACGTTTGGACACTTCATCGATATGACCGATCTATCACCTATTCAGTTGTTGTCTAAACAAACCTGGTCCGCTTGGAAAGCCGAAGCACTGGGGCAAAGGCCCCTTGATGATCCGGACCTGACACTGCTCAGCCCAGCCCTTTCTCGACTCGCATTGCGCGACGATCCGGAAATACTGGGCTCGTTCTTTGAAGCGGATCATCGCGCTGATTCAGGGAATGTGTTGGTTGGTGACTCAGAGGATGCTTCGAAAAGAGCCACCATTCTGCACTATTTGAGATGGGGTAAATCAGGGAAACATTTGGGTATCTCGGAGGTGGCCGAATCAAGCCGCCGCTGGGAGCGCAACCCGTCGATCGTGCAAGATGCCGCCGAAATCGCGGCTTGGCGTCTTGCTCATCCTCAGCGGCCAGTAATCAATATTGATCTGCCTTTCGCGTGCGGTTTGAAGTTGCATGCTAGTTATAGTGCTTTGGAGATTAATGCAGCGTTGGGTTTGGCTAGTGTCGACTCCACCGGACCAATCGGAACCGGCGTGGTCCACGCCAAGGATCTGAAGTGCTACGCGCACCTCATAACCTTTCAGAAAGACGACCGTCATTTCTCACCAACGACTCGCTATAGAGACTACCCTATTAGTGGGACGGAGTTACATTGGGAAAGTAAGTCTACCATCACCCGCGCATCGCCGACTGGCCAGAACTATCTCAACTTCCATGACCGCGGGTACACCATCCTGTTTTTTGCTCGGGTGACACAACAAGTAGAGCAGCAGAGGGCACCGTTCCAATTTTTAGGTCCAGCCTCGCATTTGATCAGCGCGGAAGGGGATCGTCCAATTGCCATGGTATGGAAAATGAAATATCCAATGCCGGCGGGTTTGCTTGAGGAGACACTGCCGGTATAGATGGGCGGCTTGGAGCGTTTCCTTCTGAGTGTTCGGCTGATAAAAGCCGCCTCAACTTGCTGCCAGCAGCTCAACAGAGGGGTTGCTATGGCAGCGTAATTCAAGTCTAAGTGTGAACTCGGTACCGGGGCGGTTACATGGAGATCGAGCTATGCTTGAGGAGAGCCGTGACGTATTAGGCGGATGCAGTGGTGCTCAGGATGAAACTCTCGAAAACTTTCGCCACAGGATCTTCAGGAAAAATTCGATGTTCGATATCTACGCAAACGCGAGAGATGATGCGTGGCGCTTTACTCTAGGCCAATCAGGGACACGGAAACTGCTGACGATCGGTTTAAACCCAAGCACAGCTACCAAAGAAAAGTCCGACCCCACTGCTACTCGAGTTCGAAAGGTCGCTCAAGATAACGGGTTTGACGGATTTATCATGCTAAACCTTTATCCGATCCGCGCGACCGATTTCCGGACGCTACCTCGGGAAGTCGACGAGAAAGCATTAGCGCAGAACATTCGGACGATTGAAGCCCTCGTGGGCGCTGAAAAAGATCCAATAATCTGGGCTGCATGGGGTGAAAATATCGCATACCACAGTTTCTTTGAGCGGGCGCTCAGGGAACTCTATTCACGACTGCAGCCGCGCAATGTGAACTGGGTTCATTTCGGTACCATCACTGCCTCAGGCCATCCTAGGCATCCATCTCGCCTCGCGTACGCTTGGAGCTTCTCTCCACTGGATATCGAATCCTACGTCGCTTCGCTGAACTCATCAGCACAAGCTAGGCACGGCCGGCTCAATGTACCTTCGGCTTTGCTCAAGGAGCCGATACTTTCAGCTGACTGAAATTTTCGCTCGCTGTCCAGCACCTCGACAGATGACCTGCTTCCTCGACATCCTCCTGATTAGGTACGTCCAAGTTACACCAAGAGCGCGACCAAAATAACGCAAGTATTTGTGCAGAGTCCGACCTACAACTAAGGTTAAGTTGCAAATCCGTAATGATTTGCTCCTCTTGGGAGCTTCGCCTTAGGCGGACCGCCCTTTTACGCAGCTCCGATAGCCATTGAAATGACGAATTTGGGAACGGAGCGCGACCCTGGCTGTTGATATGAGGAAAGAGAGATGTTCAAGCTGTTAAAGAACACTACATGTCGAGTTTTACCAATTTGCGCGTCGTTTGTCTTGTCTGCATGCGGAGGAGGTGGGGGCTCGTCGGGCGGCGGGGCGAGACAGTAGCTGTTGCGACGACTGTGAAACCTGGCGCCTTCGTTACAGAGATACAGTACGAATCGGGGGAATTTGACGAAGCCCTCACCCTTCTGAGCCCTTCTGGAAAATTCGTATCGTTGGTGAGCGATACCGACGGGACCTTCGGAACCCTGACCTTTCGCAGCAATAACACCTTTTACGGCTCTGGCACCGACGTCTTCCTAGATGAGACTTGGCAGACCGTCGGGGGTTCCCTGGAAGGGAAGGTGATAAATGCAGAGACGCTTACAGCTACAGCTACCGGCCCGGGCTCTACCTCTTCGATCACGTTGGTTCGCGACAATGTATATAGCGATCTTGGTATATCTCTGCAGGCGATCTCAGGTACCTACCTGATGGTGGATACTGTCACGACGACTATCACTATAGACACAAACGGTGCAGTTACGGGCCAGGACGACAGCGGCTGTACTTTCAACGGCACTGTGAGTATTCCCGACCCCAGCTACAATATTTTCGAAGCGGTCTTTTCTGCTGCTAATTGTGGCGACATTGATGGTGGCGCGTCTGGCGCTTTGAAAGACGGAAGTTACGAGGTGTTAGGGGCTTACGATCCAGATTTGCTAGAGCTCGAGCTCGCTGGTACTGATGGTGATGTGGTGGCCTTGTTCATAGGCGCCAAATAACGTTTGAAAGGACTGCTTCCGCAGCCCCGAAACCTGCTAATACGATCGAGGTTCAGATCGCAGCACAACGCTGGTCTGCCAGTGCACCTCTCGAGGTTCGTCCCATAAGATAAGGATTGCTTTAGTTGTCATGGGTTGTCCTTCATTGGTGTGATGAAAGGCTTGGCATGGATGACGTGCACTCTATGTTCAGACGCCAAGCGAGCCGAGACGCTGCAGGGCTTGGTGGGAAAGTGCTTACCATCTCTTTGCTTTAGCTTAGACGGCAATGCCAGTGTTTTGTTCGATATTCAGCTCCTCTTTTCTGAACAAATAATCTGCGCGGGCCAGCAGCGCCGAGCTACAGGTCGTTCAGGCTGATCTGACGATGTACAAGGCCAAAGGGAACCGCGCAATCTCTGTCACTTTCAAATGCGTCCCAGCCTGCCTTACTGCCTAGCGTCCGGATAACCCGGCGACCAAGGGGAGATAAGTCCAATTCCCGCGCCTAGCACTGAGATAGCCCTGACCTATACTTGGCAGACAATCCGTCTACCAAACGCGAGTCATTGAGTGCCTCAGCTAGAAACCACCCACCGCGAGCTCCTGGATCTGCAGAGAGCCATGCTTGACGATCAACACTTTAAAAGTCTCTGCCTCGCACACGGCTTACCTTGGAGCCCGGCGGAGGGCTATGAGCCCCGGTGGTATGGCGGCCCTGCGTCCAAAGATGTAGAGCTGCTTTTTCTCATGGCTGAACCTGGACCGATTACGCCTACCGAAGCGAAGAAACTGTTGCCGGCAATCAATCATGACTCCTGGCTGCGAGATCGTAATCTCATCCTGCAAGAGCATTATTGGCGGCTCAACCTCAAGACGTTATGTAGCTATGTGTGGCCTGAAAATACTGAGCAGATGATGGAGAAGCATCTTGCCGGCAGTTGCACCTTCTGGATGTCGCTTCCGCATGGCTCCACGACGAAAAGCGTCCCAAAGCCTTTGATCACGTATTTCTCGAACACCTATCTTCGGGAATTCCTTGGACTATTTCCCAACGCTTTATTCCTCGCCGCTGGACGCAAAGCGAGAGATCGACTTCGAGGTCTTGGTATCGACTATGAGCACTGCTGGGCCTTTACCCGGCCAGGTTGTAACCGGCACAAGGCGCGTGAGTCGTGGGCAGATGCGGGTAAGGCTCTGGCTTCCGCTATGACCCAACGGTCTATCGGTGAGAGGAGGGCGAATGGCGCTAACGCAGATGCAATTGATTCAGTCTCTCGGTGAGTCCATGGCCTGGTTCGAGCGAGAATTGAATTGGGGCGTTCCGCCAACGGAACTGAGACACCTGTGCGGACGCATTGGCGAACTGTATACAGCTTTAATTACCAACGGTCAGATGGCGACTCAGGTAAATCAGCACGGCTACGACGTGGTGAGTAGCGAAGGCGAGCGGATCTCAGTCAAGACGACAGCCATGATGGGTGCGAGCGGACACGTTTCTTTCAATGCCAACTCTTTGAGTCTGGTGGACCGAATCGTGGTGCTTCGTGTCAATACCGAAGAAATGCAGATCGAAACCCTATTGAACGCGCCTGTCGCTGAGGTCGCAGAACTGTTCTCTGAAGCAAATGGGAAATATATCCTGTCCTTCAGCAAACTCGTGAAGTTTCACCGGCCGAAAAGCGAGCTCAAATGTCTCCGGCAAGTGAACTTCGAAGACTACACTGTGCGAGAAATTGAAAATGGTTCGATCGAGGTAGAACGATCCGGTGAGCTCCTCAGTCCAACCGCACCGGCCCTTCGATCACTCGCGAAAAAGCTCGGCATTCAGATGCTGAACGGCAATGGTAATCCCTACAACACTCGGCAGCTTGGTGATCAGATTATCAGGTTTCTTGGCGCGATCTAACTGAATTATTAGTCGAGTCAGATTTCATGCTCATTCAAGTTTCGGAGCACTCACCTGTGCCCATCGGCACGCAGTCCCACCCGTCCTTGACTCGAAGATACAGTCTCCCCGTCAATTGACTCTGGACTCATGCCACGACTTAAAAGAAGCGTCAAGATTCGAAAGCGTTGTTTGCAGGTAAAGTCTCAAGGCCGCTGAATATCGACCGACACAGGCCTTTTCCGATTGCTCCATCATTGACGAATTTCTACTATCCCGTCGATCCAGTGACTCGGTGAATGGACGGTCCAGGCCATAGCGAGATCTGGTTGCATCAAAAAAAATCATAAAAAGCGCTCAAGGATTGAATGATATGGTCGGCAAAGTATTTGGAATATCGGCAGTGATAGCTCTACTCCTTTCAATCCTGGCGGGGTGTAGTGACAGTAAAGACGGACCTGGACTGGAACCGCCTCCTCCAGTTCCTTCAGGCGAGGAAGGCTTTACCATTCTGATGAAAGAATACCAGCCAGGCGACCTGACCGTAGAGAATGCGCCTGAGGTGGCTACGGAGGTTATGCGAACGATCAACTTTTTGCGTGGCCGTTCGAGCCAGGATCTTGAAGACTTCAAAATTGCAGATCCAGCCTTGCTCGGAGACGGCAGCGGACGGCCTTCGGTAAATGATTTTTCCAGCTTTGTCTGCACACGAGGCGGGCGCGCGACAAGCACTCATCTGGCGGGACCACGTAGTACCTATGAAGAGGGCGCTCTCTATAGTGGCGCCGGAGCGCGGTCGATCCTGGAGATGAATCGCTGTGATGGACCCCTTATCGCGCCGTTTGTACGGGTGGGTAGCTACACCACTGAGGTGGTTTCAGGTCTTTTTGACCAGTTTTTGACCTTCGGAAGTGAAAGCGGCGAGGTGCTCTTCACCTACGAACGATATGGCGGTGCAAGCGCAACGGAATCGGGAATCTATCAACATGGCGATATTCGTCACATTCTCAATGACCCTAAGTCTCTAACGCTGAAGGGTCAGTCCTATCGCGAAATACCTGATCACAATCGTTTCCTCGAATTCGGTCTTTTCGATTTTGCGCTTACCCTGGAGCGAGTACCTGGACAGTTCTCTCAGGAGAACGACCAGTTCAGTAGCGCCGGAGCCTTTCAGATTGGTCTGGGGCGTTTGAGCGAGCAATACAGCATAGAGTTCGCCGCCCCTCTGATTTATAGCCTCCTAGGGAATGACTACGACTCTGGAACAGTGCTCCTGAAGGATAGCAATTCGACGCTGAAGCTCGAGTTACACCGGGGCTACACGGAATATCACTTCGATGCCGACAACGATGGCACCTTTGAGACGGTGGAGGTCTTGTAGACGACAGATGTCTCGAAAGGAGCCGAGGACTCAGTGGGAGTCATCGGCTCGGTTTACAGCCAATTTTGTGACGGATTCTGCATTATTTGAGCGACATACCTCGCTCTTGTAGTCAAAAGGATTAATCCAATTGACCGAATGTTAACTTTTGTTTAATCTTTTTTATCAGGCGTCTGAAGTCTGCGAACAGCGAGTTTACTCGGTTAAGCAATGGACTATCCGGCTATCGCAAAGCCTATCCGTTGATTCAGGGAACGAATCGCATGACTTCAATTCTGCGCAAACAAGTGACGCTCGCCTTTGAACTGCCTCTGACTCTAGTCGGGTGGCGTTCGACATTTCTGATATATGCAAGAAAACCTCCGACGCTCATCGGACGCCTGCAATTTCTCAGCCGCTTAACATCCCGTGAAACCACATGGCACTGGTAGCGCCCGGTCTGTCTGCACGCTTCCAAAAAGCGCCTCATCCCGTAGTCAAACGACAATAACTAAAAAAGAGAAAAAAAAACATGAACGTGCGAAAGATTGTGTTGCTTGTACCGATCATATTCATAACTGGCTGCGCCAGCCGTTATACGTTGATGCAGCATCCGGAGACGGAACATCAAAGTTTTTGCAAGCATGATGGTATGGGAATGATTGGCTCCACCATCGCGCTCGTGCGACACAGTAACTGCGTCGATGGTCTGGCAGACCAGGGGTATGTCGTGGTGGCTGGCGAGCAGAACTGATGAATAACGACGCTTTACTCATTGACCAATTTCTTGAGGAAAAATTCACATGCCCCTGTTAAGACAATACCTCTCGCTATTACCAACAATTTTTTTCGTGACGGCTTGCGGAGGTGGAGGTGGTGATCCAACACCCGGGAAAGACCCTTCGCCTAAAACACCTACTGCAGGCGAGACTGGAGATAATGGCGTGACTCCCCTGCCATCGAACTATTTGCTCGATGCCAGCGAGCCTGTTCAATTTCTGTCTGCCGCAGTCCTGACTGGCTCCGCTTCAGGTGCGCTATCTAGTTCTACGCCCGACTCGCCAGTCGATGTTTTTCCGGGCGACGAAGGCTTCTCTGTACAGTGGCAAGTTAAGAGCCCTGTGGTGTTTCATTCGGAAAAGTTTCTTCATCTCAGCACTGGTAAAAAGAATGTTGCGATATTTGAAATGTTGGCCAACCCAGTGCAGGAATCCTTGAGTTCCAGTGCGGAATGTCAATACGACAACGACTCTGTTTTGACCTGTATCAAAGCAGCTACGCTCGTGACTTATCAGTTCAAGACCGTGACCGATCTCAAGCCGATTTTCCCTTCGCTGCCTGTTGTACTCGAGCTGAGAAGTGAAGTTTGTCCGCTCCTTTCCAGTGGCTGCGATCTAATACGAATCGGCTATATTCGGTTCAACTGATGCGATCTTCCAAACAGACAATAGGCATGACAGCGATGAAGAAAATTTATAAGGGACTCGCAATCATATCTGCACTTTCCGTGCTTCACGGCTGCGTCAACGTTCCGGTGATAAAGCCGGGGGATGCTGACTATGACCGCATCGTTCAGTTTCAGCCAAGCGACGATAAGGGTGTGCTTTACGTCTACAGGGACGTAGGGAGCCACTATGGCCTATTTCAGCTTGAACTTCAGATAGAGGGAAAGGAAGATATAGTTACAAGCCCCTCGAGTTTTGTGAGGATTGAACTTGAGCCTGGCAATTATCAGCTTGAGGCGGATCATCCTGATATTTTTGGTTTCGAGGATGAACTCGACCTGGTTTTTGCTGCTGGTGAAACGAGATATCTCGAATTCAAGCCAGTAGCTCGTTTCATCGTTCCTGGTTCAAGCTATCTTCTGGAGGTTGATGAAGCTGCAGCCCAGGATAAAATTCGAACGCAGAATTTGGTGCCGAGGACAACAGAGTACCGTTGATGCTGTAAAACCTGCCCCACTCGTCGGGTGGGGCAAAGCTCTGGGACGAAGTGCGGTCCAGTGTTTTTCACGCCTAAGAAAAACCACTCTAATCACCCCTCCACCTAAAAAAGTCCGGTAAATTCAAAGGTCTCGGTCCCGAAGCGAACACCAATCCAGGCGCATGTAGAGGTCTCTCATTTGTCGAGCTGAAATAACGGAATTTCAGCCGGCAGGACCAGGATGGGAGAGACGAATGGAAGCAGTACTCGAACTGTCGCAGGCCCTTGTGGAGCATTCCGCTTCGCATGTGGTCGTCATAGATGAAACTGGCTGTATTCGCTACGTCAATTCGGCGTGGATCCGGTTCTCACGGGAGAATAGGGGGCCGGTCGATGACTGGACCACCCAGAACTATTTCGACGTCTGCCAGCGATCGATAGACTCAGGCGACACCTCCGCCGCGCTGGCCTTGCATGGCATCAGGGAAGTCATCAACGGCAAGCGCAATGATTTCACCCTCGAGTATCCCTGCCACAGCCCTGACGAACGCCGCTGGTTCCTGCTGAGAGCACTGCCGCTGCGGGAGGTCCGACAGGGGCTGGTGGCCATCTATCACGACCGCTTCATGAGTGAGAGCGAACTGCGTCAAGCCAAGGAGCGCCTTGCCCTAGCGGCAGACGCGGGTCAGATCGGCGTCTGGGAGTATGATCTCGAAACCCACAAGCTCAACTGGGACCACTGGATGTACAGGATCTATGGCCTGTCTCTGGATGTGTTCTATGGCGAGAAAGCGGTCTGGCTGAGAAGCCTGCACGAGGATGACCGCAGCCGCCTGGAAACGGACCTGGCACGGACCCTGTCGACCCATCAGCCGCTGGACAGTGAGTTTCGTGGCGAGGTCCGTCACGTGCTTATAAAGGCCCAGGTGTCCTGGGATCGGGCGGGGTTCAAGAATCATCTGACCGGCATCTGCCTGGACATCACCGATCTCCGCCAGGCTGAAGAGCAGATGCTGGAGATGGCGTTCCAGGATCCGCTCACCGGCCTGCCGAACCGCGTGCTGTTCATGGATCGTCTGAGACAGGGCATCAAGATCAGTCAGCGCGTGCGCAGTTATGGCGCCTCGCCGGATCACGCCACTGCCGCCAAACAGGCCAGCCTGCTCGCTGGTAAGATCAATGCGGCGGTACAGCATCCAATCACGCTTGCCAGGTCCCGGGTCAAGATCTCGGGGAGTGTGGGGATCACCCTGATCGATGGCGGGATCAGCAGCGCCGAGATACTGCTCGTTCAGGCGGATCTGGCCATGTACAAAGCCAAAGGGAAGGGGCGCAATACCAGCCATTTCTATGATGCGCAGCTGCAGGCGGAGGCCAGGCGGCGGCACCTGCTGGAGAAGGGCTTGAGGGCTGCCATCGATTGCGGTGGTCAATTGCAGATCCTGAATCAGCCCCAGGTGTGTGAGACCATGACTTTTGTGGGTGCTGAAGCCCTGTTGCGATGGCAGCACCCCCGCCTGGGGCCAATACCGCCTGAAGAGTTCATCCCGATTGCCGAGGACTGCGGCATGATCGAAGAACTCGGCGACTGGGTGTTCAACCAGACCTGCGAGCAGCTGGCGAGATGGTCCAGTGAGCATCTGCCGATCCAGATCTCGGTCAACCTGAGTGCCCTGCAGTTCCACCAGAGCGGCTGCCTGGCGAAAATGCGCCAGAGTATGAACACCTGGCATGTGGACGCTTCCAGCCTGAAGCTCGAACTGACCGAGTCCATCCTGCTGGAAAACACCGAAGACACCCTCGAGAACATGAAGCAGCTGCCGCCTTTTTGCCAGTTCAGGCGGCCTGCAACTAGTGCTGGATGATTTCGGAACCGGCTACTCCTCATTGAGTTATCTGAAACGCCTCCCGCTATCGACCTTCAAGATCGACCGCTCATTCGTCCGCGACATCCTCACGAATGCCGATGACGCCGCCATCGCCCAGGCCATCATGACCCTGGCTGATGCCATGGGCCTGGATGTCATTGCAGAGGGGGTGGAGACGAAGGCCCAAATGGAGATGCTGAGGAAAATGGGGTGTCATTGTTTTCAGGGGTTTTTGTTTCGGCCTGCGTTGGCTGCGGAGGAATTTGAGCGGGTGTTGCGGGATCCTGGGGTGTTGTTGGGGGAGGGGGTTTGAGCGCCGTTATGTCAAGAAAGCCGGAGTTTCTGACATACTGAGTTTCTTATGTCAGAAAGTGCCATCCCAGCTTACTGGGACTATTAGTAGCGACTACAGGAGTCAGTGATGCGTACTGGAACAGTTTTTGAGGACCATCGCACGCAGGCTGTGCGCCTGCCTGCCGATACCCGATTTCCAGCTGACGTGAAGAAGGTCAGCGTCCGAGTTGTCGGTAAGGATAGAATCATTTCCCCGGTAGAAAACACCTGGGATAGCTTTTCACGAGCACACCGTCGGTCTCGGAGGATTTCATGGCGGAGCGTCCATAAACATTGTTATCAAAACCAACAGCAGGTATTCCCATGAGTGACGCCACAGACCCCAATCAGGAGCGCTTCGATGACGAAGTCATGAGCCTCGACCAGCGGGACTCCGAAGCCGTCTTCGATGCCCTGGACAAAGCAGTTCGCTTCAATCAGAAACTGATGGCCGCTTTCGAGGAGCATGATCAGCGCGTCGCCAGTAGATGAGCGACTAGATCACACTGATAGCGTTATAGGATCATGTACCGAGGGAGCTAGAAGCTTTCCAACCTTTCAATGGCAAGGCCAAGCATATTGTCGTCAAACAACTTCACCTTACGCTCGGCTGCAGCACTACCAGCAGGCCAATTTTGGAGTCCTTGTTTGATGCTCTCCACGTCAGGCTTACATTCTTCTCGCTCGATGAGCCAATCTACCGTAGCGAGTAGCTCCATGCCGAGCGGTGACTGAAAACCATCTATTAAATCAGAAACCTGTTCAAGAGCAGCCTGGTATGGCAGCGCCTCAGAAGACTTGAGATAGGCGTGGACCTTGTCCTTTCGTGACTGCTCAAACCAGATCACATCTTCTGGCCTGGCGTCCGCCAGACGCTTGTCACAGCGCAAGTAGCTACCATCCAGGCTATCCAGCAGATGTCGGAGACGATCTGCGTATGGTCCATAGCGGTTGGCTTCGAAGCGCAGGTCCATAGGGTCTTTCTGCCCCGACTTCAAAATCGCACGCTCCATGAACCAGGCCAGCTTCTGGATCTCGAGCAGCGAACAATCGATGCCTAGCATCCAATAACGGCGAACGAGCTCCGCGATTAGCGCGCGGGCAGGTGTGAGTTTTTCCACGCCGACCCGGCGTTCAACGTTCTGATACTCTGCCGTGGGCTCAAAAATAACGATTCGAACATCGGACAAGTCGCCTAATATCTTTTCGATTTTTGGTTTGACAGTCAGCCAGTCCAGACCACCATTGCCGCTGCCTAACGGAGGAATGGCAATAGACTTTATATTATTGTTGGCGATGACCTTACGCAGATCGAGGAGACCTTCATCGATCCATTGAGGATTCGATTTGGCCCGCCAATGCTGCTTTGTCGGAAAGTTGATGATCCAGTTTGGTCCCACCAGCGCACTACGTTCAGTAATGAACATCTTGCCGGTCTGCACATCTTTCGACCTGCACGCGTCAGCATATGCGCGGAAATTTTCAGGGAAGGCTTCTTTGAACATGAGCGCTATGCCTTTACCCATTACACCGACCGTATTCACGGTGTTCACGAGCGCGTCGACATCTGCTTCGAGCAAGTTGCCCTTTGTGTATTCAATCATCGGAAGAACCAACTCGGTTTACTGTAAATGCCCATCTTCAGCTGACGTTCGTCTGCCAGTGCCTGAACTTCAACCTTGATGTCGTCATTGTAGGTCACTACGCCCAGAAGAGCATCCACTGGCAGATGGCGGTGAATCAATGCTTCGGCTTGATAGCGATCAGACTTAGCCGGGTCTTCCGGGTTCTTGCTAAAGTCGCGCGCTTGTAATAGCGCCCACGGAACCATATCGCCAAGTTGGGCGAGGTCATCACTGAAGACGGCATTGAAAAGGTACGCGTGTCTATCTGTAAAAAGAAACTTGATCCCGGCGTCTTTAGCTTTGTGTAGTGAACTCACCAGGATAACAATGTCCATCTTTGGGCGCTGTGGAACATTGCGGCCTGTCACGATATTGAGAAGCATCGGAGAGTAGGGCGTAAAATAAAACGGGATATAATCCGACAGAACGCCTCCCGGATGCGATGGCACTGCACGCTCCTTCCTCTTTTCTATCAGATCCAGGTTGCCAATACTGAGGAACTTCTCGTCTTGCTGCCTACTTGAGCGACAATGGATACCGTTCTCGAGCAACCAGGGGAGGTTCTTTCGATGAGTGATCCGGAAGATTAGTGCCTTTTCTGGCACCAGCTGTATTTCGAAACCCATTCGTCGCGTTCCTGATTGCCATGGTTCAATTGAGGCGTAGGTGTTTCGAAGTAGCGAGTGCTTCGAATCCTGATGGCGTGACTAGTCTGCTATTTTTTGCTGGGCCATGCACGACTCTTTCCGGAGTCAAAGAGCTGAAAACCAGCGCGGCACCCAGGCCACTCTTTGCTGGCATCGGGCAGTTATCTCTGCGAAAGTGGCGATATCCAATGTTCAAGGGGCCCAGCGAGCGCTGTAAGTGCATGGCAACCATCGATATTCGATGTCCATGTCGGGGCGCTGACGTCCGTTATCTGTAGACCAATTCAAGGAGAAAAGGGTCTTGAAAGAGCAGGAACGTATCGTCCGATATTGGCATGCAGTCGAGCTATTGCAGCCTCAGTCAGCTCCCAAGATCGAAAAGCGTAGCAATCTGCACCAGGCCTTTCTACACGAGGTCCCCTTGCGTCGCCCGGTGATGCCGTGGACCTCTGGGAGCTTAGTCGCGAGGCAATCGTTGCCAGCTAAAAAGGTCTGGAGTCATACGCTTTATGCCTGCATT
Organism: Allohahella sp. A8; assembly: GCF_047946665.1. GTDB lineage: Bacteria > Pseudomonadota > Gammaproteobacteria > Pseudomonadales > Oleiphilaceae > Allohahella. Next base: position 4,358,513 of record NZ_CP172312.1, read on the forward strand.
TATGACGGTCAGCTCATAGCAGACAAACTCAAGGAAGTCTTTGGCGCTGATGAGGGTTACCGAGAGCCGCCAAAGAACCGAAATTCTGCAATATTTGCTGCAAAATTCTCTGAATCAGGCGTCTATCTCGACAAGAGTTTTGTTCTTTCCAGTGAAACGTGGTTTTTAGGTTGTGTGCTGACTGGTAAGCCATGGACCAGAGGCTTTGAAGAGGCGCAGGAGTTAGCTCGCGATCAGGCCAGCGTCATGCTGGGTGGCGTCGTGGGTAGCGAGGCCTTGCGCAATTTCGTCATGTGGATATTGGAATTCATCGGTGTTGCAGATTTTTTCGCCGACAAGGATGCCTTTCCGCTGCGTTTTCGCTCTCAGCCCGTGAAGAAAGACAAAACTGAGCAGGAGGACGACCCGCTTAACAGCTTTCTACTTAACGATCTTGCTGATGTGGCAGAGGAGCTCGCGCAAGGGGTGATCAGTGAGCCCTTGAGCCGCTACCTGCGCAGAAATCAGCATCAGTCGCACGTCCATATCGATGATGATGCGGCCTCGGAAAAACTTCTACAGTGCTTGCTGCCAGAGAGCTACCCCGGAAGCTGCTGGCCTTCTGAAAAACACTTGGGCCTTGTGCACTCCCAGCAGCTGGCGGTCAATTATGTACTTTCAAACTTCCAGAGCAGCAAGGACCGTAAACAGTCGCTTCTCGGTATTAATGGACCGCCTGGAACGGGTAAGACAACGCTCTTGCGAGACCTTGTAGCGGCCATAGTGACAGCCCGAGCAGATGCTCTTGCCAGCTTTGAGCGAGCCTCAGACGCCTTCGTGCAAAATGGCCGTGAACGTGCCAATGATGGCGGCCGAGAGCAAAGTGTCCACAAACTTAGCGCCACGCTGTATGGCTTCGAAATTATTGTAGCCTCTGCGAACAACGGTGCGGTCGAGAACATCACGCTCGAATTACCACAGCTTGATAAGGTCGACGCACAATGGTTGCCAGAGCTGGAGCATTTTCAGGATGTTGGTGAGTTACTTACCGATGCGCCTGCATGGGGCCTGGTTTCGGGCGCTCTTGGAAGCAAGAGTCGCCGGAATACGTTCGTCAGCCGGTATTTCTTTGGACAGCCCCCTCCCAGGAGAAATGTTAAGGAAACTCCGGAGGAAGATGGCGTAGATGAGGAGAGTGACGATCTCTGGGGGGATGACCTGGAGTCTCTTGCCGATGGCGAAGGCGATGATGAATGGGCTGATGAGATAGAGAAGATACTCGACAACGAAGAGAGTCATCCCCGAGGTATGCTCGGCTGGCTCAATAGCTATGCCAAGTCGAATGCCGACCGATCGTCCAAGGAGCGCGCGGAAATATGGCAACAGGCTGTAAAGGAATATCGGGCTGCAAAATCTGCAGCTCTAGAGGCGCAGCGTGCCGCTGAGCGTATCGACTCATTATTGAAAATGGTCAAGCGCACCAGCCACACAGTTCGCGAGGCCCTCAAAGGACTTCAGGCTCTGGAGCAGAGTTTAGAGCAGGTAGAGCTTGAGCTTATAGCCTTGGATACTGAGAAAGTGCGTCCTGCGAGCGTCCTGCTTAAGGACTCGATTGAGGCTCTAAGACGGCACCAGGCAGCTCAGCCTGGCTTCTGGAAAAAGCTGTTGACGCTCTGGAGCGCTCAGCGGAGCTGGCGCTCAGGACTACGTCTTCTGGAGCAAGAGCAAGAGTTGGCAAATGTGGATTTCAATCGAATCACGCGATCGGTCGATAGATTGTTGGCAAGCAAGGCGTCTCTTACGAGCGACGTCGAAACGCAACAAGGACGACTTCTGGATGCCCAGCGTCGACTCGAAGCTGCGAAGCGCGAGGCCTCGGAGCTGGCACGTGCCTACCGTGCTGATCATCTGCTTGCGTGGCTACAGAGCGGCACCATTGGGCGTGGGGATGACATAGAGCGGGCCGAGCCTTGGTCCATTCCCGGCTGGAGACAGGCTCGTGCACGTGTATTTGTCCAGGCACTCCGCTTACACAAAACTTTCTTCAAGCTGGAGCCAACGCGGCTCAGAACCAACCTCAATACGATCAATGCGCTCATGACCGGGCCTAGATTCAAAAATGTGACGAGTGATGCTATCCGTTCAGCCTGGGCTTCTCTTTTTATGGTAGTGCCGGTACTGAGTAGCACGTTCGCCTCCTTTGCTCGCTCCTTTGGTTCATTTGGAGCTGGGCAGATAGGCTATCTTTTCGTCGACGAGGCCGGACAAGCGACGCCACAGGCCGCCGTTGGCGCTCTGTGGCGAGCGCAGCACGCGCTGTTGGTAGGCGATCCATTGCAGCTCAAGCCTATCGTCACAGTTTCCGATGCAGTACTGGAGCATATGCGTACTCGCTACAAAGTCGATCCTCACTGGCTTCCCAATCGGCAATCGGCGCAGACCTTAGCTGATCAAGCCACTCCATGGGGTCGAATGGCTGGCCCAGCGGGAAGCAAAGTGTGGGTTGGTCTGCCACTGGTGGTTCATCGTCGCTGTGATGAGCCGATGTATCGCCTTTCGAACCGAATAGCCTATGACGGCGCTATGGTTTACGGAACTGTTGCGCCCCTACCAGAGAAAGAAACGCCTGCTAAAATTTCGACCGGCTGGATACAGGTTGAAGGCCGGTCGGACGGTAACTGGGTGCCGGCAGAAGGGAAAGCACTAAAGATCTTAATAGACTGTTTGCACGCTGATGGTGTTAAAGCAGCTGATATACGGGTCATCACGCCCTTCGTAGCGGTATTGAAAAGCCTGAAAAGGATGTTGGGTAAAAAAACTGCCTCCGGCACGATTCATACCATGCAAGGTAAGGAGGCGCAGGTCATCATCCTGGTATTAGGAGGCAACACGGCGTCTTCTGGGGCTCGAGACTGGGCGGTCTCAGAGCCGAACCTCCTGAACGTGGCCGTTACTCGAGCGAAGCGACGTTTATATGTTATTGGTGATCGGAACGATTGGAAATGCAGAGCCCTGTTCTGCGACGTTATGGATTTACTGCCTTTGCAGGAAATTCCTCTTCGAGTAGGCGCGCAACTGGTGAGCCCGAAGGGTGTTGCCGAAAGTGGTTAGGGCGGCCGAAATGTTTGATCGCAGCGTGCTCCTGGAGCGCGGAATGTGCCGCCCAGTTATTTCTCAGTGAAATTGTATCAGCGATCATGACGCGATTACCCCACCTGTCCGTCTAGCATGGAGAAGCTTGCCCGAAGGGCAACCATATTTACTAACAAGATCAAGGATGAGTGTATGCAGAATTTTTTCAGAAAGACGTTCGGCGGACTGTCCCCTCAGTATTACTTCCGGCAGCTGTTCTTCGGCGCACTTTTCCCGGTGCTCATAGTCTGGATTACGCTGGAGGGCAATAAGCCCATCGAGAGTCCTACGATTGTCTTTATGGTCATTTCTACGCTTCTGTACCCATACTCACGATTCGTCTACGAACGCTGCTTTGCTTTCATCGTCGGCAACAACGTTTTTTTTGGTGGTGTGCTATTCATGTTCGTTATGAAGGCGCTGACAATGATGATGTGTTGGTGGCTAGCAATCTTTATTGCCCCCATTGGCATGGCTTATCTCTATTACCATCACAGTAAAATGGCTCGTGAACCTTGATAAGCCGACGTGCAAACGAGCCAGCAACCCTAATCCCCCGCAGGCTTCGCCATGTTGAGGGATAATGATGCGCTGGAAAACAGCTCGCTACGCTGAAGAAATCAAAGCTAATTCGGTACTGGCCTGGGTAGGGAAGAATTCCGGTTAAGTCCATCGCCGCCGCAGAGGTCGGTCGCTTCGTGACGCCGCTGCTAAGGTGGCCATGTCGAAGGCCGCGGTGAGGGTGGCCTTCGGCTTAGTGATAACAGCAATAAATCACGGTTAGAATCATATCGTCAACGGCATAAACAAGCCTGTTCGTCTCGTCTATCCGGCGTGACCAAAAGCCCGCGAGGTTTTCTTTCAGCGGCTCAGGTTTACCGATACCCTCGAATGAATTGCGCTGAACGTCGATGATCAACTTATTGATTCGCTTCAACGTCTTTTTAGCTTGCCCTGCCAATAAACGCAGTCCGACCAGGCTTCCTTCGTCCATGCCAGTATTTCGGTCATCGGTTAAACAATGCGCCTCCGTGCGCCCAGAACGGTATTGCTCTATAGACTTGCTTAGGTGAGCCGCGTTCGCCGGGCCCTTCAAGAGATGGATTGTTCCCATCAAACCATTGAACTGGTCCAGGGACATGACCACTGCATCGTCTCCGTCTCTTCGAGTGATGAATGTGTAATCCGCATCATCGACAACCTGGTCTAAGATGCGCCTCAGCTGAGTCCTTGAACCTGACAAATTGACCACTCTCATGCGAGGCAGTCTATGCTAAACGGGTACCAATCATTCCGCATCGAGATGCCTCCCCCAGTGACACAGCATTGATCAAGCTCAAATCCTTCGTAGTCGGTCTGATCGAGCTGCTCAAGCGCTATCCCGGCCTGATGGCAATATTTGGCTTTGCTTCGGGTGTCGCCAGCTATTTCCTGGTAGAAGGTCGAGCGGCCTTCGCGCAGTTGTTCGCGGTGCTGATGCTGATAGGCTGGATTTGGTTGATCCTTGAAAACTGGCTACGCGCTGGTATTGCCAGGCGATTCGGTATCGACATTCCCCCTGGGGGCATGCGTTACGCCACTCAGATGGTGCAGCAGGAGAGCCTGTTTTTCGCGCTGCCTTTTTTTCTCGTGGTCACCAGCTGGGATCATGGCCAGGCCGTGTTCACCGGACTGCTCGTGATCTGCGCGCTGATATCCGTTATCGACCCGATCTACTACCGCTTACTGGCTCCGCGCAGATCGCTGTTCGTCATCTTTCACGCATTCGCACTGTTCGCAGTCTTGCTGGTGGTCTTGCCTCTTATTCTTCAGCTCACGACCGCACAAAGCCTGCAGTTGGCATTGGTGGTAGCGCTGCTGTTCAGTTTGCCGAGCCTGGGTCGACTGCTACCGACTGATGGCTGGTGGCGATTGCCACTGCTCATCCTGCTGTTGATCGCACTGGCCGCTGGTCTCTGGCAGGCACGTAGCTGGGTGCCGCCTGCCGCACTGCGCCTTACCGATATGACGCTTTCACAGCAGCTTGATCGCGAACAGCGCAAGCCCGAAGCCAGCCTTGTACAGATCGATGCAGCCACCCTGAAACGCGATGGGTTGTATGCCTGGAGCGCCGTGAGTGCGCCTCGTGGACTGCGGGAGAAAATCAGCCATGTCTGGATGCACGAAGGTGTCGTAGTGGATAGCATCACCCTCGACATCAAGGGCGGGCGCAAGAGCGGCTATCGCGCCTGGACCCACAAGCTGAGCTTCCCTGCTGACGTTGTGGGACGCTGGCAGGTGCGCGTGACGACCGAATCAGGGCAGCTCATTGGCCTGACTCGCTTTACTGTTGTGGAGGCAAGGGCGCACACGCGGGGGACCTGAGTATCAAGCGCAGGCCTCCGCCTCAGTGAAGGGTTCGAAAAAGTGACGCAGCTCACATCTTGGTGACAAAGTGCGTCACATTTTGACCCGCTCGAGCAATCAGCGAAAGCGGAGCTGTCGAGCTCAAATAACGCTTCTACCTAATTTTATTGGCTGCGTCTGCCTCTGGCATTCTTTGTGCCCGGCTATTTTGATTAGACGTCTCTCAGATGTCGGTGCTCAAGATGTATGGCTACAAGCCAGGAGTCCTAATGTCGTATCCAAAGCTGTACTCATTACTCGTGCTTTCTGTTGTTTCGATACCAGCCCCCGCCTTCGGTGAAACATACGGTCTTGCAGGCACAGTGAGAGACTTCAAGGAAGCTCATCCTGATTTTCAGTCCTTCAACTGCGGCGTACAGCAGGGGCTGGTGGCCGACCGAATTGGTCTCGATCGCAAGCCTCTCTTCGGTCCGCATGGATACAAGTGTCTTTCTTCTCCTGAAACCTTCGATCAATGGTTCCGGGATGTCGAGGGTGTGAATCTGGCAGCGCCGCTGAGCATTACACTCTCCAATGAGCTAAGCCCAGACACCACTGCGTTCAACTACGCCAGTAGCAGCTTCTTTCCCATCGACCATCGGCTCTTCGGCAACGAAGTGTACGAACACAACTACCATTTCACCTATGAAGTTCATGCTCACTTCACCTACTCGGGCGGGGAAGAGTTTCACTTTACCGGAGCTGACGATGCCTGGCTCTTCATCGATGGTCGCCTGGTCATAGATATCGGTGGCGTGCACGGCGCACTCACGAAATATGTGAATCTTGATCACCTGAATCTTGAGAAAGGCCGCAGCTACGACTTCGATTTTTTCGTCTCCGAGCGCTTCAGGCCGGATTCGCACTTCCGGATCACCACAACTATCAAACTCGAGCAAAGCTCAGCTGAGATTGGAGATGTTGCCGGCTCTGATTCAGGTGCTGATGCCGGGGCTGATTCAGGCGCTGATGCCGGTGGCGACGCCGGGGTTGATACAGGGGCGGATACAGGGGCCGACGTCGATGCCGGCGGGGACAATGGTTCTGCGGATGACAACGCGGAAGATCCTGTTGCAGATACCGACCATGATACTGAGGCAGACCTTACGCCTCTCGCGGTTCCATTCGATCTCAAGCCGGGGGCGTGTCCTAATCCTGTGCAGGTCAAGGGCGGCGGCGTCCTCGCTGTGGCAATACTCGGCACCCCGGGCTTCGACGTTTCGATGGTGGATGTGGATAGTGTGCGCATACTCGGCCTCGCGCCATTGCGCTTTGATTACGACGACGTGGCGACACCTTATGCGCTTCGGGAGGGCAAGGCCGGCTATATGGACTGCCACGAGGACGCAGCTGACGGTCAGCTCGATCTCACCATGAAGTTTGACAAGAAAGCTGTGGTGGAGCGCTTCGGCCCAGTCACTGATGGACAGTCAGTGACCGTGGTGATCGAGGGCAAGCTGTATGATGGCACGGCGTTCGAAGGCGAGGATGTCGCCCTGATTCTGCAGAAGGGGAAAGACAAGGAAAAGGGGAACGAGAAGGAAAAGACAGGCGAGTCAGGCAAGCCCTCAAAGTCTCCGAAATAGCGCTGGCGGGTTAGCGTCAGCACTCGCCACCGCAGTCAGCAGCTCCAGCAGTTGTGACACCAGCCGCGCACTATAGCGCGGCTGGATCCCTTCAACGCCGAAGACCCATCTCGGAAACAGAGAACCCCGTTATTTCCTAAATGATATACTGCCTCGAACAAACGGGAGAACCCTTCCTGTTCTTCTCACGAGTGCGAGACGTTTCCATTGATCAATCCAAGCCAATCTACCCGCCAGACATCCGATAATCGGATTATTCCGATGGTGTCTTCGGAAGATCAGACACCTCGCCTCAAGCTGGACGCGTCGCCAAGGGTGCTCAGCATCATCCCTCCGATGACGCAGCTCAATACACCCTATCCATCAACGGCGTATATCACTGGGTTTTTGCGTTCGCGTGGGGTTGATGCAGTGCAGGATGATCTGGCCCTTGCGCTCGTCCTGCGCATGTTCAGCGCAGCCGGCATCACCGAGTTGTACAAGGCAGTCACGGCGACATCGCTCGCTGGAAGATCGCCGGCTCTGGAGTCCTTCAGCGAACAATTTGATCAGTACCAGGCCACCATCGATCCTGTCGTTGCTTTCTTGCAGGGACGTGATTCAACTCTGGCGCACCGCATTGTCAGCCGCCGTTATCTGCCAGAAGGCCCTCGCTTCGACTCACTGGAGATCTATGTCGATCCCGATGGTGGCGATCCGCTGGGCTGGGCCTTTGGTGCACTGGGCGTTCAGGATCGCGCACGGCATTTCGCTACGCTGTATCTGAATGATCTGGCAGATGTCGTCAGGGAGGCGGTTGATCCGCGCTTTGAATTCGTGCGCTATGCCGAGTCTCTGGCTCAGAGTCAAGCGAGTTTCGAGCCCCTTGCTAAGGCGTTAGTTGCCCCCTTTAACTTGATCGACGAATATCTTGATGAGCTTGTTATCAAGCTACTTGCTCGCCATACAGTTGAAGACCAGGCGCTTGTTGTCCTGCTCTCAGTGCCTTTCCCAGGGTCCGTTTACGCTGCATTTCGTATCGCCCAGACCGTCAAGCGTGTGATGCCAAATGCAATCACTGTGCTGGGCGGTGGCTATGTGAATACGGAGCTGCGCGAACTCGCAGAGCCCCGCGTGTTCGATTACTTCGACTATGTCACGCTGGACGATGGCGAGCAGCCGCTTCTTGCCTTGTTAGAGCACCGCTTCGGCTCACGTCCGCTTGACGGACTACAACGCACTTACTTGCGAGTGGATGACTCGGTTCGTTTCATCAACGCTGGCGATCCCGATGTCCCCTTTGCCCATGTGGGGACGCCCACCTGGGATGGCCTGCCGACTGACAGATATCTGTCGCTGCTCGATATGCTCAACCCCATGCACCGGCTGTGGTCGGACGGGCGCTGGAACAAGCTGACACTGGCGCATGGTTGCTACTGGAAGAAGTGCAGCTTTTGCGATGTCAGTCTCGACTATATCGGACGCTACGAGACCGCAGCGGCCAGCACACTGGCCGATCGCATCGACGCCATCGTGGCCGAGACTGGTGAGACCGGCTTTCATTTTGTGGATGAGGCCGCGCCGCCGAAAACTTTGCGTGCATTGTCGCAGGAATTATTGCAACGCCAACGCACCATCTCTTGGTGGGGCAATGTCCGCTTCGAGAAATCATTCACCCCGGATCTCTGCCAACTGCTGGCCGATAGCGGCTGCATTGCGATCTCGGGTGGACTGGAAGTGGCGTCGGACCGTTTGCTGAAGTTGATGCAGAAGGGCGTGTCAGTCGCTCAGGTGGCCAGGGTTACGAGTGCCTTCACGGATGCAGGTATTCTGGTCCATGCCTACCTGATGTATGGCTTTCCGACTCAGACACTGCAGGAAACGGTTGATGCGCTGGAATATGTGCGCCAGTTGTTTGCCAATGGCTGCATTCAGTCAGGCTTCTTCCATCGCTTTACCTGTACGGTGCATTCGCCGGTCGGTCTATCGCCAGATGATTACGGCATCCAGCTGAAGCCGCTTCCGCCCGGCACCTTCGCCAAAAACGATGTTGGTTTCATCGATCCCACAGGGGTTGACCACGATGTCCTGGGGCAGGCGCTGAACAAGGCGTTGTACAACTACATGTATGGCATCGGCCTGGATGAGGATGTGCGGGTGTGGTTCGCTGAGGTGGTGTCGCAGCGCGAGCAATTACAAGGCGGGTCGAGACGAGGCTCACGGCGCGGCAAGAACTCGCGGAGTGGGCCTGCGCGTAATGCCGTGCCTCGCACGACCGTGCGCCCTGACTTCATCGAGCAGGCGTTGGCAGGCCGCGGTCGTGATTAAACAACAGGTACGAATATTCACTTCAAGCGATGGTCAGGCGCAGCTTGGAAGTGGCATTGGAGCAGGATACGGTGAGGCTAAGTCAGCTGCAGATGAGCCAGCTATTCGATACCAGCCCGCTTACGTTCTTCCAGAATATCTTCCGGAAGGAAGAGCTGAGCGAGGAGGCAACTGCTAAGGAATCCTTAGTAGTTCGCCAGGAGGGCAAGCGGCAGGTTCGTAATCGAGTGACTGAAACGCGTCTGTGATTCGCAACTCCGCCAGCACCCGGCGAACCGGGTACGGTGGATCTGATCGCTCAGTAAGAGCAGTTGACTACTACATTATCTACGTAGTTCGGGTTGGCGTCAGCAGCCGGCATTGTCCCTTCGGCGTTAGACATTACCGAACAAGTACCGCCTGACTCAGGCGGTCCCGCGTAGATTACTTCGATGAAGTAGTCGATCCCTGGAGCAACCCCATTGGGCAGGGTAAAACTTCCATTACCCGCTGAATCGAGAAATCCTGCATCCCCTAGCGAATCCTGGATCGCAACGATATCTCCATCCAGAAGGCCCGAGACAGTCCCGCCCAACGATCCTGGCGCTGTACCTGTACTGCCGGAAGCACAGCTTATAGAAAGGTCTGTCACACCGGTGCTTCCCATGGTTCCTATGCCATTAACGACAGGTTCACAGGTGATTCCGCCTGACGTGGATAAGACTTTGACGTCATAGGTCGTTCCCGGCTGAAGATATTTGCTCTTGAATGAAGGGGATGAGCCGCTCACAGATTCGATGCTGTTCCCGAGGCTGGCGCCGAAGTCGACCTGAATGGACGCATTGTCCGGCAAACCTGTAATCACACCAGATACGCTCGCACCGCTACAGCTCACATCGGAAATAACGCTTGGGTAAGCCGGTGATCCGGATACGCTGCTCAGTGAGCACACCAGTCCGTTGCCGAGCGGTGACAGGGCGAGACTGTAGTTGCCGGTAAAAGCAGCCTCGAAGCTGTAGTTGCCGTTGCTATTCAAAACTTCAAACGAAGTGCCAGCAAGGCTGTCAGTATTGCTAACGGTGACTGTCTCGCCAGAGGGCAGTCCGCTGACGGTGCCCTTGATGGAGTACGATGTGCCTTCAGCTATTTCGCAAGCTATGGCGACCGAGACACTTGGGAATTCTGCCTCTCCTTCGCTACCGTCTACCGAGCATGTGTGACTCAGGGGCAGGTCTGAGACCGAAACGCTGTAGTCGCCGGTAAACGGCAGCGCAAACGCAAAGTCACCATTCTCCGCACTCAGGGTCACGGGCTGAAGGCGGTCGCTGTCCCGCGCAATCACAGTAAGACTCTCGCCGTCAGGCAACCCGGAGATCGAGCCCGATACGACGTACGACGGCAGTGGTTCGCAGGTAATCTGAACGGTTGTGATTGTCGAGGTTTCGTAATTGACGGGCACCTGTCCTGTCCCCGACGCAACGCCGCACTGCAGGCGGGCTGGGGTTGCGCTAAGAACGCGCACCTCGTACAACTGACCAGCATTGACTTGGCGTGGGAAGGTGAACTGACCGTTCGCGATTGCAAGCACGGCGTTGTTGCCGGTAACCAGAGTGACGGATTGATCCGGCGCAAGGCCGCTGATCGTGCCGCCGAGGGTCATTTTTAGCGGCGTAGCGACCGAGCAAGTCATATCGACGTCACTGACTGTGCCGAGTGGCATCGTGCCGGAAGCATTAGTCATCTCACAGGTGACACCTGGGTCGCTTGGCTTTTTCTTGAGCGAGACGGTATAGGGCTGTTTTGGGGCGGCACTGGAAGCGAATTTATACACTCCATTAGCAGACAGTACGAATGTCTCCGCTGTCTTATCGCCGTCCAATGAGGTATACGCCAGCTCTAGTGTGGCCTTTCGGCCGACAGGCAGGCCAGTCACGGTTCCGCCAACACGCTGCTGAGTGTCTTTGTTTTGGACGGCCTGCAGAGTTGGCGGGCAAGGATTCTTGCCGCAAGCCAGCTTGATATTGGGGACAGCGAAGCCTGCCTCTGAAGAGCCCAGCGAGTCATCTATGTGAGCGGCTGCGTCATCGGGCGTAACCATGCTGAATGGTTTATCATTGACGTCCGGGAGCTCCGAGTAGATTTTTTGAAGGCTTTCGGTAAACTTCTCTTCGCTTGCCGTAAAGTCAATATCAATCTTATTCTGGGACAGATCCCACAGCTTTATCTTTCTCACGACACCGTCGGACGACCGGTTACGATCAAGCGTCTGTAGCGCCTGTGCGATACGCAGACCGCGCGAGATCCCTGCCTCATCTGCTGGGTCATCCAGCTGAAGCACATGCACGAGTCCCGCGCACGCCAGCGTGCCAAGTGCCTGATTGCCGAGATAGAACGTGATGCTGCCGTCATTTTCGCAATTAAAGCCGCCGTTGGCGTCCGTAAAGCGCATCGACGCGCTTTTCTCGATCCGCACCTGGTAGAGAGGTATTTCATCCGCTGTAAGGGAGAGGCCGAGGGGGTGGCCAGGAAGAGGGCCGCCAATCCGCGTTCCATAGACGGTCGTTTGGCCGGTCTGCGGAGCAATGACCAGAGTCGATCCGTCGGCTGAAAGACCGCCAAGACCGGATGTAACACCCTCGGCGACAGGCATCCAGCTACGACCGCCATCTTCGGAAATCTTTGACTCGCCGTCACGAAGTGTTAGAAGCAGGCGGCGACCATCGGATGACATCGCGATAGTGCTAGAGAGCAGCTGGAGCGGACCTGCTTCGTTTGGTAAACCGTCTGACCAGGTGGAGCCGCCATCTCTTGAAATGTACGTGGCCGTGTAGGTGGTGGTAAAGATAATCTGTCCGTTATCTGACATTTTAACGTCGATATAACTTTGGTTCGCACCCGCCCTCAGCTGCTTCCACGTGACACCGGCGTCCACCGAAACATAGAGCGCTGCAGGGTTCACGCCCCCTAATTTCGCCGCGCCTGTTGCAATAGCAACGGTCTGGCCATCAGGAGATCCGAAAACGCCGTTCGGGGAGCCAATGTAGTCCGTAGTCGGCACTAACGTCTCCGACCACGAAACGCCGCCATCCAACGACTTCCTGTAGCAGGTGCCGACAACGCCAGACTCCCCCGACCTGGCGGTATAGGAAAAGGCTGCAGAGTAAAGTATGCGACCATCTGCCGAACCCACCACTTTAGGATTCTTACCGCACGAAAAATTCTCTAGCGAACTCCATGAGACTCCACGATCTCTTGATATCAAGCCGGTGTTATCCGCATCAGAGGCGATAACAGTTGACCCATCGTTGGAAACGAAAATGCCTGCAATATCGAAGCTCGCCGTTTTCGCGCTCCAGTTCTTGCCAGAGTCGTCTGAAACGAGCAGGCTATTTGTCCCAGAGTCTTTCAAGACTATAACACTGCCGTCTTTTGACAGGGCGACTTTGGTCGGCACCCTACTGATTTCTCGGTCAGGGCCGTCTCCATCGGGAACAGTCAGTACTGATGATGAGGTGTAGCCGAGCCCTTCTACCGGGGCGTCAAAAAAGATTCCGTCCGGCACCTTTACATTGGACTTTTTCGAGCCGTTATTGTCGCAGCCGGCAAGGGTCGCAACTATGGCTGTCAAGGCAAGGGGCAGAAGTCGGGGGCATAACGATGGAGAAGCAGAAGATGGAGGAGATGACAGCGGCATAAAGTATTCCGTAGATGGAGGTGAAGCGCGGCGATCTAGCAGTTAGCCAATGCTGATCTACGCCTCTTAATGATAGCCGGTGATTAGACGATAGCCATTTCAGACTTTCTGGCGCTGCGCGCACTCGCAGGGCACTGCCAGGCTTAGAAAAATGGGGGAGAGGTACAGACAGTGAATCGCAACGAACCATTAATTGACGAGGAAGGCGAAGCCCACGACTGCAGGTGGCAAAAGGCACTTCCAACCAGCGCTCCAACTGGCCTTCACTGTATCAATAATGAAATCCGAACGTTAAGCTCGCAGCACATTGCCCAGCTCTCACAACAGGAACCCCATGGCCCTCAAAGCGACCATCTTCAAAGTCACGCTCAACATTGCCGATATGGATCGCCATTATTATGCCGATCACCAGATGACGCTGGCGCGGCATCCATCTGAGAACGACGAGCGCATGATGGTGCGGCTTCTGGCATTCGCGCTGAATGCCAGTGAGAGGCTGGAATTTACCAGAGGCCTGAGTAGCAGTGACGAGCCAGACCTGTGGCAAAAAAGTCTGAGCGACGAGATCGAACTCTGGATAGAACTGGGGTTGCCAGATGAGAGCCGCCTGCGCAAAGCCTGCAGCCGTTCAAAGCAGGTCAAGCTGTACACCTACGGCGGTCGCAGTGTGTCGCTCTGGTGGGAAAAGAACCAGGCCAAGCTCGCCCGCTTCAGGAATCTGAGCTGCGTAAACTTCGACCCGGAGGCCACAGAGCAGTTGGCCGGCCTTGCTCAGCGCGCGATGAATTTCCAGGTGACGATTCAGGACGGTGAAGTCACCTTCAGTAATGAGCATGGGCTAGTGGCTTTAATGCCCAGAACTATTGGCGCATAGCTTTGCAACATCGAAATCAGCGCGAGACATGCGCCGTTTCGGTATAGCGACGAGCTGGCAGCGCCCTCACTGCGCAGCGGTATACACCACCTTCAGACTCGCCTGTTCAGGCGGACTCGCCAGATAACTGATGGTGTTCATGTCTGCTGCGAGAAAACGCTCCAGCTCAGTGGCGTCACTGACGTGTTCCAGAGGCAGCATTCTCCCTGCAAACACGAGACGCGCCCAGAATGCGTCGACCTGACGCAAGTCCATCCCGGCAAGATGCTCGAAGAAGTCTGCGCGAATATCACTGCGCTCTCCCCGGTCGTAAATGCGTACGAACTCACCATTCGGCAGCACTTTGCTACGGCCCAGATACAGGTCACGAACGTCCTCACGGGAGAGGTGCTCAACCGGAGCATCTGCATGCATGACCACAAAAATATCAGCTGCGACGCCGTAACTCATGAGAGCGGATAAGAAAAAACTCAGTAATCGTTTCACCGTCACCTCAGAAAATCACATTGACGGAGAGCGACAGAACGTCGACCGTTGAGTCAGCATCCTGTCGACCATCCTCGAATGCCCAGAGCCCATAACCCCTGGCGCTGATCGAGGTGCGATCATACTGCACTTTTACTGCAGTCCGTAGCGCGGGGTCCCACCGCAGGCCAAGGGATGTCGTGTACTGATCGAGGTAGGCCCCGTTCAGAATGCTGGTGGCAATGTCTCTCAAACCTTCGCCGCCTGGCATCATGGACCAGTCAGCCGAGCTGTTCACGAGATCCCTATCGGGCTGGAACGCTGAGTAGACCACGAAGGGGGTGAGGGAGCCGAAACGATGCCCCAGGCTGACATAGCCGGCGTTCCCCGTCGGCATGATCGAAGCCTTACTCTTCAGCTTGGCCAGCTCTATATTGAAGATGCGCAATCCATCGTCGTAGTTGAGGCCCAGTTGATAATAGTCCACGTTGGCACTGAAGGAATCCTCGAACCCCGAGGCAAAGAGGCTGGCTTCTGCACCCACGGGGCCTGGCATGTTGCCAATACCAGCGAACACATCTGTCAGAGCGCGGAACTCGTCGTTCATGCCGGCCGTTCGAAAATGAGCGTAGCTTATCCGGGCTGACCAGTCGCGGTACTCGCCGGTCAACGAGGCAATCGCCAGGTCATCAAATTCCGTCTCAAATTCCTGGCTACCGTCAGGCACCTGGATGACAGGCTTGGTCGAGCCGTACTGAAGCTTGGCGCGCATGTAAACCTGTTGAATTTCAAAGGCCTTGGCCACATCGATGCCGTCAATGGAGTAGGGCACGATCCAGCCGTACATCTCGGTGGGTGGTCGCACCCAGAGGAAGGTGTAGTCGACTCGACGGACGTCGGAGAGCTGAAACATGTCGACCGCTATTCGCCCGGCGCGAATATCGATATCCGGCACGGGGGAGTAGCCCACAAATGCCCATTCGGTGGCCGAATCAAAATCGTATTCAGCCTTATCCGCGACTACCAATTGGGTAGTGGCATGCCATTTGGGGTTGAAGCGATAGGACGCCTGCAAGCCCAATTGGGAATCCGTCAGCAGAGAAAAGTCGCGATCCGGATCCTTGTGTTGGGTATTGTCCCTGAACAGGCCGAGCTCATCTTCGTTTTCATAACTGAAGCCGACAGTAGCAAAGCCAGAGACTTTCAGGCTTGAATCGGCCTGAATGTTCATTGAGGCACAGAGGAGGCAAACGCTCAGGCAATACCTGGCGTATTTCGGTGAGGGGTCAAAACGAATCATCAAGGCTCTATTTATCCGCGTGCTTGGCAAACTGAAAGCTGTTTTTGCCAGTTGATTTAACGAGGTACATGGCGGCGTCCGCCGCTTTAATGAGTTGGTCGAAACCTGGAAAATGGCGGGAGCAGGCGATGCCAATACTGACGCCGACCGATACGTCGCTAGCGCCGTCCATGGGGATGGGTCTGGATACTTCGTCCAGAATCTTCTGGGCGATCCGGCCGACGGCATCGGCGTTCTTTGAGGGCAGGTTGAGGATCACCACAAATTCATCCCCACCGAAACGTCCCACCAGGTCGCTGTCGCTCCGTACGCAGGCCTGCAGACGTTGGGCAATCACCTTCAGAAGCTGATCGCCGGCTGCATGACCGAGTGAATCATTGACAGCCTTGAACCCATCCAGGTCCAGCACCATTGCTGCCAATTCCGACATACCGGCGGCCTGACTACTCGTTCTTTCGAAATACAGCTCGCATCCACGCCGGTTCTGCAGACCAGTGAGCGGATCTTCCTGTGCCATTCTCTGTGCTTTCGAGGCCTCAACGATGCGGGAAGTGACGTCGTACATGACGGCTTCGACAAGCTGCTCGCCTGTGTCCTTATCCCGGCTGCTGGACACGATGCAATGTACCCAGGCGGGAGACCCGTCGGATGATACAAGCTCCAGGTCGGCGCTCGCGGTGCCGCCCTGTTCCCGAACGCTGTCGACGAGTGTCCAGGCTTCGACGGGGCGCCGGAATGCGAGATCGAAGAAGGCTTTTTCCGGGAGCCTTGAACGATCATTGGCGCTGAGCGGAATGATCCGTTCCAACAGCACTGGGTTGTTGTGGAGCAGAACGCCGTTTTCGTCCATCACGACGATGCCGACGTGAGTGGATGCGAAGATATTGCGGTAATGACGATCCAGCTTCTCTACCTTGAGCCGCAGATCACGCTCCGCTTCGAGAGCCTCCCGGGTTATCCCGAGAAACGAATTGACACTGTTGGCCACCAGCCCGATTTCGTCTTGCTGATGGGCAGCACCGACGCGGATGACCTCACTGGAGCCTGGGCGGGCTTGTGAGAGCTGCCTTGCCAGGTCTCGCAGCGGTGCACCGACAAGTCTGTTAGCCGCCAGAATGGACGCGATGGAAAACAGAACCGACAGGCTCACCAGCAGGAGAATGTCGTTCTTCACCGAATCGATGGCGCGCCGCCTGATCAGCGGCTCATTGGCCCAGACCATGAGGCTGCCGATCTTTTCATGCGGCTCGACCGGTGATCTCAGAATATGTTCGGTCAGATGAGTTTCAGGCATCGTCTGGTCCGGTGGAATGCCCTCGGATTCAGCGCTGAAACCCTCTTCACCCAATAGGCGGACGTAACGAATTTCATCATCCAGCATCAGACCGTTCAAAACGTCCTGGGCTATGGTTTCGTTCTGAACATAGGCCGCAATGGAAGCAGATTGAGAGACTGCTTCGACGAGTCGTTCCTGTTGGTCACTCGCGTTACGGGTGTGATTGTTGAAGCTGACATAGCTGATCACGGGTGCAGATAGCACGACGAACGCAAGTGCGCACAAGGCCAGGATTGTGACCAGCTTTTTCTGGACGCTTTGCGTTACTACCATATCGAAGGGGCGACAACTCGGCTGAAGGAAAACGACGCAGCATTGTAGTGATTTTCACCACAAAGCATGCGTCTTAAGTTGTTCCCATTGGTTAAGCTTTGTTTCTGGACTGTACTGCCAGGCAGTATCGCGCTGTATGTCGCGACTTCTACCGCGTTGCCTTCGATGTGGCTGCAACACCAGCGCTGTCAAAGAATTTCAGAAGTCTGCTTCACTACCCCCTTTACCACCAAGAGAGTATAGTAATTTCAAAGGTCTCGGTCCCGGAGCGAACTATAATCCAGGCGCATGTAGAAGACGCTTGAATGCCAATCTGAAATAACCAGAGATCAGGCGGCAAGACCTGAAGGAGACATGCGAATGGAGGTGAAATCCGAACTGTCGCAGGCACTTGTGGAGCATTGCGCTTCTCATGTGGTGGTCATAGATGAATCTGGCAACATTCTCTACGTCAATGCTGCGTGGATACGATTCTCACAGGAGAACAAGGGGCCGCTCGAAGCCTGGGTCGGGCAGAGTTATTTCGACGTCTGCCAGCGATCGATAGAGTCAGGTGACACCTCAGCCGCGCTGGCCTTGCACGGCATCAAGGAAGTTGTTGAAGGCAAGCGCAAGGACTTCACGCTCGAGTATCCCTGCCACAGTCCTGAAGAGCGCCGGTGGTTCCTGCTCAGGGCGCTGCTACTGCCGGAGTCCGGACAGCCTCTGGTGGCCATCTATCACGATCGCTTCATGAGTGAGAGTGAGCTGCGTCAAGCCAAGGAGCGGCTCGCTCTGGCCGCAGACGCCGGACAGATCGGTATCTGGGAGTACGATCTCGAAACGCATAAGCTCAACTGGGACCACTGGATGTACAGGATTTATGGCCTGTCTCCAGGGCAATTCAATGGCGAAAGGCAGCTCTGGCTCAACTGTGTGCACGAGGATGACCGACGCCGGCTCGAATCTGACCTGAAGCAGGCACTGTCCACCCATCAGCCGCTGAATAGCGAATTTCGTATCGTTCGGCCGAGTGGTGAGATTCGTCACCTGGTTAGTCGAGCCCAGGTCTCCTGGGATCAGGCAGGCTTCCCCAGGCATCTGACGGGTATTAGCCTGGACGTTACGGATCTTCGGCAGGCTGAAGAGCAGATGGTGGCGATGGCTTTTCAGGATCCGCTAACCGGTCTCCCGAACCGTATTCTATTTATGGATCGTCTGAGGCAGGCCATCAAGATCAGTCAGCGCGGCCGCAGTTTTGGCGCCCTGTTTTATATCGATCTGGACAACTTCAAGCGCATCAACGATACCTGCGGGCACAATGGCGGCGATGAGCTGCTCAGGGTGATTGCTGCGCGCCTCAAACATGATATGCGCGATGAAGACACCCTGTGTCGTATCGGCGGCGATGAGTTCGTTCTACTGACTCCGGAGCTTTCTCCGGATGATACCCTTGCTGCCAGGCAGGCGAGTCTTCTGGCAGGAAAGATCAATGCTGCGGTGCAGCATCCAATCACCTTGGCAAGGGCCAGGGTCATGATATCCGGAAGTGTGGGTATCGCCCTGGTCGATGGCGCGACTGACAGTGCCGAGACGCTGCTCATGCAGGCCGATCTAGCGATGTACAAGGCCAAGGGCAAGGGACGGAATACCAATCATTTCTATGATGCGCAGCTGCAGAATGAGTCAAGACGGCGGCGCGCGCTGGAGAAAGGCTTGAGAGCCGCGCTCGATCGCGGTGACCAGCTGCAAATCCATTACCAGCCCCAGGTGCTTGAGAATTTGACCATTGTGGGTGCCGAAGCCCTGTTACGGTGGCAGCATCCCGGCTTGGGTCCCGTGCCCCCGGAGGAGTTCATCCCGATTGCGGAGGACTGCGGCTTGATTGAAGAGCTCGGCGACTGGGTCTTCAACCAGACCTGCTCCCAGCTGGCCGCATGGGCCAGACAGCTTTTGCCGATCAAGATTGCCGTCAACCTGAGCGCGCGGCAGTTTCACCAGACCGGCTGCCTGGCAAAAATGCGTAAGAGTATGAAGGCCTGGCATGTCGAGGCTTCCAGCCTGAAGCTCGAGCTGACCGAGTCCATCCTGCTGGAAAACACAGAAGATGCGATTGAGAATATGAAGCAGATGCAGCTCAGTGGTCTGCAACTGGTACTGGACGATTTCGGGACCGGCTACTCCTCATTGAGTTATCTCAAACGGCTTCCCCTGTCGACCTTCAAGATCGACCGGTCATTCGTCCGCGACATTTTGACGAATGCCGATGACGCTGCGATTGCCCAGACCATCATGACCCTGGCTGATGCCATGGGTCTTGACGTGATTGCAGAGGGTGTGGAGACTAAGGCGCAGATGACGTTGCTCAGTGAAATGGGGTGTCACTGTTTTCAGGGCTTTCTGTTTCAACCTGCGCTGCCCGCGGAGGATTTCGAGCGGGTCTTGCGGGATCCAGAGGTTTTGCTGACGGAGATGATTTGAGCGGTGCCTACCTCATTTCCACCAGGGATAAAAGCTCGGCATATCCGTGGAGGACTTCGATGTGAATGCAGGATCCCGCTTTTCGAGAAACGATTTCACGCCTTCCTTACCATCCACCTGGCTGGTGTAGAAAATGGCCAGTGAGTCGACATTATGGGCATCTCTCGGGCTTGGCGCAGCCGAGAGTCTCAGCATCATTTGCCTCGCTAGCGTTATGGCGACCTGTGACTTCCCGGTGATTTTTCGCGCCAGTTCGTAGGCTGCTTCTAGAAGATCCTCTGGGGCATGCACCGAGCGCACGAAACCGGCTTCCTTCGCTGTATCGGCGTCGATGATGTCGCCTGTATACACCCATTCCAGGGCTTGGCTGAGACCGACTATTCGAGGCAGAAACCAGCTTGAACATGCCTCAGGCGTGATTCCGATTTTCTCGAACACAAAGCCTATCCTGGCTTTCTGCGAGGCCAGCCGGATATCCATGGCGGCCAGCATGGTGGCGCCCACGCCGACAGCGGCGCCATTGATCGCCGCAATGACTGGTTTCTTGCACTCGTAGATGCTCAGGTTGACCATGCCGCCCGTGTCGCTGACACCTGGAATGTTGAAGGTATTCTGCATGTCTTCCAAGGTGGGCTGCTGGCTTTCATCAAGACCGAACACATTACCTTCGCGGGTCAGATCCATGCCAGCGCAGAATGCGCGCCCCTTGCCGGTAACAACGATAACGCTCACGTCATCGTCATCACTGGCCCGATTGAAGGCATGAACCAGTTCACCGGCCATTTCTACCGTGAACGCGTTCATCTGCTCCGGGCGGTTCAGGCTCAGGGTCAGGATTTTTTCCTCTACCTTGTATTCCAGCGTCTTGTATTGCATGGCGTAGCCTCTTATTTGCTATGGCGTTCGGTCAGTGTAAACTGCTCGGCACTGCGTTCGTGCTGTTGGTTGACTGCCTGATGATATTCAGCAACCAGGTTGTCGACGAGTTCGCCAGCGCCTTGTACCTGTTCGATGGAGCCCACACCCTGGCCGGCGGACCAGATATCGCGCCAGGCTTTTTTCTCAGTGCCTCTCTCGCTGGTATCCATGTCCAGCTCGCTGCCGAAATCCAACTCCGCTTTGGGGCTGAGGTCGGCCGGATCGATACCCGCGTCTTCAATGCTCTGACGCATGAAGTTGGCGTTCACCCCGGATATCTTCGGCGTATAGACAATGTCTGCGGACTGACTGTCGATCAGCATCTGCTTGTAGTCGTCGGTGACATTGGCTTCTGTGGTGGCCAGGAATCGAGTCCCCATGTATGCGAGGTCTGCGCCCATCATTTCGGCGGCTGCGATGTCTCGCCCATTGGATAAACTGCCTGCCAACAACAGGGTCTTGGTAAAGAACTGTCTGATCTCGGCGATCAATGCAAACGGGCTGGTGGTGCCAGCATGTCCACCAGCGCCGTTGCAGACAGCAATCAGGCCGTCTACGCCGGCGTCCGCTGCTTTTCTGGCATGGCGCGTGTTGACGACATCATGAAAGACGATGCCGCCATACCCATGCACCGCTTCGACTAGGTCAGCCACGGCGCCCAGGGACGTAATGACGAGGGGGACCTTGTGCTTCACACAGATCGCCAGGTCCGCCTGCCAGCGGGGGTTACTCTTGTGGACAATCAGGTTGACGCCGAACGGTGCTGACTTTCTCCCGGTCTCGGCTTCCCAGTCTGACAAGCGCTTCTTGATGTCCAGGAGCCAGGTTTCGAAGCCTTCGCTCGTGCGCTGATTCAGCGCTGGAAAGGTACCCACTGCGCCGGCTTTACAGGCTTCGATCACGAGCTCGGGGTTACTGGCTATGAACATCGGCGAGACGACCAGAGGCAGTCGTAATCGATCTTTGAACTGTACGGGTAGAGTCATAACGATCTCACGAGTAAAGGCAGGCGGATGACAGAAGCGCTCAGCGGCCGAGAATGCCGCGAGCGATCACTTCTTTCATGATCTCTGATGAGCCTGCGTAAATGGTCTGGACTCGGGCATCACGGTAAAAGCGCGAGATGGGGTATTCGTCGGTATAGCCATAGCCACCGAATAACTGCAGGCACTCATTGACCATGGTCAACTGCATTTCCGTGGCCGCCAGTTTGAGCATGGCCGCATCCTGCACCGTCATGACACCTGCCTGGTATTTCAGCATGTGTTTCTCCAGCAGCGCCCGACACATCTCCAGCTCGGTCTGGCACTCGGCGAGCTTGAAGCGGGTGTTCTGAAACTGTGCCACCGTTCCACCGAAGGCCTTACGTTCCTTCACGTACGCGCAGGTAATATCCAGAGCCCCTTGCGCATGACCTATCGCCTGTACCGCACAGCCCAGCCGCTCTCTGGGCAGTTCCTGCATCAGATAGCCGAAGCCTTTGCCTTCCTCGCCCAGCAAGGCGTCGGCCGGAATAGCCATATTCTCGAAGAACAGCTCAGCGGTGTCGCTGGAGTGCTGGCCAATCTTGTGAATCGGCTTGCCCGTGGAAAAGCCCTCGATGCTGGTATCGACCAGAAACAGCGAGATCCCTTTCGCACCGGCTTTGGTATCGGTCTTGGCGCAGACGATAATCATGTCGGCTATATTGCCGTTCGTGATGAAGGTCTTCGAACCGTTGAGGATGTAGTGATCGCCCTCCTTCACAGCACTGGTGCGCATGCCCGCCAGGTCGCTACCCGCGCCGGGTTCAGTCATGGCAAGAGCAGTGACGACTTCGCCGGTCACCATAGGTGGCAGCCATCGCTCACGTTGGGCGTCGGTACCAATATGGAGTATGTACGGAGCCACAATATTGGCATGGATGTTATAGCCAGTGGCCAGGCCATGCAGATTCAGGCGACACATTTCTTCCTGAATCATCTGGCAGACATCGAAACTCGCTTCTGCTGCGCCGTACTGTTCCGGAAAATCGACCAGTAACAGGCCGGCCTTGCCCATGGTGTTCCACATCTGCCTGGGCATCTCGTGATTCTTTTCCCAACGCTCGTAGTTGGGCAATACTTCCTGCTCCAGAAAGCGCAGCACCATGTCTCTGAACATCTGGATTTCTTCGGAGTCGACACTTCTGGAATCGGCCATACGTTTCTCGCTGTCAGTCGTGATATCGAGTCAAAGTATTGCGTTACGGCACGGCTGAAACAATGATGGATACAGTCAATAATTAGCATATTCGGACATAGTATACGGTGCCATCCGGTTGGCACAGCTTCCGGACCTCATGACTGATGGCACACTCGATTCCGGCCAGTTCTCTTGGCCTCATACAGCCGATCGTCAGCTGTCTTGATGATCTCGTTGAGACTTACGCCGGGCTTCAATTCGGCGAGGCCTGCACTGAAAGTGATATGGATTCGAGCCGAGTCAGCATCGATCTCCAGTTCCTCGACAGCATGGCGTAATCGATCCGCAATGACTGCCGCCGCTGGAAGCGCCGTACGTGGCCAAGCGATCAAAAACTCCTCGCCGCCCCACCGGGCCAGCAGGTCATCGTCCCGCTTCAAACTTGCCAGCGTCTTCGCCACCGTCTTCAGTACGACGTCACCAGTGTCGTGACCGTAGTTGTCGTTGATCGCCTTGAAGTTGTCGATGTCCAGAAGCATGACGGTCGCTGCAGACGACTGGGTCTCCAGGGCAAGCTGCAGAGCACCAAGGATCTCACGACCGTGTCGCCGATTGTGCAGACCTGTCAGCTCGTCTGTGCGGGCTCGGCGTTCCAATTGCGACATCACCTGGCTAAGTTCGGCCTGGGTCTTTTGCAGGCTGAGCTTGGTCTGCCTGGCTTTGTCCCGGCTTAAACGCATCGTGCTGCCCATCATGGTGAGATACAGGCTCACCAGGATAAACGCGCCAAGAAACAGGGTTTCGCTCACGACATCGACGGGCTGGCCGAACCGGTCGTAAGCCACTGCGATGGCGAAGAGATAGCTGAGTGATGCGCTCACACAGAGTACGAGTCCTTCTTTCCAGTTCCCGATGAGCGCGACGAAGGCACAGGTCATCAGAGCACATACAAGCGCCACCGCCCGATGTTCGGCCAGTAATAGTGTATAGAGCGTAAACATGACCAGCCATGCGGCCAGCTGAAAGATTGTTTGCCGGTATATGAAGCGCTGACTGATTCGCCTGACTCGAAGAATCAGGGTGTAGGCCAGAAGGTTGATAATCACGATAAACAGGTACAAATAGGCCAGTGGCGCAACCCCGAAAGGCTTGAAGCCCATCAGCATGGCAATGGCTGCCAACGAGTACGGGACGTGGTAACCAATGAAGGCCATGAGTACCGAAGCTAGTGCTGGGTGTCTACGAACGTCACGAGCGTCCGGGTGCTGCGGATCGACGGCGGCGAATCGCTCTGTCCAGCGAATGAAATCGCTCATGCTACTCATGAGCGGCCCCAAGATTGGTGAATTGCACTGTGAACCATTACTGTTGATTCTTCTGTTGCCTGGATATTTCAGAATAGCGGATTTACACAGCATCGATGGGAGTCTGGCCAGGTTTCGCTCCGAGCAGATCTGCTGCAATCCATTCATCAACTGCCACCTGGTCTTATTTGCCGTACCATTGCGGCTTGGTCGCTTCTATTAGCGAATGCGGACAGAGACGGGAAGTGCAAGATGAGTGCTGAGTATCAACTGTCTGATCGGATGACCATCGCCAGCTACTTTGCCCGGACTCACCTGGCAAACGGCCTCTCGATGGGCGCGCGTGAAGAACAGATATTGCGTGACACCGGGCTGACCCCGGCCCAACTGGCACACCCGAAAGCAAGAATACTGGCCGCCCAGTTGGCCGATATCGTGAACAACTGCTGGCGCTTCAGTGACGATGAGCTGCTGGGATTCACCCGTCACAAAATGAGAGTCGGCATGTTCAGGCTGTTGGCTGAGCACCTCATTACCTGCAAGGATATGTCAGATGTGCTTGCTTACATCGTCCGATTTTATGACCTGACCGGAGATCAATTGGCAGTTCGGCTACACAGGACTGGTGACGTGCTTGCGTGTAGTGTAATGCCTGACTTCAAACCCTCACGCCCCGATTCGGTGCCTGAGAGCCTTTTGATCGAGTTGCTACTGCTCATTGTTCACCGCTTCCTGAGCTGGCTGACGGGACACGTGATTCCTCTGGTCAAGGTCTGCCTGCGATACCCCAGGCCCGATCATTTTCAGGAATATGGCTTGATGTTTCCCAGCCCGTGCGAGTTTGAAAGTCCTCACAATGCACTGTTATTCAAAGCGGAAGAGTTGGACTTGCCTGTGGTGCGAAATGCCGACGAGCTCGCAGGCTATCTGCAGCAGATACCGCTGCGCTGGTTCAGAAAGCAGTCGTTCCATGGCGCGTGGACTGCTGACGTCATGAGGCTACTGGGGGAAGAGTCCGATATTGAACGAGTGGCTGACAGGTTGAGCGTGACCTCCAGAACGCTGCGGCGAAAACTCACCAGTGAAGGCAGTCGTTTTCAGCAATTGAAAGACAACGCTCGGCGCGACATGGCAATAAACCTGTTTGAGCAACGCCAACTGACGATTGCTGAAATAGGTTTCAAGGTGGGCTTCACGGAAGCCGCTACGTTTTCCCGGGCCTTCAAACAGTGGACGGGGGTAACGCCGAGTAGCTATCGGAAGATGAGTAGGTCCCGTAAGTACGGGTAGACGGCTGTAACGTTTGGACAGTTTGGTGACGTAATGTCAGCACCCCACGCACGCCGCCAGCCTCACCCGGCTCCAGTTCGAAAGTGGGGGCCGGGCGAGACGAGAAGGCCGGGTGTCCTTATAGGGGTTATCGCCTGGCTATGGCCGTGTCGACCGATGCCCGACCCGCTCCCATGATCGTCATAGCGACTGTAGCGGACAGCAAGGCCAGCGCGAATTCATAGCCGTTGTTGCTCATGAACAGGCCGTTGCCGATATGTACGCTGAAGATGGCGACCAGCATGGTAATGGCCAGGACGAAACCAGCTGGACGCACCAGCAGTCCCACGACCAGCGCAAGACCACCGAAGAACTCGGCCGAACCGGCCAACAGTGCCATCAGGTAGCCTGGGCTCATGCCGATCGAGTCCATCCATTGGCCCGTGGCTTCGAGCCCGTAGCCGCCGAACCAGCCGAATAGCTTCTGGGCGCCGTGCGCCATGAAGATGATGCCGACGGGGATGCGGAGTGCCAATGCGCCCCAGCCTGCATTGCTGCCGAATACCTTATTCTGAAGTGTGCTCATGCTGATCTGCCTGTCAGGTGAATGATGTATTCACTTTAGAGGCTGGCGTCACCGGGATAAACCTGCCTAAATGACATGCACTGTTGCATTAAGTGAGACAATCGCTCATGGATAAGTTTTTGGAGATGCAGACCTTTACGGCTGTCGTTGAAGCCGGCAGCTTTGTTGGCGCCGCTGATGGTCTCGGCATGTCGAAGGCTGCTGTCTCACGCTATATCGCAGACCTCGAAGCCAGGCTCGGCCTGCGCCTGCTGCACAGGACCACAAGACGCCTGTCGCTGACCGAGGAGGGCGATGTCTTCTACTACCGCTGCCGCGAACTGCTCGCCAGCCTGGAGGCCGCGGAGACCGAACTGAGCAGCCGTCGCGGCGAAGCCAGCGGTCTCCTGCGCGTGAACGCGCCGCTCACCTTCGGCATCAGCCATCTCGCGCCGCTGTGGGGTGATTTTCTTGAGCAGAACCCCAAGGTCAGAATCGATATCACCCTGTCTGACCGCATGGTCGACTTGGTGGAGGAGGGCTACGATATCGCGATTCGCATCGCGGCTCTGTCCAATTCCACCCTCATCAGCCGCCGCTTCGCCAGCACCCGCATCGTCCTGTGCGCCTCACCCGGCTATCTCGAAGCCTTTGGCGAACCTCGAACACCCGCCGACCTTACCAGCCACCGCATCATCGCCTACAGCTACTCAGCCAAAGGCGATGACTGGCATTTCGACGGGCCAGGTGGCCCAGTCAGCGTGAGAACCCGCCCGGCGATGAGCTCTAACAACGGCGACACTTGCCGCGCACTGGCGCTAGCGGGGCAGGGGGTTACCTTGCAGCCGGATTTTTTGGTGGGGCGTGATATCGCTGATGGCAGCTTGGTCGAGGTGCTTCCTGAGTACCGCGTGGGCGAGTTAGGGATTTATGCGATGTATCCGACAAGGAAACATGTGGCGCCGAAGGTGACGGCGTTGATTGATTTTTTGCAGGAGGGATTCGGGCGTGCGGGTTAAGCTGGATGTACTTACGGCATCGACATATGTGCATCCTATGTCGAAATTCCCGGGTTTTATCGCCAGAGACGGAAGAGGTATTAAGTGATATATGCACAAAAATACGTAGTTTGTGCGGAGCACACGTATAGGCTACACTGTTCCCATATAAGACAGGAGCTTCTAAATGTCTGCACTGACTCGATCCATTCCATCACCTGAAACCGTTCTGGCTAAGGCTGTGCTGCGCGCAGCAGATCAGCTTGGTCTGAAGCAGGCGCAGTTGGCTGCGGTCCTGGGTATGCATCGCACGGCGGTCAGCAGGCTTAAGCAAGCGGCATCGCTGTCCCCACAGTCGAAGCAAGGCGAACTGGCCTTGCTGTTGATCAGGCTTGCCCGAGCGTTATTCGCCTTGACCGGGGGAGACAAGACATGGATGCAGCATTTCATGCGCACGCCGAACTCGGTGACGGGCGGGGTGCCAGTTCAACAGATTGAAACTATTGAAGGTTTGCTTACGGTGCTGCAGTTCGTCGACGCGATAAGGGGCAAAGTTTGACGAATTCGGCTTCGAATATCTGGGAAAGTTCGCAGGATACACTGCAAATAAGGCCTTTGAACGGCAAGTTGTACCGGTTGGTGGAAAGTCAGGAACAGGTGGCTACGCTCGGCTATGTAGATACACTGGAAGAGCAGGCTTTGCTCGAGGAGATGCTAGAAACCGCGAAACCAGCGCATCGTTTAGACGGAGGGGGTGCATATGCACAACAGCTTGCTTCGCTTCACTATCTGTTGCTTACACCATTCCGTTATCCGCCACTAAAGTGGGGGTCGCGCTTCGGCAGAACTCACGAGCCGGGGATGTTTTACGGCGGTGGGGGCGTTGAAGTCACACTTGCTGAGTCCGCCTATTACCGTTTTGTCTTCTGGTTTTCGATGTCGGCTGCGCCGGTTAAAGACAGCATCCGCACGAGTCACACACTGTTTTCGGCTCTCTACAGAACTGGGCGCGGCATACAGCTTCAGCGTCCGCCATTCGACGAATATATGACAGTGCTCACGCACCCGTCCAACTACAGCCAGACCCAGACTGTGGGATCACAAATGCGTGAGGCGGGCGTGGAGGCTTTCGAGTATGGCTCGGCGCGCGATCCCTCTCATGGTTTGTGCGTCGCGCTGTTCACGCCAGCGGCTTTCGAATGCAGGAAGCCCGACACGATGCAGCAGTGGTTCTGTGAAGTCAGCGCCTCTGCCGTGTCTTTCAAGCAGCTTGCCGAAAGGGAAGTTATACATTTTCAGCTGGAAGATTTCCTGATCGACGGCGCGCTGCCGCGTCCGGCCTAATGCACTCAACGCTCCTCATGAAAGAGTGCCAGGTGCCGAATCACGGTCCTGCTATCGAGGCCCCCAGCCAGTGCACCGGTGGTTACGCCGATGGTACTGATGAATGCTGCCAGTCGGGCCTTGTCACCCCAGTTGATCTCGACCTGGTCCAGCAGGGTGGGCCAGGTTTTCATCAGGCCTTCGGGGAAAATGTAGATTTCCACCAGGAACATCAGGCTAGCGACCAGAAAAAACAGGCCCACACAAGCCAGCAGTATGCTTAGGAAAATAACGGCATTCGCAACGGCAAGATGTTCGGTCAAAACACGTTTTTCCCGGTGAGGCAGGAAGAGCGACTGAATCCTGACCAAGTAGAAGCTCGCCGCCACGATGCTCACCACCGCATACCAGGCAGTAGTCTGATTCGACATATTCAACCCGACATCCCAGATTTCAGCTGTAAATACCAGCAGAAAAGAGGGGGCTACTGCAGCTGTCGCCAGGCTCGGCAAGGACAGCGGCAGAAGCAATGCGCGATTGCGCAGCAGCGGCCTCACCAGCGTGGGTAGATGCCTGAACGCCATGAGCATGTGGAAGACCAGGCGGGTTAGCACGTTACTCCCTCGCAGCTCGCGCTCCGGCAGGCGCGGCGCCCGTTTGTGCAACACCCGCCGCTCCTTGTCAGTGAAAGTGGGCTTCGGCCTCACTTCATCACTACGGCGAAAAGGCCGCATGATCGACGACTGTCGGCTGGTCTTGTCGTTCAGGCCACACATGCGGCCCAGCAGGTGCAGCAGGAGTGTGAGACCATCCTGCAGCACAAGATCGGATGCATAACCACGAGCTGGATCGCCTCTGCGAGCGGCTACCAGTTCTCGGGTCGACATGATCATGACCCGTGTCACCGACGATGCCAGTCCGGCCTCCATATGCTTCTGGCGAGAAAGCAGTCCGACATCAGTGATGACGATGACGGCATCGAAGGGGCCTTCAGCCATGCGTAAGCTGGCATCATCAAGGAAGTCGGAGGGGCGTAACGAGTTTTCTGACTCGAGCATGATCGGGTCGGTAATATGAAATTTCCAGTCAATGCCGCTCCCCGCCTGGAGGGGCGACTTGGCTTGCTCAGAGATATGGTGGGCAAAGCTACGAATCGCACTTACGTCAGTCGAGCGGCTGACGGCCAGCAATACACCGACGTTCATTTCCGGGCTTGGTTGCGGACCCTGGGCCTCCTGCATGGCACGAATGAAACGACTGCCCGAGGTCAGCGCCCTCACCATCCTGGTCGTAGTCAAAACGGGCGTGACTCGCAGTACGCGTATGGCGTTCAACAGCCTGAAGGCCCGGAAGGCCGGTATGAAGAGCGCGATCAGTGTCAGCCATTGCTGCTTTACGTAGCGAAGCTTGTGCGGCGCGAGGATGAACTTGAGCAGATACTCAAGTATGAAGATAATCCAGATGCCCATCACGAACCGATCCTGCATGAGACTCAATCCCTTTGTCAGTTCGATGAGAAGGAGCACCAGCCAGGCAACGGCCAGGAGAAACATTGGAATCTCCAGATGCTCTTCGAGCTTATGGAGCATGTGGTAGCGTCGACGCTTGTTGAGTACAGACATTGGTGAGGCTCCAGGCGAATGAGTCAGCGCATGAGTAGCAAGTGGTACGGTTGGGTGCGTACATTGTCTTCGCGGCGAAAAATATGGGAGGTCTATCTGCTGCTGATGAAAAGGGGATCTGCTAGGATTCGAGCAACATTCGCCACTGGGCAGTAAAGTGAACGATCTCTTCGCACGTGTGATGCTCTATATTCTGTTCACTTTCGCAGGCGCCGCCTCAGCAGCGCCTGCGCTCGACACGATAGCCACCACCGCCGCTGAACCCCATCCAGAGCAGTCGGGTTTTCACATTCTCGATACTGGGCGTGAAGCCTTCCTCTACCGAGCGGCGATGATCGATGCAGCGAATTCAAGCATCGATGCCCAGTACTACATCTGGAACAGCGACACCTCGGGGCTTTACCTGGCCCGCCGTCTGCTCGTGGCGGCCGACCGGGGAGTACGGGTGCGGGTGATACTCGACGACATCAACCTGGGTGGCCGCGACGATTTGCTCGCGCTGTTCGCGTCGCATCCCAATATCGATATCAAGGTGTATAATCCGGCGCCAGTGCGTGAGGGTGCTGGTAAATGGTTGTCATTCCTTACCGACTTTGACCGTCTGAACCGGCGCATGCACAACAAGAGCCTTGTCGTCGACGGTGTGGTTGGGATTATCGGTGGGCGTAACATCGGAGATGAGTACTTCGATGAGCATGCGACGCTGAATTTCCGCGATCGAGACGTGCTCGCAGTGGGTCCGGTCGTCAATGGCTTCTCTGCGAACTTCGACGCTTTCTGGGGAAGTGAGTGGTCGCGTCCAGTCGGTGAGCTGGCCTCTAAAACGCCGAGCGAGGCGGCCTACAGCGAGCGGATTGCCGAGGCTCGAGATCGCGCTTCAGAAACAGATGGCTTGAAGTTGGACGTGCCTGTCGGCCAAGAGGCCGCGCTTGATGTGCTGACGGAGAGTTTGGCCACGCTCACCTGGGCCGAAGCCGATTTCATATTCGAGCCGCCCCTGGTTGATCCTGATGCACTGCCCGACCAACTCACCGTCGCGGCGCAGGCACTCGCAGATGCGGTGAAGACAGCTGAGTCTGAAGTGCTGATCGAGTCGGCCTACTTCATCCTGGATGACGAAGCGCTGGCTCAAATCAGATCGCTCAACAAAGAGCCCCTGAGGATCGCCGTTCTAACTAATTCGCTGGCCTCGAACGATGTTGTACCCAATCACGCCGGGTACGCACGATGGCGGCCCGAGGCCCTCGAACACGGATTCGAGCTGTACGAATTGCGGCCAGACGCAGCAGCTTGCACCGTCTGGATCGCTTATGATGAATTCTGCGCAGATGGTATCGTCGGCCTACATTCGAAAACGGCGGTGTTCGATCGAAGGGTGCTCTACATCGGCTCTTTCAACGCCAATCTGCGCGCTATGTACCTGAACGGCGAAACCGTGCTCCTCATCCACAGTCCAGAGCTTGCAGCTAAGGTCGCAGATTCGATAGAGCTGGGCATGGCGCCTGCGAATAGTTGGGAGGTAGAGCTCGATGAGGATGGCGACCTGCAATGGCAGGGCTTGAACCAGACGCTCTCCAGCGAACCTGACACCGACTGGTGGCTGCGAACTAAGGCCTGGTTGATTTCGCTGCTGCCGATTGAGGATTATCTTTAATCCCTGTGCAGATGGCCCCCGAATCAAACTGTTGTGAGTAATGCAGCAATAGGAACGGCAAATAAGCTTTCCCCAAAGCGCAGCACATTTCCACCGTCGTACAACAGTACACCGGCAGAGAATCGGTCCCCGCAAGCATCTTTCAACTGCCTGAGCCCATTGAAATCGCGTTCTGTGACCGTAGCTGCAGCCTTGACTTCCACGCCGGCAATTTGGCGGCCGCGCTCGATGACAATATCGACTTCGACCTTGTCCTTGCTGCGGAAGTGATAAAAGCTGAAAACCTGTTCCTGCCAGTCCGCCTGCTTACGCAATTCTTGATAGATGAAGGTTTCGAGCAGCTGCCCCAACAGGACCTTGTCCTGCCACAGACTTGAAGCATCCAGGCCAAGCAGTGCGGATGCGAGCCCGGTATCCGAAACATGAATTTTCGGCGTCTTGATCAGGCGGCTCAATCTGTTCGTGAACCAGGGCTGAAGCTGCTCGATCAGAAAGATTTGCTCCAGAAGGGCCAGGTAAGCCCGGATTGTAGGTCTGCTGAGAGAGAATGGCGCTGCCAGGTCACTTGTGTTGAAGAGCCTTGCCGTCTGACTCGCAGCGAGCGCAAGCAGCTTTGGCATGATCTCCAGATTCTGGATGTCTGAAATATCCCGAATGTCTCGTTGGACAATTGTGGTGATGTAATCACGGTACCATGCTGAACGCCGCTTGGGCGATTCGCGCGCTATTGCAGCCGGATAGCCACCGCGAGTAATGACGTCCGCGAGCGACTCTCCAAGACGCCCATAGGGTCTGGAGTCGAGGGCAGCATTGAAATTACCGGCGAAAAGCTGCTCCAGAAACAGTGGTTCAGTGGCGGTAAGCTCACACTCCGCCAGCGGTTTCAGATGAATGATCTCCATCCTGCCCGCCAGAGAGTCTGACAGTCCAGGCAGCAAAAGAACGTTGGCCGAGCCTGTCAGTATGAAGCGTCCGGGTCGTCTGTTATTGTCGACACTCGACTTCAGTGAGGTAAAGAGCTCCGGTGCTCGCTGGATCTCATCAAGAATAGTTTTGTCCGGAAGGTCCTGGACGAAACCTATAGGATCGGTTCTGGCGGCCAGCAATTGGTTGTCATCATCGAAGCTGATGTAGTGGTAGCTCTTCTGCTGACCAACATATCGGGCCAGCGTAGATTTGCCGCATTGGCGTGAGCCGTGAATTAGCACCACCGGGCTATCTTGTAGGGCTTCCAACAAGTTCCTTTCGGAATAACGCGGATAGTCAGGTTTGTCCAACGGCACGGCCTCAGGATTCAGAAGATCTGGTTCCGACCAAGTGTAAGCTGAGGCCCGTCCAATTGAAAGTTTTAACGCGTCTAATTGGAAGTTCAGCGCCGTCCAATTGAAAGTCTGTGCCCGTCTAATTGAAAGTCAGGGCCCGTCTAATTGAAAGGCTGTCGATGTTTCTCATAAACCCGCAGCACCCACTCAAGCTTCGGAGCAAGCTGCTCGGCGGTACTCGCCAGTGGCTCAGGCAGGGTCTCCGGCCATTTCAGGCCGTAGCCTTCTGGCCGGCAGAGTGGGGCGAGCAGGGCAGCCGCGGTCATGTCTGCCCGAGTGAAACTGTCACCCACGAGATACCCAGTGTCCGCTGCCGCCTCATGGAAGCGATCTACCGCGCTAATGATCTTCTCGAGCGAACGGCTCGCGCCCGCTTCGTTGATGTTCATGGCTTTACGCATACCTATCCGCAAGACCGGAAAGGCGGCCCGTAAATAGAGCCCGCCATACCAGGGACCACCGGTGGTGAAGAATGGTTTGACGATTTCGGGATAGTTCAGCAGCGTGTGATAGCAATAACGCCTGACATGTGGGCCTACTTCCTTGTCAGCGAAATTCTCCCACTCAAGCACGGCCTTTTGCTGCGCTGCAGACTCGGGCATGAGGGATGGCTCTGGGCGGGTTTCGTCCAGTTGGTCGAATATTCGGTCTGAGCCGGCTATGACGCTTTCACCGTCCACCACGACCGGTACACTGGTCCGACCGGTCAGCTTCTTCATGATGGGAACATGCAGACCCGGAATGAGGTTGACGGCTTCATATGGAATCCCCTTGAAGTCGAGCGCCCAGCGCGCCTTTTCACAGTAGTGCGATATTGGAAATTGATACAGCTTGATCATTCGTGAGTCACCGGTGTTTTCTTGCTGGCACGTTTGGGCGTCACGATAGCAGACTCAGGGGGAGAACTGCTTGTTTTTAATGAGGGGTAGTAAGTCAGCCGTGCCCTTAGATTCAGCGTAAGATCATGCGCACTTGGGTCCGGATGGAATCGCACAGTCCTCAGCGCATAAAAAGCCGAGAGCCCAGGATCGTAAAAGCTCGGAATAGTGTTGTCGGCGGGCACGGCCAGACCTGTGACCACTATCCGATTGACAAAGCTCGAGTGCTCCCGCTTTCTCGCCATAGGATCAAAACCCCACTCACAGCTCTGGCACTGCGCGATCAGGATCTCACCGAGCAGCAAACCGATGTCGGATAGAAAACCATACAGATGTGATGAGCCATCGTCCTGGTGTCTCGTCCAGAAATCGCGAGATAGCTGCTTTTTCGAAATACGCCCTGCGCGCCAGTAATCGGCAACCCAGCTGTCCAACGCGTCAAGAAACCCTGCTGGCGCCTCACCAGGCGTGATGGCCAGTTCTGGATCAAGATCATATTTTCTGAGCAGGGACGTAATCTGTTCGAGGCGCTCGCCGCGGTGTATTAGAAAATGCGCCAGGTTTTCCTTGAGAGGGTCGATCCCTATAAAGTCGCCCCCTGTGACATGGGGGGATTGATAAGACGCGTAATTGAGAGTCGATGCGACGAGATCTGGCCGATCCAGTCTCGTTCCGGTTAATGATCGTAGGTGGTCCAATATCATAGTGCCTCCCTGGCAGAATCGAATCCATAATTGCCCTACACATCATAGACTTGGATTGCGACAGAGAGAAGCGCGGTGTAGAAGAGATTGTCAGGGAGAGCGTACAGGGACCTTCGCCGAAACGCCAATCAGCGCCCCGCCTCCCCTACAAGACACTTATGCCAACGACACCAAAAACTTACAGCATTATTCCTCCAGAGGCCTCGATACGCTGACCATTGATCCAGCCGTGCTCATTGCCTAGCAGACTGGCGATCAGCGCGCCGATATCATCAGGCACACCCACACGGCCCAGAGCCGTCTTGCTGGCAATCTGTTCATTGATTTCTGCATCGTCACGGACTTTGCCTCCGCCAAAGTCGGTCTCGATAGCGCCAGGCGCCACAGAATTCACCGTTATTCTACGAGGCCCCAGCTCAAGCGCCATATATCGTGTGAGCACATCGATAGCGCCCTTCACGGCCCCGTAAGCAGAGTTGCCTGGTAACGAAAAACGGGCGAGCCCACTCGAGAGATTGATGATGCGGCCACCGTCCGCCATCAATGGCAGCAGCTTTTGCGTGAGGAAAAACACCCCTTTGAAGTGAACATTGAACAACGCCTCTACCTGGGCTTCGGTTGTGTCGACGAAACTCGCACTAATGCCCATTCCGGCGTTATTGACCAGAAAATTGAAATCATGCCGCTGCCAATGCTGCTGCAGCGCCAGACGCACCTCATCAGCGAACGTTTGAAAGCTGCTGCTATCGCCGGTATCAAGTTGAAACGCTAGGGCCTTCCCGCCGAGCTTCTCGACGTCAGCGACAACTTCATCAGCCGCTTTCTGGTCGCTGTGATAGGTAAGAATGACATCTGCGCCGCGCTGGGCAAGGTGCTGTACGGTATTACGGCCGATGCCGCGACTTCCGCCTGTGACGATTGCAATTTTGCTGCTCATGAATTGTTCATCCGTCGAATGATTAGAATGCACGCGCTGCTAAAAGCGGATGCGTCATGAGGAACATACGAAGATCAACAGAGCGTAGTTGGCAGCTGCGGAAAATGGCCGCTTGCATGGCTTCGTCTGCTAGGCTGTCATTATCTAACGACTTGAGTTTGAAGGTATGATGAGTCTCCCAAAGACAGTCGAGTAACAGCCTCAGCCATGACCATCGAATATAGAATCAATCACTCAGTCTCCGCAGACCAATTCATCGGATTATTGGAGAACACCTCTCTTGGCGTGCGCCGCCCCCTGGATGACCGCACCTGCATTGAAGGCATGATCAGAAATGCAAATCTGATCATCAGCGCATGGGATAGTTCGAGACTTGTAGGCATCGCCCGAAGCGTCACGGACTTTCACTACGCCTGTTACTTATCTGATCTCGCAGTCGACGAAGCCTACCAGACCTCTGGCATCGGTAAGCGCTTGCAGGTTCTGACACAGCAGCAGCTCGGGCCACACTGCAGCATCATTTTGCTCGCGGCGCCTTTGGCGAAAGACTACTACGGACGCATAGGTTATACCCATAACGAGCGTTGCTGGGTACTTTCGCCAGGGGAGTCATTGAGCGAGTAATGAAGGCGGGTCGCCTGAGTTGGCTATCTGAAACTCGATGGTGGCTGATGCTGAACAGCGCTTGCGCCCTCGACTCAAGGTCGCATAATCTGCCCCTCTGTCTCACCCCCGGTGCTGGCACCGAGCACCGCCCGATTTGAGAGTGTACGCGTTGAAAGGTCAGTGCCTATGCGGAGCCGTGAGCTTCGAAATCGAAGGTAAGCTCCCGAATCTGTATCAGTGCCATTGTTCGCTCTGCCGCAAGGTCACTGGTGCCGCGGCCAATGCGGCCACGATTGTCGCAGAGAGCGCATTCCGTTGGCTGTCCGGCCAGGATCGCATCAGGTCATTCAGCAGATCAACTGGCTATCGTAGTGACTTTTGTTCGGTCTGCGGTAGTCCGGTGCCGAATAAGCTGAATGTAAAGGACAGATTCTGGGTGCCTGCAGGCCTGTTGGATGACGCACGCGATTTAGCCGTCGCCGTGCATATTCACCTGACTTCCGCCGCAGCTTGGGAGCACGATGCCCAGCGCTGCCTGCACTGGCCGGAAGGCCCGCCAGATCTTGCGTCACTCGAGAGGGCCCTGCAGCGTTCCGAGGGCGACCGGAACTGATAAACCAGTCGGCTAATTACAGTTATTCAAAAGGAGTTTGACCACGTGGAAAAAGCTGTTTCCGGTTTACTGGTTCTGGTGGGTATCATTCACCTGCTACCCGTCCCGGGTGTGCTCGGTGCGGAGCGTCTCTCGGCGCTGTACGGTTTAACGTTGCAGGATCCAAACCTGGTGATTCTCATGCGTCACCGAGCCGTATTATTCGGCCTCCTTGGGCTATTTCTGGTGTATGCCGCCTTTCGTCCCGAGCTGCAGCCGATAGCTTTCCTCGCAGGCTTCGTCAGCGTAATTTCGTTCATCGGCATCGCGTGGTCTGTTGGTGATTTTAACGCAGCACTAAAACGAGTTGTCATTGCCGATGTCGTCGCAGTCTTCGCGCTCGCCGTGGCGGGGTTGCTGTACCTCATGACGCCCGGAAAGAGCTAATCTGCGCCGAAGCGGCGCTGGCCGCAATGTCCCAACTGCGTTGGATAGAGGTGAGGTCAGAGATGAGATGAGCCTTGAAGTCGATCATGTTTTCATTCTTGTTCAGCCAGGCGCAAAGGTTGCGGACAAGTTGTTGCCATTAGGCTTTGAAGAAAGCTTTGGCCGAGATCATCCGGGGCAGGGGACATCGAACCGGCGTTTCCGGTTCGCCGACGGCCTGTTGGAATTCCTGTGGGTGCGCGATGCGGATGAGGCTGAAAATGGACCTGCGCAAGGCTTGAGGTTTCCACAGCGTGTAGCCACTTACGAGGCGTCGCCGTTCGGCATTGTTCTGCGACGAAAAGATCAGCTAGGGGTGGGCCCGACAATTCAAAGCTGGACCTATCAGCCGGTTTACTTCGAGGCGCCTAAGGCTTTCCGAGTTGGCACGAACAGCAGCGAGCTACGGGAGCCACTCTGCATCTACGCACCTTTCATCGAGCCGATCCAGGATACTGGAGAGCGACACACCGGCCGGTCGATCACCAGCGTCACCGTTCATTGTCCTGTTAACGAACCTACCGAGATACTCGCTGCATTCGCTGATGTTGAGGGGCTTACGATGGTGTATGGTAAACCCCATCTCATGGAGATCTGCCTGAATCAAGGACGCGGTGGAAGATCTAATGACTTCCGACCAGATATCCCGCTGATCATCTATTCGTGACTGGCGGCAGCTTAGGAGAATCATCTCTCGGTAACTACTCCTCGCCCAGCTGTCAGCTCACGACTTTGTGAAGCACTGTTTGAGGCCGCTGCCCATGTTCAGGTGGTGCACGCTTTGCGACGTGGTTGTAGCCGTCAAAGGCGCTCCCCTGTTCAACTCTTTAAAGTAGTAGCAAGTAGTAATGAAATTGACTACAGTAGTAAGCTGTAGTACTACTCTTTACTACTCGATAAAATCATGACAATTCAATGGCATTACCGGCGATCGGAGCTCATAGACGAGTTTCTTGGTACCTTTATCACGGCGAGCACAAACACGCTGACCTTGTTTGCCCCGCGTCGAATGGGGAAAACAGAATTCATCCTTTACGACCTCATTCCGGTCGCAAGCGACCGTGGTTTTGTGCCGGTCTATGTTAGCTTCTGGGAACATAGAAACGATCCCGTCCGATGTCTTCAAGCAGGTCTTGCTCAGGCTCAGAAAGACCTGAAGTGGGCGCAAAAACTACGCGCTTTCGAGTTTTCGCCGAAGAGCTTTCAGCTGGCGGGTGAAGGCGTGAGCGCCTCAGTGGAGTTGCCAGGTGCCTCAGCTCTGCAGCGGCCTGATGATAATCAACTAGTCGCTTTGAGGTCCCTATTCAATCAACTGCTCGCAACGCGTAAACCGATTCTGCTTTGCTTGGATGAGATACAACATCTCGCCACAGACACGGCATTCGAGCCGCTGGTTTACTTCCTCCGCACGATAATCGACCGTCATCGTGAGCAGCTGAAAGTTGTTTATACCGGCTCGTCGCGAGATGGGCTGCAAAGGCTCTTCCGCCGAAGGAAGGCACCTCTGTTCCAGTCGTCTTCTCAAGTAGATCTTCCTGAACTGGGCGCGAGCTTTGTCCAGCATATTCTGGCTGCTTTCGCAGAAGCTTCAGGCAGACAGGTGCCGCTCAGCGAAGCGCTCGGTGCATTCAGACTGGTAAAAAAGGTGCCGTTCGAGTTCCGTCAGATTGTCGATATCATGCTTCGCGCCGGTGTTTCCGACATACGGCAAGTGACGGAATCTTATTTGGTAGAAAGCATCGATACCGCAGGCTATCAAGATGCCTGGGCTGCCATGAAACCAATAGACCAGGCGATCCTGATGCGCTTGCTTATGTCGGGTCACGGTCTTTACAGCGATGAGGCCCGAGCTGCTATCGCTGATTATCTCGGGCTTCCGCTGCACCAGGTCACAAAGCACGCGGTTCAGAATGCGGTGAATCGTATGAGAGGGGTCTATATCACCAGAGTAGAGCACGGCGTCTGGGATTTTGAGGATCAACAGTTCAGAGACTGGATAGCCGACCAAATGTAGCGGATGGCGTTTCGGAACGCAGTCCTCATCAAGCCGATCAACGTAGAGTATCCTTATAGGCCCGACGCGGCTCACCGATAACAAGTTTCAAATGGAGACATCAATGAGCAGCAAGATTCAGGTAAACGCCCCACTTGTCGTGCTGCACGGCGACGAGATGGCGCAGGTAGCGTTCGAACATATTCTCGAAAGGTTCGTGAAAGCGCGACTGGCGATCGAGCTCAAGGAAATCGATCTATCTGCCGAAAACCGTCTGCTCACGAACGGGCAGGTCATTTTTGAAGCCATCGAGGCCCTGAAGCGCTACGGCGTAGGCATCAAGAATGCCGGAATGACGGTCAATCGTGATCAGCTGGATGAGATGCTGCAGGCACATCCGGAGTTGGAGCGACACAAGCTCGATCCGCTTGCGACCAAGTCACCGAATGGCGCCATCCGCAAAGGTATCGGCGGTAATATCACCAGAGAAGACATTCAGTTCCGCAATCTTCGCGTGATCGCGCCGAAGTGGATCAATCGGGACATCGTCGTTGATACCATGGAGCGCGGGGGCATCAGGGACAGCTACAACGAACTCTCCAATGCCACCGGCGTGCTGAAGCTACTGTTCGTTGGCAAGAGCGGCGACCCCGTCGAGTTGCATCGCCGTGAGGTCAACAAGGGCGACCCCTGGCTGCTGGCAACCAATGACATCGATGACGTTCGTGCCTGGGCGCATCAGTTCTTCCAACGTGCGCTCGATGAAAAGCGCGACGCCTACCTGGGTTTGAAGGATACCGTGATCGCCGGCTACGACGGCGTCATGAGAGCCAACATCGAAGCCATCTTCAAGGCCGAATATAAAGCTGAATTCGACGCAGCAGGACTGGAATATCACTACGAGCTCGTCGATGCCCAGGCTGCTCGAATTGTCGCCAACCCTCCAGAGCGGGCATTGTGGGGCGTTCCAGATAACACTACCGGCCGCAAGCTCTATAAGCTTGTCGAGCAACTCAAGTGCTACGGCATTCCCAAACGAGAATCTCATGTTTCCATCTCGCGAATGAGCGCGGGTGGCGGCGATCAGTACGGCAGCTTCAACATGCCTGCCCAGCAGGACGGGATACTCAAAGTGGTGGTCGATGGTGTTGAAAAACACGCACGTCGGGTAAAGCAGGGTGACCCGATGCTGCTGATGTCGAACGACCGCGAAGCGATCAAAGACTGGATATTACAGGTCTTCCGCGACGCCTCGCGTAAGGGCAAGGAGGTGTATTTCGGCTTGAAGCGCGAGTACATGGATTATGACGATGTGTTCAGTACCGTCATCAACGACGTGCGTATGGAATTGACGAAAGATCGCACCTCACCACCCTCGTTCATGATCATGCGGCCCTCCAGCCAGCTGATCAAGATGATCACTGATCCGCCACGGAATGCCTTGTACCCGGCCCAGAACCTCGATGGCGATATCTTCTCGGATATCTCGGCAGCCCTCGGCGGTAGTCTTGCTACTGCGAGCTCGATCATCGAGAGCAAGGACGGCACGATGTTGTTCGAAGCACCGCATGGCACGGCCCACGACCTGTACCTGAAGTATAAGGAAAGTGATGGCAAGGTGGCGCACTTCAATTCGTCAGCGCTGTTGTATGCGCTCGCGAACGCCCTGGAAACGCTGGGCGAGCGCGAGAAGAACGAGCCCTTGATCGACTATGCAAAAAGTCTGAAAGCGGCCCTGGAAACCACTGTAGCCGACGGCATCATCACCCCGGATCTCAAAGGCAAGACGACCAAGCCCGAGAGTGAGAAACTGGTCGATATGGCTGGTTTTCTGGATGCGGTGGAGGAGCGGTTGGGAGCTTGAAGCTGGCATCAGACTTTGCGAATAGGGCCGGAATAATCCAGCACCAGTGCATCTGCACTTAGAAGTACAATGCCTTCGCTTATAGCTTGCGCAACCAGAAGCCGATCGAACGGATCCTTGTGGATCGGTGGTAGCGTAGCGACAAGCAGGGCATGTTCTCCCGAAATCGGAAGCTCTGAATAGCCGTTGTCAAGCAAGCCTCGCCGCAGGAGTCCAGGGTCTACACGAAAGTCTTCTCGACCCAAACCGCTTTTTATTGCGACTTCCCAGATACTGGCAGCGCTGAAGAAGAGGGCATTCTCGGCGTTTTCAAGGTACTGTCTTGCTACTGGCGAGAGTTTTTCTGCGTCACTTGCCGCCCACAAGAGGATATGGGTGTCGAGTAAGAGCTTCACTGATCACCGTAGAACAAGTGCTCGATCGTATCACGGGCCATGTCATCGAAGTCGTCGGGCACCACCAATTCCCCCTTCAGGAAACCTAGCCTCTTGATCGGCTGAGGATCTGGTGCGTCGATAGCAACCACCTTTACCAAGGGCTTGCCTGCTCTGGCTATGACAAATGATTCGCCTTTCGAAGCCAATTCCACCAACTTCGATAGCTGCGTCTTGGCCTGGTGCATGTTGACGATATTCATATGAGCCCCGAGATGAACTAAGTCTGCTTAGTTTAGTTCTCTTATTCTGACCTGGCAATGGGTCTGGGCAATCAGCGGCAATCGCTCAAGAGCAGCATTTCTTGAACTTCTCACCGCTCCCACATGGGCATGGCTCGTTGCGAGCCGGCTTCAGCACACCCTGGCTTGTCTTACCCTTCAAGTAATACCAGCGCCCATCTTCGCACAGGAAGTCAGAGCGCTCCTCGAGAAAGCCGAAGCCGGCCTCCTCGCGATGGATCGCAATGAAATGCACCCAGCCAACATGCTCCTCTGACCCGCTGCTCTTGATCTGGAGCGAACAATAGTCAGGGGTATTCTTGAGCCCGAGCCGGGCAGGCCGCGTAGATGTGTGCCAGGTGTCGAGCAGATAGCCACTGTCTTTCAAAACAAATGCCGTGTATCGCGAGCGCATGAGGGCTTCTGGCGATTGCGCAGCCGCACCGGCATGTAGTGGTTGGCAACAGTCGCCATAGCTGGCGCCGCTACCGCAGGGGCAGGGGAGTAGCAAGTCAAGTGTCGAGGGGGTGGACGAGTCCAAAGGTGCGTCTCCAGCTGATCAGTACGTGCCCCCCATAATGCCACAATCTGCTAGCTCACCCATCACTGCTACCAGCGATCAGGAACCGCCGACATACGCCACTCGGTAGACGACCCCATTCGAATCGTCAGTGACCAACAGCGAACCGTCGGTATAGGTCGCAAGCCCCACCACACGGCCGAATTGAGCCTTTTCATCCTCGAGTAGAAAACCGCTTACGAAATCCTCGAATTGTTTTGGCTGACCGTTCTCGTAGCGGATGCGCACCACTTTATAACCAACTGGATTCTGCCTGTTCCAGGAGCCATGCATCGCTACAAAAGCATCACCCTGATACTCTTTTGGAAACTGTTCGCCGCGATAGAAGATCATATCGAGGCCGGCGCTGTGCGCCTCATAGGTCAGTACCGGATACTTCGTTTTCTGCTTGTAGGCTTCGTAGCTCATTTTCGGGGGCTGGTCAGCCGGGTTCTCCTTGCCTTCACCATAGATGTAGGGCCAGCCATAATCGGCGCCCGACTCAAGCATGTTGAGCTCTTCCCGCTGTTCTTCATCGCCAAGCCAGTCGATGCCGTGATCCATACCCCACATCTGGCCAGTCTCAGGGTGCCAGTCAAAACCGAGTGTGTTGCGCAGGCCCTTGGCGAATATCGTACGGCTTGAGCCATCCGGCTTGGCCTTCAGGATGGTTGCGTTCTCCTCGTTGGTCTCTGCGCAGGCATTGCAGGTACTGCCGATGGAGATATACAACTGGCCATCAGGGCCGAACTTGAGGGTACGGTTGCCGTGCTGCCCGCCATCAGGCAGATCGGTGATGATCGGCTTGAGCTCACCGAGCGTGCCGTCCTTTTTCAGGTCTGCAACGAATATCTTGTTTACCGTAGCCAGGTAGATCTGATGGTCATTGATCGCGATGCCATGCAGCTGGTCCTTTTGCGCGACCTGTTGCCTGTCGTCAGCCTTACCATCACTGTCGGTATCGCGAAGCAGGGTCACAGTGCCTTCATCACGATCCGTGATATACACGAGACCGGTATCAGTCACTGAGATCATGCGAGGCTTGTTCAATCCTTCTGCGAACTTCGTGACTTCGAAGCCAGCAGGCACCTTGAGCTGATTGACTCGCTCATCGGTGGCGTCTACGCGCGCCGGTTTGAATACATGCCCTTCTACAGTGGCTGAGATAGGCTTGCCATCCTCGACCTGTGCGAAGGCTGTGGAGGTGTAGAGCAGGGCGGCGAGGCCGTGTACATAAACAGGCCTGAATGTTGTTGTTTTCATGGGGAATGTCCGTGTGGTCAAAACTCTTGCTACGCACTCAGCAACCCCATGGTCCATCGCGCCAGTCTTCCGGGTGACTTTCGTGATTGGCGCCTCAGCACTGCTGGTATTTCCGAGTGCCCAGGTCTTCTGGCCGGCCTTGTTTTTGAAGGCTAGCCAGGCAAACATGCCTCGCCCGGATTCATGCGTGAGCAAGCGAACAGATCAATAACGAGGGTATTGAATAAAATTCGCTCAAATATCCAAACAAGGTCCTTGACGACTGTCTCAACTATCAGCACTCTTTGCACCCTCTTTTATTACGTCTGCTGGAATGGAGACTGTCATGCTAATAGGAGTTCCTCGAGAACGACGGCCCGGTGAGTTGCGTGTAGCACTCACGCCGGAAACTGCCGGACATATAAAGAAGCTCGGTCACGAGCTGATCGTCGAGAGCGGGGCTGGTGCTGGCGCCAACATCGCTGATGATCTGTACCGTGAAGCCGGTGTGGAAGTCGTTGCTGATGTGCGCGAGCTTTACCAGCGCGCTGAAATCATCCTCAAGGTGCGAGCGCCTGAACGCGAAGCGGCCGAGATCGGTGACGAAGTCGCTTTACTGCGTGAAGGCCAGACTCTGGTCAGTTTCATCTGGCCCGCCCAGAACGAAACCCTGATGAAAGACCTGGCTGAGCGTGGTGTCACTGTGCTCGCCATGGATTCCGTACCACGGATTTCGCGAGCTCAGAAGCTGGATGCGCTGAGCTCCATGGCCAACATTGGTGGCTATCGTGCTGTAGTTGAGGCGGCAAACCGTTTCGGTCGCTTCTTCACCGGTCAGATTACCGCTGCTGGCAAGGTGCCACCAGCCAAGGTTATGGTCATCGGTGCCGGTGTTGCCGGTCTGGCTGCA
Source organism: Allohahella sp. A8 (assembly GCF_047946665.1). Taxonomy (GTDB): domain Bacteria; phylum Pseudomonadota; class Gammaproteobacteria; order Pseudomonadales; family Oleiphilaceae; genus Allohahella. The sequence continues at coordinate 4,402,847 of NZ_CP172312.1, forward strand.
ATCGGTGCTGCACGTGGTATGGGCGCTATCGTACGGGCATTCGACACCCGTCCTGAGGTAGCCGAGCAAGTCGAGAGTATGGGCGCCGAGTTCCTCATGCTGGACTTCAAAGATGAAGACGGTAGTGGCGAAGGCGGTTACGCCAAGGTCATGAGCGAGGAATTCATCGCGGCTGAAATGGCGCTGTTCAGAGAGCAGGCCAAGGAAGTCGACATCATCATCACCACGGCGCTGATTCCTGGCAAGCCGGCACCAGAGCTCATCACCACCGACATGGTGGAGTCGATGAAGCCAGGTAGTGTGATCGTCGATCTCGCCGCCGAGCGTGGCGGTAACTGCAAGCTGACACGCGCCGACGAAGTCGTTGTCCACAATGGTGTGACGCTGATCGGCTACACCGACCTGCCGAGCCGCATGGCTGCGCAGTCGAGCCAGCTGTACGGTACCAACCTGCGTCACTTGCTCACCGACCTCACACCTGCCCGTGACGGCGTCATCAACGTCAACATGGAAGATGAAGTCATCCGGGGCACCACCGTGATCAAGAACGGTGAAATCAGCTGGCCACCGCCGGCGCCCAAGCTTTCAGCTGCGCCGAAGCCAGCTGTAAAGAAGAAGCCTGCGCATACTGAGGCGGTTCCGGTAGAAACCGGCAAGAAGAGCGCCATGCAGACCATCATTCCGATGGCCATTGCTGCGCTGGTGCTGTTGCTGGTCGGTAGCGTCGCGCCGCCAGATTTCATGAGCCACTTTACCGTGTTCGTGCTGGCTTGCTTCGTTGGCTACCAGGTGGTCTGGAGTGTAACACCGTCGCTGCATACGCCGCTGATGAGCGTGACCAATGCGATCAGTAGCATCATCGTCATCGGTGCGCTGTTGCAGATCTCGTCGACATCAGGCGTCGTCATGTTTCTCGCCGCAATCGCAACACTGATTGCAAGCATCAACATTTTCGGTGGATTCCTGGTCACTCAGCGCATGCTGAAGATGTTCAGGAAATAGGGAAGACAGTATGAATCAGGGTATGGTTACGGCGGCCTATATCGTCGCTGCAGTTTTTTTCATCCTCAGCCTTGCAGGCTTGAGCCATCAGGAAAGCGCTCGACGTGGCAACTGGTTCGGTATCGCGGGTATGGCCATTGCCGTATTTGCGACCATCATCAGTAACGATGTTACGAATTACGGTGTGCTGATTCTCATGGTCGTGATTGGGGGCGCCATTGGTGCCTGGCTGGCAAAGCAGGTCGAGATGACGCAGATGCCAGAACTCGTGGCCATTCTCCACAGCCTTGTGGGCATGGCAGCAGTACTGGTTGGTTTTGCGACTTATCTGGATCCTGAGGCGAGCTACATTGGTGCGGCACGCACGATACACGATGTCGAGATCTTTCTCGGTATCCTCATCGGCGCACTCACCTTTACTGGTTCAGTCATCGCCTATGGCAAGCTCAGCGGCAAGGTCGGCAGCAAGCCGCTGATGCTGCCACAGCGCAAGTTCATCAACATTGGTCTGGCCGCAGGCTCACTGGTTCTGATGTTCCTGTTCCTTGGCTCGGTTGACGACGCTGGCAACGCAAGTTCGGCAGGTATGTTCTACCTGATCCTGATGACCCTGCTGGCTTTCGCGTTCGGCATCCACATGGTCATGGCGATCGGTGGTGCAGACATGCCAGTCGTTATCTCCATGCTGAACAGCTACTCCGGCTGGGCGGCAGCGGCGACCGGTTTCATGCTCTCCAACGATCTGCTGATCGTGGTTGGTGCGCTTGTCGGCTCCAGTGGTGCCATCCTCAGCTACATCATGTGCCGTGCGATGAACCGCAAGTTCCTCAGCGTCATCATGGGTGGCTGGGGTGATGCTGCCACCGTTGGTGCTGCAGGCGCAGAGCAGGAGCAGGGCGAAGTCGTCGCCATTCAGGCCGAGGAAGTGGCCGAGGCCCTGCTAGACGCCGAATCCGTCGTCATCGTGCCTGGCTATGGTATGGCTGTTGCGCATGCGCAGCACCTGGTCTCTGCACTGGTCGAGAGAATGAAGACGGCAAAGGTGAAAATCCGCTTCGCTATCCATCCTGTTGCCGGTCGTATGCCTGGACACATGAACGTGCTCCTGGCTGAAGCCAATGTACCGTATGACCTGGTACTGGAAATGGACGAGATCAACGAAGATTTGTCCAGCACGGACGTCGTCATCGTCATTGGTGCCAACGATATCGTCAATCCATCTGCCATGGATGATCCGACCAGCCCGATCGCCGGCATGCCGGTACTCGAGGTCTGGAAGGCGCGGATGGTCATCGTATCGAAGCGCGGCATGGCCACTGGTTATGCAGGCGTAGAGAACCCACTGTTCTTCCGTGAAAATACACGGATGCTCTTTGGTGATGCGAAGGACAGTCTCGGCAAGATCCTGAGCGCGCTGTAAGGCACTCAGGTTGAACACACCCGCTGGCTGCAATGGCCAGTGGGTGATTTGAAGGTCTGCTACTGCGCCAGTAGTTGCAGCAGGTTGGCCCCGGCTCGCTGATGCACAGCGGTAGTGGGATGAACTCCATCGACAAAGACATATCCGGTACACAGCGGCAGCTGCCCGTCAGCCTGACATGCGTCTTCAGTATTGGTATAGCCTAATAGGGCTGCGTCATCGATCTGATCGCTGAGGAATGCCGAGAGATCCCATTCAACAATGTCCAGGCCGTAAGCAGTTTCAAGCTCTGCAACCACTGCAGCCAACTCCCGGTTGAACTGCGCCGAAAGCTTGGCCGAGTACTTGTACATTGCCTTCGCACGTCTGGTTTCGTGCTTGTCATTGGATGCAGCAAGCAGGCCTGCGACCGTGCCATCGGTGGCTGGAACCGCGCTGATGTCCGGTGCGTTGCCCACAAGTATATGCTTGGCACCTGTGCCTATCAGTTTTTCGAGCTGAGCCTTGATAGCTTCAACGGCCTGCGTCACCCGAGCCTCCGAGGCCTTGCGGATAACCTGACGGGTCTTGCCCGAGTCTTCGCTGACAGATCCCGCCCGGATGCGCTGGGCTGCAAACAGATCATTGCCGCCGATAACCAGCACGTGAAGAGCCTCTGGATCCGACTGGAAACCATGATTCTTGAGGTAGGCGTTGATCTGCGTCGGCAGATTGGTGTCTGGCGTGCTTTCGTTTCCATCCGCATCGATGGCTATTGCGCCGCCGACCGCGTAATTGTTGCCAAGCTCCTGTCCCAGCAGGAACAGTGAGGGTGTGGCTGTGAGACCGAAAGCGCCAGTGAGCACATCAACGGCTACCGGCCCATTGGAGAACCTGGAGGGGAAAGCCGGATTGCTTGCATTGCCAGAGAATACTTTGGCATTGCCGGTGTCGGAAAGGCTGTCGCCGAAGATATAGATTTCTTCGAATGCGCTGACATTGTTTGATAAGAGAATGGCGCCGGCAAGCGGCAGGATGCGCTTGAGATACTGCTTCATTGTTATGAGCCTTGTGGACCGCAAAGGTCTCTTGTGAGATTGTTTTTGTGTTTGCAGTAGCTGCCATCAGGAATGGCGACCGCTGCTGTTAGACAATCCCACAATTCAACGGGGCGTGCTGTGAAGCCGTTGTCATTATCGGAACCCTCATGAACGAAGATCTGCCAGATGCGCGTGACGGCTTGACTCAGCCAGAACGTGTCGTGCTCAAGGTGCTCCACGATGTTCAGCGCGAACGCCAGGGTCGCCATGTGCCTACCCTCATGCTGTATGGCCGGGTCGTGGAAATCATGGACATGAGCCAGCACGAGTTCCAGGTCATCCTGAACCGGCTCGGTGTCCGGGCTAAGGGTTAGCAGAGTTGCTACTCAAGTGTGTCGGGTGTCACAAACAGCGTGATATCGCACATTTAGACGAGGCGGTGCAACTTCAGAGCCTGTCAGTATCACTGCCATAGTGACAAGAACAGGATTGATAGATGGTAAACAAGCGAACACCTCAGCAATTGGTATGGGCGACAGTATTCATGGCAGCGCTCTCGATTGTGCCAGAAATGGTTCTGGCCGCTCCGCCGGCGCTTTCTGTCAGTGGCTCCACGATAAAAGCAGGTAGCCAGGTCGCTCAGCTGAGCGGCATGAGCATGTTCTGGTCAAATTCTGGCTGGGGTGGCGAGAAGTACTACACTGCCGGCGCTGTAGGCGGCGTCAAGAAGTTCTTTGGAGGCAACCTCGTGCGGGCTGCCATGGGTGTCGAAGAAAGCGGTGGATATCTTTCCGATCGTGAAGGCAACCTTCGTCGTACTGAGGCCGTTGTCGATGCCGCCATTGCGAACGACATGTATGTCATCATCGACTGGCACTCCCATTACGCGCATGAGCACACGGCCGAGGCCGTTGAATTCTTCCAGCGCATGGCACGCAAGTACGGTAAGAACAGCAACGTCATCTATGAAATCTTCAATGAACCGAAGAACGACGTGACCTGGGCGCAGCATGTAAAGCCCTATGCAGAGCAGGTCATCAAGGCCATTAGAGCCATTGATCCGGATAACCTCATCATTGTTGGCACCACCACCTGGTCGCAGGATGTCGATCAAGCGGCGGACAACCCGATTCGCGGTTATGCCAATATCGCCTATACCTTGCACTTCTACGCAGGCACCCATGGTCAGGGATTGCGTGACAAGGCCGCGTATGCGATGAGCAAGGGGGCAGCGCTGTTCGTGACGGAGTGGGGCAGTGTAAATGCGGACGGCAATGGTGGTGTGAACCGAACCGAAACCGACCGCTGGGCTGCGTTCATGAAGCAGCACTCGCTGGGCAACGCCAACTGGGCGTTGAACGATAAGAGTGAAGGCGCCTCAGCCTTTCGTCCGGGTGCGGCGTCAAACGGTCAGTGGTCGGATAGCATGCTGACGGACTCGGGCCGCTACGTGAAAAACCTCATCCAGACCTGGCCTAACAAGACCGGCAGTGGCACGGGTGGGGGTTCTGACGGCGGTAGCGGTGGTGGTGCCGGTGGTGGTACTACCGGCGGCTATAAGGGCGTGGTGAATCTGCCCGGCCGTATCGAGGCGGAGAACTATACTGCAGCCTCGGACAAGTCATCAGGGAACGCCAGTGCGTCTTCGTCGAACTGCACCTACTACGGACTTGACGTCGACGTCCAGAATGCCTCCGAAAGCACCTGCAATATCGGCTGGACCGAAGCGGGCGAGACGCTCACCTACAAAGTCGGCGCTGCAGGCGGCACCTTCGACATCACAGCTCGTCTGGCCAGTGTGAATAACGGGCAGCGGGTGAGGGTCGATGTCAATGGCCAGCTGGCTGGTATCGTGTCGACAGACGGCGCGGGCTGGCAGGCATGGGCGAGTGAGACAATCCGGGGCGTGAACATCCCGGCCAACGCGACGGTGAAAGTGACCTTCCTCGATGGTATGACCAACCTCAACTACCTCGACATCAAACGTGCCTCGACGGGTGGCGGTGGCACGGATACTGGCGGCGAGCCAGGGAATGGCTCGGTCAACTGCACGATTGGGCAGAAAGATGCCTGGGGCAATGTCTTCGTCCTGAACGGCATTGAAGTAAAGAACTCGGGCGATCAGCCCGTGTCGAACTGGAAAGTCGCCGTGGATTTCCCACAGCCCGTGCAGGTTCTTGAAAACTGGTCATCGAAGGTGGTGTCGGTTTCTGGCAGGCGAGTAATCTTCGAAGGCGTCAGTTACAACAGCCGTCTCAGCCCGAACCAGTCTGCCAGTTTCGGCTTCAAGGGTTCACAGAGCGGCGATATCAGCAAGGCTACCTGCAGCGCACTATAGTCGATAGCCGGGCGCCTGCAACAGGCGCCTGGCCATGATGGACGCAGCGCCATGATTTTTGTCAGCTTTCTGGCTGTGGAACGTCTGCCGCCCAGTCGCTATCGTATCCTCTCTAACGAATGACCAGCATCTTTCAGAGGAGAGCATCATGTTCAAGAGTGTCAACCCCGCCACAGGTAAGCAGATAGCGACCCATCCTGAACTGACCAAAAGCGAAATAGAGACGAAGCTCGGCAAGGCTGCCTCGGCATATAAGGCTTGGCGCCAGACTGGCATTGACGAACGAACGAAGCTCCTTATAAAGATTGCTGATCAGTACGAGGCCAATAAGGAACGGCTTGCCCGCATGGCAACCGAAGAGATGGGCAAGACGCTCAAAACTTCGATTGCTGAAGTTGAAAAATGTGCTGCGCTGTTCCGTCATTATGCCAAGGCAGGGCCAGCCATGCTCGAGCCGGAGCGTTGGGAGCTGGCAAGTGGTGGCACTGCCGAAGCGAGATGGCTCCCGCAGGGTCCAGTGCTGGCTATCATGCCCTGGAACTACCCGTACTGGCAGGCGGTGCGCTTTCTCGCACCGACGATTCTGGCTGGCAATGTGGCACTGTTGAAACATGCCAGTATCGTCCAGGGCGTGGCAGGGCTGATGGAAGATATGATGCGTGATGCCGGGGCGCCCGAGGGTTTGTTCCAGAATCTTGCGATCAAGTCTGATGCGGTCGCCGATATTATTGCGGACGATCGGGTAACCGCCGTCACGCTCACCGGTAGTGAGGGTGCAGGGCAGGCCGTCGCCAAGCAGGCCGGTGAACAGCTGAAGAAAGTCGTGCTGGAGCTTGGCGGCTCGGATCCGTTCATTGTCATGCCTTCAGCGGATCTGGATAAGGCCGTGCAGCACGCTGTGAAGGGGAGAACCCAGAATACGGGCCAGTCCTGCATCTGTGCCAAGCGAATGATCGTTCACACTGATATCTATGACGACTTCATGGACCGATTTGGCGAGGCTATGAAAGCCGTGAAAGCCGGTGACCCGATGGACGACGCCACCGACATGGGGCCGCTCTCGAGCCTCGATCAGCGAGACACCGTGATCGATCAACTGGAGCAGGCGAAGAAGAATGGTGCCAAGCTGCTGTTCGGAGGCGAGCGGCTGGCAGGCGATGGAGCGTATCTGACCGCGGGCATTCTGACCGATGTCGATCCGGAAGGGCCGGTTGCCTCGGAAGAAATCTTCGGTCCCATTGCCATGGTGTTCCGCGCGAAAGATATCGATGATGCCATTCATCTTGCGAACAACATTCCCTTTGGTCTTGGCTCGTCTGTCTGGACCAGAGACAAGGCTGAGCAGGAGCGCTTCATTCGCGACATCGAAGCAGGTATGACCGCCGTCAATCAAATGCTCGCCTCTGCACCGGAAGCCCCTTTCGGTGGCATCAAGCGCTCAGGCCACGGACGCGAGCTTGCCCGCTTCGGACTCCGTGAATTCATGAACCTGAAGACTGTGATGCTGCCGGAGTGAGCATGGACAGATCTGTCGCGGCTTCCTACCTGGGTGCTTTGATCGGCCTCTTTTTGACGGTTGGCCTGTCCGCCTGTTCGAGCCGATTTCTTGAACCGGATCCGAGATTTGCCCGGCTGGCATCCGAACTGGAAAACGCGGGATACGCGAGCCAGTCAGCGCCGGTAAACTCGCGTGAATGGGTCGAGCTTATCAATAGCGGACTCGAGTATGGCCACACCCTATTTTACAGCTCTTCCGAGAGGCGTTGGGTTCTTGCCAGTCGCGATGTCCAGTTCGATCTGTTCGAGTTCAGCCAGCTCGACGAAGAGAAGGTGCGCGCAAGACTGAGTTTGCCTGGCAGGGAAGGCAGCGACTCAGGCGGTAATACTGCGTCCAATGAGGTACATGCGAAAGTGAGGCCTGATGCGGAGCCGATACGACGGCTGTTCCGCAGTGGCCATACCGATGAAGAATATATGCTTCGGCTGCCAATGCGGGAGTCTTCTGGTGCGATCAATGGTGCAAAAATTCTTCGATATCTAGCTGCTTCAAAGCCATCCCCAGCCTAAGGTTTGGTGACTGGTGCTAATCAGAAATGAGCGCCAGTTCAAGATCTTACGAAAAAATTATGTTCGCCCCGCAATACCTATCCGAGCCCATTGACCTGGATTGTCCTAACTTTCTACTATGCCCGCGGCTGTGCAAGGGAAGTCAGCACACTCCTAAAAAACAAGGCTTACAGGGAAGGTCGTATCTTGGAAAAGCGTTATTTTACCGCGGCTGTTGTGGTTGCTGCTTTACAGTTTGGTCTCTCTGGCTGCAGCGGAAGTGAAGATGACGAAACGGCGGGTGAGAACAACCGTAACTCCCGATTTGCGACCTCAAACAGACTCGGCCACGACAGCCCTTCGGCACTTCAGATCAGAGCTTACAAGCCGGGTGTGTTGAACGAGGACAAATTGCCGCAGGTCACTTCAGAAACACTGCGTATTCTCGATTTTCTTCGCCGGCGCATGAGTAACGAACTCTCCCGCATCTCGCCTGCGGACCCTGCGCAGCTTGCCCACAGTCGGAACCTGGCTGCGGAGCTCGACCTCTCTCATCAGCTCTGTGCTCGTGGCGGACAGGCGCGAGCAACTCTTCTGGCCGGACCCCGTTTCAACTACGGCGACGGTCAAATCTTGCTTGGGGCAGGCGCACGGCAGCGCACAGAAATGAATTATTGTGTAGGTCCGCTGAGCGAGTCGTATCTTCAGGTCGGCAGCTTTACAGCCGAAGTCATCAGTGGTCTGATCGGTCAATCGTTGGAATTCGTCAGTGAAAGCGGTCAGATAACACTGATGTACGATCGGTATGGCAGTCTGAACAGTTCTCGTACCGGCAGTTATCAGCAGGGTGACATCCGGTATACTTTGCACTCGCCCCTGAAACTGGCGCTTTCGGGTCAGTCGTACCTGGAAATGCCACTCGACAGCCGCCGGCTGGAATTCGGTCTGTACGATTTCACTCTTGCGCTCGAGAAGCAGCCAGCGAACTATGAGCAGGAAGATGGTCAGCTGAACAGCCCGGCCCCCTTCAGGATAGGGCTGGGCAGTTTGGGTGAGGACTATAGCATCGAGCTATCTTCCCCGCTGATGTACAACTCGTCAGTGGAGAGTTTCTGGTCGGGCACGATCCTGCTGCGAGATGGGAGTTCGACCCTCAAGCTGGAAATTTACGACGGCTACACCGAATATCATTTCGACGCTGCGAGTGACGGCAGCTTTGAAACGGTGCAGGTGCTCTGAGGTTCATCGCATATGCTGGACGGAGGACGTGCGAAAGGCTTCAGGGAAGTTGTTGGCAATGACCCTGCGGATCACGGGCGCGAACTTCTTGATGACCAGTCTGGAGCCATATTGACTCAGGTGATGACTATCTGAATAAACGGGATGTCTGCGATCGACAACCGTCACGCAGCGACCTTGCTGGCACAGCGCACCGAACGGATTGAGGAAGGTGAAGCTCTGGCTTTTCGAAGCGAAGGCTTCGAGGGACTTGTTGAACTGCCGCTCCCGTTTCAGTCTCCCGTCTTCGATTGGCGTGGTAAAGAGCGTGTCCGGCTTCGCCATGGTGCGGCTGAGTGCTGGCCGGGTCAGCTGATCCATGATATCGACCTGCGCGGTGCCAGGCACATTGCCAATCACGATGAGCTCCGCGTCCCCAAGCATGGACTTGAGCTCCAGTAGACCCTCTCGCACATCTGTCAGATCAATCTGTCGACCCGCCTTCTCACCCTCGGCAGTCAGGCGGTCGGCGAAGGCAATCTGGAAAAGCCAGAATTGCGAAAGTATCACCACAGGCGTCTTGCCCGCCTGCTTTGCCTGTTCGACGTAATCAAGAGCCTCCCTCAGGCCGCCAGGACAGGCACGGTCCCAGTCCATTCCTGCGCTCTTGCGGGTGAACCCTGGCAGATGCAGGCAACTGTCGTTTGCCGCTGCATACAGGCTGAGTCCCGCTGGCTCCGCGATGATTTCCTGAAGACCATTAATGTAGTGCCTGGCATGGCTGTCCCCCATGATAATGATGTCAGGGATATTCTCGAGGCTGACTACCTGTCCCGAGTTGGCGAAGCCCGCGCCACCAGTGAAGGCCTTCGGAAATGCGCTGCCGTAGGCCACGTATTCGCTGCCGATCGAGGTGTCGATCCGCCAGGACCAGCCCTTGCTGAGACTCATGCTGAGACCCGCAACGCCGAGTGCGGCCAGACCTGCAAGTGGCAGTAGGCGTAGGCGACGGTGCAGCCCGCCCGCCTGTGCTTTGTCGTCGTACGTCCCGAACCCAAAACGCCAGGGTGTTTCGACGAATTTGTGTAGTAGCCATCCCAGCACAATCGACGCCAGTCCGAGCACGATGACTGCGAACATTGAGAGTTCCGCATGCGCCTGAACATATTTGGTGAATACGATGAGTGGCCAATGCACCAGATACAGTGAGTAGCTGATCAGCCCAAACCAAAGCGCGAAAGGGTTGGTGAGCACCTGGCGGCCTCGTGCCTCTCCGCCGGCATAGATAATCATGGCCGCAGCTATGCAGGGCACGACTCCGAAGAACGAGGGGAACAGCATCCATTCGCGATAGCGGTAAAAGCAGGCTGCCAATGCTGCCAGACCAAGCCAGAAAATTGCATCGACCACGATCTGCTGGCGGACCCTGATGTTTATCGCCCAGACGAGTCCGGCACCGATGGCGAACTCGAAAATCCGGAAAGGCAGCAGAAAGAAAATCGTATTCTTGCCATCGGTGAAGGGTTCGAGGCGGGTAAACATCGCATCGATGAGCGCCGTCTGGCCATCTGAAAACACGACATTCAGGTAGAGACTGAATGCTGTCAGCAGGGCGAGCAGCGCCGGCATCCAGCGCATCAGTCCCGCCTTGAAGCAGAGAAGCATGGTCACAGGCCACAGCAGGTAAAATTGCTCTTCGATGCTCAGACTCCAGGTATGTAAGAGTGGTTTGAGCTGGGCCGCAAAGTCGAAGTAGCCGCCTTCGGTGAAAAAATAGATGTTAGACAAACTGAGCAGCGCAGACACCACAGAGGCGCCATAGCGCTCCAGGTGCATCGGTGAGAGCAGCAGTACAGCGCCGAGCGTAGTGAAGGCCAGTACCGTCAGGAAGGCTGGTGCGAGCCGCCAGAGCCGGCGGATGTAGAAGCGTTTGAAGTCAAGACGGTTCGAGCTTTCGATCTCACGCTTGATGAGCGCGGTGATGAGAAAGCCACTGATGACAAAAAAAACGTCGACGCCCACGAAGCCGCCCCGAATCCAACTCAGGTCGAGGTGGAACAGCAGCACGCTCAGGACAGCGACAGCGCGAAGGCCATCAATATGAGGCATGTATTTAAGGTGCTGCGACATGGTAGATCTGGGTCTATCCGAAAATGGTCGAGAAACAATTCCTCGGGGGACGTGAACTATAAAGTTTCGTAATGTTCTAAACCATCGCCTGCTGCTCGTTTTGACAACCCTTTAACATAAGTGTCATCAAATCCGGCCATATCGCATCGATTCGAGCTGATTTGGGCTTGGCAGCCTAGATCATCGAAAAATCTGGTGCGCCCAGGTAGTCAGTCCTGAGGTCACGCTACCGAATGCGTCACCTACGACGATGTCCACACCGGGATAGTGAGTACGTATCCACGACTCGACGACCGGCGAGCGGGCTGAACCCCCGGTGACATACACCACGTCTGGCCTCACACCGGCTTGTGCTTCGGCTTCTTTCATCAGCGAGATGAAGAGCTTGAGCTCCTTTTCGATGGCATCACGTAGTTGATCACGGGAGATATCGATACCTAGATCCATCTCCACATAGTCCAGTGAAACGTCTACCCGCGCCTGGTCCGTCAGCGCAATCTTGGCCATTTCTGCGCTGCGGCTCAGTCGATGGCTCAGACGTTCTCCTTGCAAAGTGATAAGACGAGAGAACTTCTGCTTGTCGACCGCCGCCCTTAGAAAGCTATGCAGGCTCGCAGCCTCCTGTCGTGACGCGAACTCGGCCTGTAAATTGACGTCATTGACGGCTATGGGTTTCCAGAACAGTGAGTTTGGCAGGGGCAGGCCGCTTCGTTGAGATGTGCCCCGACCAAATAAGGGCATGAGACGCTCGAATGCCAGCTTGATGTCCAAATCAATCCCACCGACACGATTACCTGCATAACCGAGCACTGAACTCAACCTGTCGCTGCGCCCCCTGAAAGTTGGGCCAATTTCGACCATCGAGCAGTCCGTGGTGCCGCCACCAATATCAAGCACCAGAACTATGGTGTCCTGCTGTAGCTGCCGCTCATAGTCGAGCGAAGCCGCTACAGGTTCCATCAGGAACTCGATTTGCTCGAATCCAGCCGAAATAGCTGCCCGCTCCATCAGATTGAGCGCTTGCGCGTTACCATCCGCTTTGTTGCCGTGGAAATTAACCGGGCGGCCCAGGACGATGCTGGTGATCTGATCATCAGCTTCACCTTCACCTTCGGCTGTGGTCTTGATATGGGAAAGCATGCGCGTGACGATTTCGGAGAAAAGCTCGAGCTGTGGCGTCTCCAGATCCGCGCCGAGGAATGATTTCGGTGACTTCATGAAGTAGCCGCTCAGCGGATCTTCAGCATGGCGCTCGATGGCAGCTTCACCAAAAAAGATTTCGCTATCGGCATATAGCGCCGACCGTATGGTTTCTGACTCACTTTTCCTCTGGGCACGCTCTTCCAGCTCGCGGCGCATGAGACCTCGTTCGATGTTCTCGATTTCGGCAGCGGTGAGCTCGCGCACGCTGCCAGCTTCCCTGGACTGCTGTCGGTTCAGTGCGGTGGCTCTACTGACTCTCAGGGCAAGCTCGTCTTCGTCTATGCGCCCGACTGCTACGTGCGTGCGCGAGGTATAGATAGCTGAGGGGAGGCGAGTGCTGCCATTTTCGAGCGGCACCAGTAGAGGGGCATCGTTTTCCCACTTGCCGATGGAGCAATTCGAAGTGCCAAAATCTATGCCTGCGTACATGACGGTGGGGGATCTCCTGCTGGTTGGACGACTACTGAACCGCGCAGGATACCAAATATCGCGGGGCAGGGTCGGCTGAGCTGAGTGGCGGGTGCGCTCGCCTCGAGGGAATTTGGCCCCGCCCTTGTTACAGCGCAGCATTCCTCCTATAGTCCAGATAATGAAAATTGTCGGCACATCATAGCCCTATCAATCAAAGCCCAGTTCTCATCTGATCGATGCTGGCTGGATGCACATACAAAGATGTACAGAACAGGAAGCTGAATTGCGACGCCCTCGACCAGCCACCAGAAACCCTGATAGCAAAGCCGGTAGCGTACGTTATCCGTTCTTTCCAGACCCGCCGTCACCCCTTTAACTCTGATTGTTTAGGCAGAGCGTCCGGAAATCGCTCTGAGAAGCTATAATCTGGCTCAATTGATCATCATCGGGTCGCGAAACGGACAGGAAATCGAATGAAGCTCCTTTTTATCGCCTTGCTACCCTGGCTGGGGGCACTGGTGCCACTGTTTGGCGAGCGCTTTGGGCGCACGACATGCGCCTGGATGACTGCGGTCGCCCCTGGCATTGCGCTGGCCGTGACGCTGTGGGTTCTGCCGACGGTTTTCGCTGGTGAATTGGTTCAGACAAGCTATCAATGGGTGCCTCAGCTCGGGCTGAGCTTTGCCTTCAGACTCGATGGGCTTGCGCTGCTGTTTGCAATCCTGATTCTCGGTATCGGCCTGCTTGTCATCCTCTACGCGCGTTACTACTTGTCGGAAAAGGATTCGCTAGGACGATTTTTCAGCATGCTGATGCTGTTCATGGGCGCCATGCTCGGTATCGTGCTGTCCGACAACCTCATACAGTTGTGGATGTTCTGGGAGCTCACGAGCATCAGTTCATTCCTGCTGATCAGCTTCTGGTGGCAGCGATCCTCAAGCCGAAAAGGCGCACGGATGGCGCTCACAGTCACCGGTGCAGGTGGGCTGGCCTTGCTGGCAGGACTGTTGCTTATTGGCGAGATGGTCGGCAGCTACAGTCTTCAGGTGGTGCTGGACAGCGGTAATCTGCTTCGTGAACATGAATGGTATTCGGCAGCGCTGGTGCTGGTACTGCTCGGCGCATTCACCAAATCAGCTCAATTTCCCTTCCATTTCTGGCTCCCGCACGCCATGGCAGCGCCGACGCCGGTTAGCGCCTATCTTCATTCCGCGACAATGGTGAAGGCCGGTATATTCCTGCTGGCGAGGTTCTTCCCGGTGCTTTCCGGCACCGAACTCTGGGTTGTCCTGGTGAGCGGAGCTGGTTTGTGCACCCTGCTGCTCGGTGCGTATTTTGCCCTCTTCAAGCATGATCTGAAGGGCTTGCTGGCATATTCCACCATCAGCCACCTGGGTCTTATCGTACTGCTGTTCGGGCTCAGTACCCAGCTCGCCGCTGTGGCCGCAGTGTTCCACATCATCAATCACGCAACCTTCAAGGCCTCATTGTTCATGGCCGTCGGCATCGTCGATCATGAAACCGGCACACGCGACATGCGCAAGATCAACGGTATGCTCAAGTACATGCCGTATACCGCGGTGCTCGCCATGGTGGCGGCGTCGGCCATGGCTGGGGTGCCATTGCTGAACGGCTTTCTCTCGAAGGAAATGTTTTTCGCAGAGACGCTGGCGCAGGATCTGTTCGGTGCCTTCTCCTGGGTCATTCCCGTACTCGCAACGGTGGCGGCCATATTCTCGGTCGCCTATTCACTTCGATTCATTCACGATGTGTTCTTCAACGGCGAGCCGATTGATCTCCCCAAGACGCCGCACGAACCCCCACGGTATATGCGGGTGCCGATAGAGATCCTGGTGGCCATCTGTCTGGCGGTCGGCGTCTTTCCGGATCTTGCCGTATACGACCTTCTGCGTTCTGCTTCAAGTTCGGTATTAGGTACCGAGGTGCCTCAGTTCAGTCTGGCCGTCTGGCATGGCTTCAATCTGCCTCTGCTCATGAGCGCCGTGGCATTGCTTGGCGGCCTGGCAGTATATGCCTCACGCGCTCAACTGTTCCGCTTTCAGGCGCGCTTCCGGGAGCCTGATGCCAATCTGGTGGTCGAGCGGGAAATCCAGCGTTTTGTCAGACTATGTCAGCGCCTGACGCTGGGCCTCGAAAACGGTTCGTTGCAGCGGTACCTCGGGCTGCTCTTCCTGGCTACGCTTATCATGATGGGCTCTGTGCTGATCAATCTGGTGCCGCTAGCCGGCAGCCGCGAAATGCTGCCTCTTGACGGCGTCGCAATTACTGCCGCAGTACTCCTGGCTGCCTCGACCCTGCTGACGGTGCTGTGGCACAACCAGCGGCTGGTTGCGTTGCTGATGCTGTCGGTCGTGGGGCTGATTGTCTCCATCGTTTTCGCCCGCTTCTCTGCGCCGGATCTGGCAATGACACAGTTAGCGGTCGAAGTTGTCACCATCATTCTGCTGATCCTTGCGCTATTTTTCCTGCCGCAGGAGATGCCTCGTGAATCAACCCAATCGCGGGTGTTGCGGGATATCGTGCTGGCCGTGCTGAGTGGAACAATGATCGGTGGCGTCTGCTACGCGCTCATGACCCGGCCGCTAACAAGCATTGCGGATTTCTTTCTTGCCGAGAGCAAGCCAGGCGGCGGTGGAACCAACGTGGTCAATGTCATACTGGTAGATTTCAGAGGCTTCGATACCATGGGTGAGATTACCGTGCTGGGTATAGCGGCTCTTGGTATCTACAAGTTGCTCATGCACGCGAAGCTGTTTCTGCCCACCCGCGACGCCTTTGGTCGGGCTTGGGCGAAGGATAAGCATCCTCCATTACTCGCCACAGTGGCGCAGAGTCTGTTGCCACTGGCGCTGCTGGTATCCGTATTCATATTCCTGCGAGGGCATAATCTCCCGGGCGGTGGATTCATAGCGGGATTGATCACCTCTGTCGCAATCATCCTGCAGTACCTCGCGCATGGCGTAGAGTGGATCAAGGGGCGGTTGAAGCTTAATTATCAGACGCTGATTGCCTGCGGCCTGCTAATTGCCACGTTGACCGGGATGGGCAGCTGGCTCTTCGGAAAGCCCTTCCTGACATCCTGGTTTGACTATTTCGAGTGGCCATTGGTCGGCGAGTTCGAACTGGCCAGTGCAATTGCCTTTGATCTCGGCGTTTACCTTACGGTGGTGGGTGCTACGGTGTTGATACTGGCGAACCTGGGTAAGTTCAGCACGCCGTTTCGTGATGCAGCACCAGACCAGATCGATGATCGTCACTCGACGCTGAAAAAGGAGATGCGGTAGATGGAAGCGTTGTATGCATTCTGTGTGGGCCTGCTTACAGCCTGCGGTGTTTTCCTCGTGCTTCGGAGTCGGACCTTCCCTGTCGTGATGGGGCTGACTTTGCTGGCATATGCGGTCAACCTCTTCCTGTTCGCGTCTGGTCGCCTGGTAGAAGGTGGGGTGCCAGTAGTGGGTCAATCAGCTATCTATGCTGATCCGCTGCCCCAGGCGCTGGTGTTGACGGCCATAGTGATCGGCTTTGCCATGACCGCCTTTGTGGTCATCCTTGCGTTGCGGGCGAGGGCCGACCTGGGGAATGACCACGTCGATGGCCGTGAAGAGCAGAGCCATGGGGAGCCGAACTGATGCAACATGGGGCAATATTACCCATTCTGATTCCGCTCATCGTCGGCATACTCCTGATCTTGCCCGCGATGCACAAGTCGGTCTGGCGTCAGCGCTGCGCTTCCCTGATCGCGTCGGCATCGGTGCTGATGATATCGATCTGGCTTCTGATTCAGGCATCAACCGGCGAGATTACCATTTATGCGCTAGGCGATTGGCAGCCGCCCTACGGCATCATCCTGGTGCTCGACCGGCTCAGTGCGCTGATGCTTGTATTGACCAGTCTCCTGGGCTTTTCTGCGATTCTCTATGCCTGCCATAGCGATGATACGACCGGCAGTTTCTTCCACGTGCTCATGCAGTTCCAGCTGATGGGACTCAACGGCGCCTTCCTCACTGGAGACCTGTTCAACCTTTTCGTGTTCTTCGAAATACTGCTTATCGCTTCATACGCATTGGTTATTCATGGCGGTGGGAAACAGAAGACAAGGGCCAATGTGCACTATGTCATTCTAAACCTCGTTGGCTCCAGTCTGTTCCTCTTCGCACTCGGTATTCTCTATGGCACGCTCGGCACCCTGAACATGGCCGATATGGCCAGCAAGGTGGCGACAGTGCCCGCTGAGGATCAATCCCTGGTAGAGGCGGGTGCATTGTTATTGCTGGTGGTCTTTGGCCTGAAGGCTGCCGCTTTTCCATTATATTTCTGGCTGCCTCGCACTTACGCAGCTGCGGTTGCCCCGGTAGCAGCCCTTTTCGCCATCATGACCAAAGTGGGCATCTATTCGATGCTACGGGTCTTCACCTTGGTATTCGGTGAAGATGCAGGTGCGCTCAGCAACCTGGCAATTTTCTGGCTGTGGCCGGCTGCGGTGATTACGATATTTGCGGGCGCAGTCGGCGTCATGGCGGCGCAGGATATGCGTACACAAATTGCGTATCTGGTAGTGGTTTCCATCGGCACCTTGCTTGGCGCCATGGCGCTGAACTCCGAAGACGCAACGGCCGCACTGCTGTATTACCTGATCCATACCACCATGGTAAGTGCAGGGCTCTTCCTGCTTGTCGACCTCATTGCCAGACAGCGGGGGCAGGCGGGTGATCGTATCGTCGGAACCCATCCGCTGGCGCAGCCGCTACTGCTCGGGGGCATGTTTTTCCTCGGCGCGATAGCCATCGTCGGCATGCCACCTTTCTCAGGATTCATCGGCAAGGCGTTGCTGCTAAAGGCGACAATGGGCGTTACTGACAAGCTGTGGCTCTGGCCGCCGCTGCTGCTATCGAGTCTGATGGTACTGATCGCTCTGTCCAGAACCGGGACCACCGTATTCTGGCGAGTAAGCAAAGGCGCCACCAAGGCGGAGCCGGCGGCACCAGGCAAGGTGGTGGCTACGCTCTTACTGCTATCAGCGGCCCCGCTCCTAGCCATTTTTGGCGGGTCGGTCGCGGAATATACTGCAGCCACTGCAGCGCAGCTGCACGCACCGGGGGACCTCGTTCGACAAATCCTGCCAGGTGTTTCTGCGGCAGGAGGTGTTCGGCCATGAGTCTGTTTAGAACGATCGTTCCCCGTCCAATGCTCAGCCTGTTGCTCTGGACAGTCTGGCTGTTGCTGAATAACACCGTCGCATTTGGGCACGTCCTGCTCGGCCTGATCCTGGCCATTGGCATCCCCCGGTTAACCTATCATTTCTGGGATCCACAGGCAGACGTGAAGAAGCCGCTGTTGATGGTGAAGTTTATTATCATACTCGTGTTCGACATCATCATAGCCAATCTCGAGGTGGCACGACGGATACTCGGGCCGAGTAAGGCGCTGCGTCCGGCATTCTTTGAATACCCGTTGGCGATCAAAGGCGACTTCCCCATTACCATTCTTGCCAGCACTATCTCGCTGACGCCGGGCACGGTGAGCGCACAACTGTCCGGTGATAGGAGCCGACTGCTGGTTCATGGTCTGCATGTCGATGATGTGCCGGCTGCCATCGAGCAGATCAGGCAGCGCTATGAGGCGCCGCTACAGGAGATCTTTGGATGTTGAACTGGATAATCACCGCTGCCTTCGCGCTGCTGTGCCTTGCGCTTCTGCTGAATCTCTGGCGTCTGATCATCGGTCCGGATCCGTCCGACAGAATACTGGCGCTGGATACCATGTATATCAATAGCATTGCACTTATCCTGCTGTATGGGATCTGGCAGGATACGCCGTTATTTTTCGAGGCGGCGCTATTGATTGCCATGTTGGGATTCGTGAGTACCATCGCTGTGTGCAAGTACCTCTTGCGCGGCGACATCATCGAATAGGGTGGTTGAAATGAGTGGAACACTGCAGATTATCGTGGCCGTCTTCATCCTGATAGGCGCCGTTTTCGCCCTCATCGGATCTGTGGGCCTGATCAGGTTGCCGGACTTCTTTACCCGGCTCCATGGTCCAACCAAGGCCACTACGCTGGGTATCGGCGCGATGCTGATCGCCTCGACCATCCATTTCACCGCTCAGTCGGGTAGTCTGAGTGTGCATGAGCTATTGATCACGCTGTTCCTGTTCATCACTGCGCCGATTACCGCACATATGCTGGCGAAAACAGCGTTGCATCATCATCTCGACGTCATGAAGCCCACTCAGGGTGAGGACACGCTGAAACGGAACCGCGATAGCTGATACTTCTTTGGAAGGGTGTTTGGCGGGCGGGTTAGAGTGGACGCTGACAGCAGGCGCTGTCAGCGTTGAGCAAAGACTGTAGGCCGATCAGGCCCCAGTCAGTTTCTCCAGCACAGCGTTGAAGGTCTGACTCGGCCGCATGGCCTTCGCCACCAGCGTTTCGTCGGGCAGGTAATATCCACCGATATCTACTCGCTGTCCCTGCGCGTCCTTCAGCTCCTGAAGAATCTTCTCCTCCTGCTCTGAAAGCGCTTTGGCAATTGGCTTGAATCGTTCTGCCAGGTCCTTGTCTTCAGTTTGTGCTGCAAGCGCCTCGGCCCAGTAGAGTGTCAGATAGAAATGACTGCCGCGATTATCCAGCTCGCCTGGCATGCGCCGTGGCGCCCGGTCCAGCTCCAGATGCTTGCCGGTGGCCTGATCCAGTGTCTTCGCCAGGATCTCGATCTGTGTGTTGCCCGTTTTCTGACCGAGATCTTCGAGCGACACCGCCAGCGCCAGGAACTCACCGAGTGAATCCCAGCGCAGGTGGCCCTCTTCAGTGAATTGCTGCACATGCTTGGGTGCAGAGCCGCCAGCGCCGGTTTCGAACAGCCCGCCGCCCTTCATCAGCGGCACGATCGATAGCATCTTGGCGCTGGTGCCGAGTTCGAGGATCGGGAACAGATCGGTGAGATAGTCACGCAGTACGTTGCCAGTGACCGAGATCGTATCCTGGCCCATGATCAGGCGCTCCATGGTCAGACGGATGGCCGCTACTGGCGAGCGAATGGTGATGTCAGCGCCAGTCAGATCCAGTTCCTGCAGATAGCGCTCGACCTTGGCCTGCAGCTGACGATCGTGAGCCCGCTTGGGATCGAGCCAGAACACTGCGGGCATGCCCGAGAGCTTGGCGCGATTCACGGCGAGTTTGACCCAATCACGAATCGGCTCGTCCTTGGTCTGACACATGCGCCAGATATCGCCTTTTTCGACCTCGTGCTCCATCAGCACGGTGCCTTTCCGATCGACCACACGAACGACACCATCACTCTTGAGCTCGAAAGTCTTGTCGTGTGAACCGTATTCTTCTGCCTGCTGGGCCATCAATCCGACATTGGGCACTGTGCCCATGGTGGTCGGGTCGAACGCGCCGTTTGTTTTGCAGAAGTTGATCACCTCCTGATAGATGCGAGCATAGGTGCTTTCAGGAATCACGGCCTTGGTGTCTTTCAACTTGCCGTCCGCACCCCACATTTTGCCTGAGCTGCGGATCATGGCGGGCATGGATGCGTCGACGATAACGTCGCTTGGCACATGCAGGTTGGAGACGCCTTTGTCCGAATCAACCATGGCAATTTCGGGTCGGTCGCGATAGCACTTGCGAATCTTCGTCTCGACTTCCGAACGCATGGAGTAGGGCAGGGCTTCGATCTTCTGATGCACGTTCGCAAGCCCGTTGTTCGGGTTCACGCCGAGCTGATCGAAGAGTTCGCCATACTTCTCGAAAAGCTCCTTGAAATAGACGGTAACCGCGTGGCCAAACACGATGGGATGCGAGACCTTCATCATGGTGGCTTTTACATGCAGCGAGAACAGCAGGTTGGTCTGCTTGGCATCTTCCATCTGTTCTTCGAAGAACTTGCGCAGGGCTTTCACGCTCATGAACATGGCGTCCACGACTTCACCTGCGAGGACTGGCGTTTCTGCCTTGAGCACATCGACCTGGCCGTCAGGCTTGACCAGCTCGATTCGCAGCACGTCATCCTGCTCCATGACCACTGACTTCTCGCTTGAATAGAAGTCACCTTTACGCATGTGTGCAACGTGGGTCTGCGACGCCATGCTCCACTGACCCATTGAGTGAGGAAACTTGCGAGCGTAGTTCTTCACTGAAGTCGGTGCGCGTCGGTCGGAATTTCCTTCTCTCAGCACCGGATTCACCGAGCTGCCGAGCACCTTGCCATAGCGCTGACGGATTTCCCGGCTGGCGTCATCGTCGGCCTCATCAGGGAAATCGGGGATCTTGTAGCCCTTCGCCTGTAACTCGGCGATAGCCGTGCGGAGCTGGGGGATTGAGGCAGAGACATTCGGCAGCTTGACTATGTTCGCCTCAGGTTTGAGCGTTAGTTCGCCCAGCTCGGCCAGGGCATCAGGTACGCGCTGGTCTTCTTCGAGATAATCTGAAAAGGTAGCCAGTATACGGGCGCCGAGCGATATATCGCTCAACTCGATCTGTACGCCGGCGGGCGCGGTAAATGCCCTGATAACTGGCAGCAACGAATAGGTTGCCAGCATTGGGGCTTCATCGGTCTTGGTGTAGTGAATTGTGTTCACGGAACCTGTCATGGTACTTCGCCTAGGAGTCGGGGGCGCGGTAAGGGTGGCCACGCCGGTACAGCGATGCTGCGTTACAAGATTTGAGACGCAAGCTTAGCGGCCACGGGAAGGTACCGCAATCACTAGCCACCTAAAACGCGGCTGTGAATGAAGAGGCCGCTCAAACCTTGGTCTAAGCTACGCGGACGTGCGCCGCGCTGGTGCAAATGATTCAAGCTGGTGCGCTTTCACTTGTCAAATACGTCAGCTGGTGGTTATTCGCTCATTTCGGGCGAGCTGGCACATACTGCCGCTCAGGTCGTCCCACCGCGCCGTAGTTGACCTCAGGCATCAGTTCCCCGGCACTCACCAGATATTCCAGATAGCGTCGAGCAGTCGTTCTGGAGGCACCTATTTCGTTACCTACCGACTCGGCGGTCCAGGTGTCCTGTTTGCTGAGGGTCGAACGAATCCTCTCCAGGGTGAGGGCGTCGATCCCCTTCGGCAGCCTGCCGTCCTGCTGTGGCTTCTTCGCCCCTGCGGCAGATGCCACACTATCGACCTGCTGCCTCGGCAATAATGCATCGACAGCCGCCTGTGCAACGTCATGCATGCCCTCTAATGTCTGCCGATGTTCGCTGAAGCGTTGTACGGCCTCCTGCAACCGCTCAAACACGAGCGGCTTCAAGATGTAGTCGAACACGCCGCCTCTCAACGCACTTCGCAGAGTCTCTACTTCCTTCGCAGCGGTGATCAGTATGACGTCGGTGCTGCTGTCACTGGCGCGCAGTTCCCGCAATAGTTCCAGGCCGCTACCGTCAGGGAACCAGACGTCCAGCAACACCAGATCTGGCTTCAGTACTTCAATCTGGTCGCGAGCATCCGCCAGCGTATGCGCTATACCGCAGAGCTCGATATCTGGCACGGTGCAACCAGTAACATCGCCAGCCGCATTGATGCGCTCGATGAAGCGCCGCTGGATTTCTGCAATCTGACGATCGTCCTCGGCGATCAATAAACGGATGCTGTTCACGTGGGCGCTCCTGTTGACGGGCTGAAGACCTTGGGTATGTAGAGCGTGAAGCGGCTGCCTTCCGGCTGGAGGTTTTCGACAGTGACCGACCCACCGCAGCGGCTAACGAATTGCCGTACCAGGTAGAGACCGATACCGTGATCAGACTCTGTCTTGCTGGACACGCCCCTCTCGAAAATTCGCTCATGCTGGTCGGCTGGAATTCCCGGCCCCTGATCCTCGACTTCGAATATCAGATCGTGGCCCAGGTCAGTCATTGACAGGTGTACCAGGCCCTCAGCGCCGTGATGGTGAAGGGTGGCCTCGAGTGCGTTGTCGATCAGGTTGCCCAGCGCGCTGACCAGTTGTTCCTTCGGCAGCTCTGGAGGCAGCTGTGCCATCTGACTGTCGGGGTCGATGACCAGCCGCAGCCCCATCTCGCGTGCACGGTTATACTTGCCAAGCAGACAACCGGCGAGAACAGGGTCAGGCACGGCATCGAGCAGCAGATGAATCAGAGCCTGATGATCAGTCACTTCGCTACTGATCAGCGCAAGTGCCTGTTCTGCGGCACCAATCTGGATCAGGCCCGCAATGGTATGCAGCTTGTTCGAGTACTCATGGGTCTGGCTTCTCAGTGTCTCGGCATATTGCTGGATTCGCGTCAGCTGCTGGCTTACCTGATCAAGCTCGTCACGCAGACGGAAACTCGCAACGACACCAATAATGGTGTCGCCTTGCCGCACTGGCAGCCGGTTCACGATCATCTGTCGCCCGCGAAGCCAGACCTCCAGATCGAAAGCCGATTCTCCCGTTCTCAATACCGACATGAGATCATTCTCCGGCAGTATGGCTTCGATCGGCTGCCCGGCAAGCGCGGTAGACGGTTCGAGTCCAAGTGTCTGGATTGCGGTGCGGTTGAACGTGGTGATGATGCCATTGCGATCAACCGCGATGATGCCTTCGCGAACCGATTCGAGCGTAGCGTTTCGCTCCTGGAACAGCGCAGCGATCTCCTCCGGTTCGAGCCCGAAGATAGCGCGCTTGAATCGACCGGCAATCACTATGGCGGCCGCCACACTACCCAGCAGCATCAGACCCATCACACTATAGAGCACCGCATTGTAGCGCTGGATCGTCGACTGTACCTGAGCCAGCGAATAGCCCACCGATACGATGCCGATGATGTTGCCATCTTCGCCATTGAGGTCATCCCGTATAGGGGCCTTGCCACGCATGGAAAGCCCAAGACTGCCCATCGCTCGAGATATATAGCCGTGACCTTCCTGCAGCGCCTCCAGGCCGAGGTCGCCGTCGTCGTCGGCCATTGAGGCGCCTACTCTGGACACATCCGGATGGGCGAGCCGTATGCCCTGATGGTCACCAATCACGATGAACAGGGCTTCATTGGTGGCTGTAAGGCGGGCACTCAGTGCAAGCAGGCGGTCGCTATCACGGGACTTCACGCCCTCGATGACAGAAGGCAAGGCGGCGACTGTCCTGGAGACCATGAGGGCGCGCTGGCCGATTTCGTCATAGAGCGCATCGCTGAGATAGTAGCCGGCGAAGCCGCCAATGAGCGCAGTCTGCAGCGCACTGACCAGGCCGAGCACGAGAATCATGCGGGTCTTGAGCTTCAGCTTGCTGTAGCGCTGCCACGGCATTGATATGGAGGGGGAGGACATAGACAGGTCATGATCTTGTTATGTGTGAACAGTATGCACTTTATTCGCTTTAAGCACTCAATACCCCTTACGTTCGCAATCTTTCGTACTGGGTACGGCTATCGGTACCGTGGGCAGGCATCAACAACAATAAGCCGAGGTCACCATGATACCTGTTGCACATTATCTGTCTTCAAAGCGCCTGACTGTCGTCACGGCAGTTCTTGTTTCAACAATCAGCTTCTCCGCGTTGGCGTGGCAGCCAAGTGGCAAGGTCGAATGTATTGCCCCGTCTGATCCTGGCGGCGGCTGGGATTTCACTTGCCGGAACGTGGCCAATGTACTGAAAGATCTGAGTCTCATACCGGGCACCATGCAGACCACCAATATGGCTGGCGCTGGCGGTGGTGTTGCTTTCGCACATACCATCAGCAAGCGCAGCAAGGACGATAAAGTCATCGTCGCCGCCTCGACGGCAACAACCACGCGTCTCGCGCAGAAGCAGTTCCCTGGCATGAAGGCCGAAATGGTCGAGTGGCTCGGGTCGGTCGGTGCCGACTACGGCATCATCGCAGTGCTCAAGGATTCCCCTTACAAGACACTGCCGGAATTGCTCGAGGCAAGCAAGAAGGATCCGCGTGCAGTGAAATATGCCGGCGCCAGTGCCCGTGGTGGCTGGGATCATCTGAAGGTTCTGATAGCCGCCAAAGCAGGTGGCGTCGAGAATCTGCCCCACATCCCATACCTTTCCTACAACAATGGCGGCGAAGCACTGACGCAGATCGTCGGTGGTCAGGTCGATGCCTTCACTGGTGACGTCTCCGAGGCCACAGGTTTTCTGGAATCGGGTGATATTCGCGTCCTCGCGGTGCTTGCGCCCGAGCGTCTGCCAGGCAAGTTCAGCGACATCCCTACCGCTAAAGAGCAGGGCATTGATGCCGTTGCCCCGAACTGGCGCGGCTTCTACATGCCGGCCGGCGCCTCTGAAGAAGCCAAGGCTTTTTGGGGCGACGCCATCGATAAAGTGTATGCCAGCGAGCAGTGGAAGCAGGTCATGAAAACCAGTGGACTGATCCCCTTCGAGAATGACGAAGGGAGTTTCGATGAATTCATTCGTGCACAGGTCACCGACATCGAAGAACTTTCACGTGAAATAGGTCTGCTGAAATGAGCGCCGCGACCGATCCACGAGCGAGGCCCAGTGCATGGGGCGACCGACTGCTGGGTGTCGGGCTACTCGTGCTCGCGGTGGCCTATGGCTGGGTGTCCCAGCAGTGGCCGGAACCCTTTGGCGGCGCAGAATCCGTAGGCCCTGAAACATTCCCGACACTGCTGTCCGTGGTGCTGGCGCTCTCAAGTCTCTACCTGATCGTCAAGCCGGATGAGGATGCACATTGGCCGGCCGGACGCACCGGCTTCGAACTGCTGCTAGCGGTTGTCATTCTCATCGTGTACGCAGCGTTGCTGGAGCCTTTGGGGTTCGTCATTGCGACAACACTGGCAGTGGGTAGCCTGTGCTGGCGCATGGGCGCGCACCCCCGGCCAGCCTTTCTCACCGGCCTTGCAAGTGCGGTGCTGGTGTTCGCGCTGTTCAATTATGGACTCGAACTGAGTCTTCCCGAGGGGCTCCTCGCCCTCTGATACAACAATAAAATCGGGTAACGATCATGGAAACACTACAGCTGTTGATGACTGGCTTTGCCGTCGCGCTGACTTTTGAAAACCTGATGTTCGCGCTATTCGGCGCCTTCATCGGCACGATCATCGGTGCCTTGCCCGGCCTTGGTCCGGCCAACGGTGTCGCGATTCTGATTCCACTGGCATTCACCCTCGGGCTATCGCCCGAGACGTCGATGATACTGCTCACCGCGGTGTATGCTGGCGCGATGTATGGCGGAAGAATCTCCTCCATCCTGTTGAATATTCCCGGCGACGAGCCGGCGATGATGACCTGCCTTGACGGCTATCCGATGGCGAAAAAAGGGCGTGCCGCTGAAGCGCTGGCAATGTCCGCCATTGCGTCCTTCGTCGGTAGCCTCATCGGTACCATCGGCCTGATCATGTTGGCGCCGGTGCTGGCACGCTTCGCCTTGACCTTCGGTCCGGCTGAATATTTTGCGCTGTTTTTGCTCGCCTTCGCCACACTAGGCGGCATCGCAGGCAAGAATCCGGTGAAGACCATTATCGCGGCCGCACTGGGTCTGATGATATCTTCAGTGGGCATCGATATCGCAACAGGCACGCAGCGCTATACATTCGGGGTGCTTGAGCTCTTCGAAGGTATCGATTTCATACTGGCGATCGTTGGTCTGTTTGCCATCTCGGAGCTGCTGTTCTTCATCGAAGAGAAGGCCGGCGCGGGGCGTGAGATGATCAAGGTCAACAAGCTTTCGCTCAGGCCAAAGGACGTCATGTCGGCGATGCCGACGATGTTCCGTGGTGGCATACTCGGCTTCATTGCTGGCGTTCTACCCGGTGCCGGAGCCTCTCTAGGTAGCTTTGTCAGCTATACGCTTGAGAAGCAGTATCTTGGCAAGAAGGGCAGGTTTGGCGAAGGCGATCCTCGTGGCGTGGCTGCACCTGAAGCTGGCAATAATGGCGCTGCCTCAGGTGCGCTAGTGCCCATGTTGACGCTGGGGGTGCCGGGTAGCGGCACGACTGCCGTGCTACTCGCGATGCTCATTTCGCTGAACATCACGCCAGGTCCGCTCATGTTCACGCAGAACGCCGACATCGTCTGGGGCGTCATTGCGGCCCTGCTTATCGGCAACGTGATTCTGTTGTTGCTGAACATCCCGCTCATCGGTTTCTTCGTCAAGCTGCTGTCTGTGCCGCCGATGTATCTGCTACCGATCGTGACCATGGTCGCCTTCGTAGGCATTTACTCGATCAGCCACAGTACCTTCGATCTCTATTTCATGGTGGCCTTCGGCATCGCTGGTTATTTTCTGCGCAAGCTGGCCATACCGCTGGTGCCAGTGATTCTGGGCATGCTGTTGGGCCCCGAGATGGAGAAGAACCTGAGCCATGCACTGGTCCTGTCCGATGGTGAATGGAGTACACTGTTTGCCACACCACTCGCGCTTGGCCTCTGGATTGTTGCTGCCCTCGGTCTGATACTGCCTTACGTTATCGGACCACTGCTGCGACGTCGCATGCAGAGCGCCGTCAGTAAAACGCCAATCACGGACTAAGCCATCATTCACAGGGATGTCTTGCGAAACCTGGTCGCCATCTGCATAGGCTTGACCAGTGCCTTCATGGTACAGAGCATGCTGCTGGTCGTTATCCCGCTGTATGCTCTGGAACTGGGTGCCTCGCCGATTATGATCGGCAGCATTCTATCCGTGCCGTACATTCTTCCGTTGATCTTTGCGATTCCAATGGGCGCTGCCGTTACCCGCATTGGTGGCGTGAAAGTGATCGTTGCCGGTGGCGTAGGCATGACGCTCGGGCCACTGGCGATGATGCTGCTACCGGGCTACGGCGGTCTTGTCATCTGTCAGTTGCTGGTTGGCGTAGCGCACCTGCTCATGGTGCTGGCGGCCCAGTCAATTATAGCGGGGCTGGGTCGGGGAAAGGCGCTGGAGCAGTATTTCGGTTGGTACGCTACCTGTTTGTCCGGAGGCCAGTTGGTGGGCCCGCTATGGGCCGGCTTCATGATCGATACAGATGGTACGCATTCGACATTCGCCGTCATGGCGGGTGTCGCAGTTATCAGTGTCATGAGTGGCTTTTTCCTTACGGGCGCTGCAAGGCTGGGGCAGGCGACGTCGAAGTCGATGACCGGCTTTCGCGCCCAGGGGCGGCTGCTGAAAGAAAACGTGGGCGTGCAGATTTCCATAGCGACAACAGTGGCGGTAATGTTTGCCATGGGCGCCTACGGTAGCTTCCTGCCAGTCTATCTGGAGAGTCTGGCGATATCAGCCACCACTATTGGTAGTCTGGTGAGCCTGCGCGCGTTTGCTTCCATGGCGATTCGGCCATTCATGGCGTCCACTATCAGCCTTCTCGGGGGACGGGCTGCAGCGATGATGATCTCTGTAGGCATCGTGGGGCTGGCACTTTGCCTCACTGGTTACATTGAGAATGTGGTGCTGCTGGGTGTGCTGGCGATAGCGTTGGGTATAGGCTCCGGGATATCACAGCCGCTGTCCATGGTAGTACTGGCAGAGCATGTGTCGGCCGAGCAGAGGGCTGGAGCACTGGGTATGCGGTTAATGGGAAACCGCGGTGTCCAGTTCAGCGCGCCTCTGCTACTCGGCCTGCTCGCCGAATTCACGAGCTTTTCCGCGACCTTCCTGTTTGCCGGACTGGTGGCGTTCATCTGGCTGGCCGTTATCTGTAAACTCGCTCCGGCCTTTAAATCCCGGGAGCGGGGACAGGAGCAGCCAGTATCTCCATCAAACGATTGATATCCGCTGGTTTAACGAGATGGTGATCGAAACCGGCAGCCATGGCTTTTCGGATATCCTCTGCCTGTCCGTAGCCGGTGAGGGCAACCAGCAGCGGGTTTGTACGCCCGGCGCTACTGCGAATAGCGCGTGCAACGTCGTAGCCGCTCATATCAGGTAGTCCGATATCGAGAAGTATGACGTCGGGCGCAAAGGTGTCTGCAGCACTCAGAGCCTGCTGCCCGTTCTCAGCCAGATCGACTGTATAGCCTGTAAGACGGAGCAGCTCTGCCAGCATCAGTCCTGCGTCAGCGTTGTCATCTACCACAAGTACCCGCAGTCCTGACCCAGTGTTTGGCAGGCGCGCCTGTTCCGGTAGCTCTGGCATTGGTGGTGCGTCACCGAGCGGAAGCACAACCCTGAACTCGCTGCCTTCGCCAAGGCCCGCGCTACTAACCGAAACCATGCCTCCATGTTGCTCGACGATACGCTTCACGATGGTCAGCCCTACACCAAGCCCGCCTTCAGAGCGTGCGATGGTCCTCTCGGACTGGGAGAATACATCGAAAACATGGGGCAAAAGCGCGGGGTCTATGCCCATGCCGTTGTCAGCCACCACGATGTTGACATAGCTATCTTCGCGCAAAACGATCAGCTGGATCGAACCACCTCGCTGAGTATACTTGGCAGCATTGTTGAGCACATTGCCGACCACTTGAGTGAGGCGTTGCAGATCGCCCTGGACGTACAGGGGCTCACCTGCCATTTCGATCGATAGGCGCTGTTCTTTTTCCTGAATGACCGGCTGACAAAGTTCGGAAGCCCGATAGATAATCGAACCCACTTCAAGCCGCTCGCTTTTCAGTAAGATCATACCGCGAGTAATGCGCGCCACATCGAGCAGGTCGTCGACGAGCCGGGTGAGGTGATCGACCTGCCGGTTCACGATATCCATGGATCGTGCCTTGGCATCATCGCTGACGTTCGCGAAGTTCTGGAGCTGCAGCGCCGCCTTTATTGGCGACAGGGGATTACGTAGTTCGTGTCCGAGCATGGCCAGGAACTCGTCCTTGCGGCGCTGCTCTTCAAGTAACTGCAGCTCGGCCCGTCGTCTTCGATCCACTTCCAGGGATAACTGCTTGATCTGCTGATTCAAGGCGATAAACCGGCCGCCGCGCGCTTCACGTGGCTGTAGCCTGATCAGCAATTGATGGGGTGCCTTGAGCCCTTCTCTGGCGAAAAGCGCACCTTCAGCACGGAAGATCACGGTCTTGCCAGTGGTCTCGCCAAAGCTCAATGAGCCGGGAATGAATGACCGAGTGCGGCTGCAGGCCCGCAAATACTGAAGAATCTGTTCGGGACCCTCACGACAGAGCACTGTGAGGTCGGACTTGCCGGCTTGTATATTGTAGGGGGCGAGATGGCGTTGAGCAGATTTGTTCAGTGCCAATACTCGCCCGTCAGTATCCACGAGTATTACCGACTCAGGCAGGACATCAGCGAACTGATGAAACTGTAATTCGGTTGAGAACTCGGGATGCTTAGCCTGCAAAATATTCACGGCCATCGGCAATATCTGCGTCGTCGGCAGGCTTCAGATGAACCACCACACGACAGCCTGGAGCACCCTGGGCAATCGTTTCCTGGAGTTCCACCCGAGCATAGCCCGTATTTTCCGCGGTTATGACACCAAAAACGTTCGAGGTCATCATGCACATCGACGGACGGCCGAGAACCTTTTCAGCAAATGGGCAGGCTCGGTTGCCGAATACGATGCGCTCGTCGTTTTCTTCGATGATGAAGAAGTCACCCTTGATGCGACGTTTCAGATCGACTAGCACCTGCGCCACCTGGGATCGTGAAAGGACGCTGGTGCCCATCGCTTCGCGGTAACTGAGATTGATCTGGTCGCCAATTCGCTGTCCGACCACACTTACAAAGCCGGCGGCTTCCTCAAGACCCACAACATCCTGCAGGGTTCCTGCGAGCTCGCGAATCAGCGACCTGAGGAAGACGTCACGCTCCAAGGGGATATCCAGGTCTTCAAGCGGTATTGTGGCTGGCGAACTCACTTTAGCTCCTGAACCGACAAACTCGGTTAAACGGGAAAATGTATGACCGATGTTGATCCAATCTAGTTCAATGAGCAAGTCAAGACAACGTGGCTAATTGGCCTGACGCTCGCGCCTACGGTTGTCGGCAAATCTATAGCAGCCACTCGATAGGCAGCAGCGAAAAGAATTTCACCAGGAAGCGCTCCCACAGATTCGTCTCAGGCTCGACATCGTATCGAATCTGTTCATCGCCCCGTTGCTCCACCCAATACAGATCGTCGTCCGCGTCGAGGCGCACCTCATAGGCGTAGCCAGGCACATCGAATTCAAAGGCCTCATCAATTTTCCCGGCCATGCTGGTACTCTCTATGAGAAAACCCAGTTCTGTGTTCAGGTTGGCTGACCGCGGATCGAAATTGAACGAGCCGACGAAGACGCGTTCGCCGTCTATCGAGAAGGTCTTCGCATGAAGGCTTGAGCCACTGCGGCTGAGTGAAAATATGTGACCACCTGGCTCGGGAGGTGCCGCGAATTGTCGCATCTCGTAAAGAGATACGCCGCCCTTTAACAGCGCCTTGCGCTGTTTCGCATACCCGGCATGCACTACGGCAATATCTGTGGCATTCAGGGAGTTGGTCAGCACCTCGATCTCGACGCCACTGGCCTCCATCTCTCTGAAGGACTGGGTGCCGGCTTCGGTGGGCACGAAATATGGTGAAACCAGCCTGACACTGCGCTGCGGAACATCGAGGATTCGGGCCAGATGCGAGGTGAGCAGCTCAGTTTCAGAGGCCTTGCCAAGCGCCTTGGCAGGATCATCACTGATCATGTGGACCTCCGTCCACTCGAGTTCGAGCTCTTGCTGCAGAAAGCGTGTCATGAAAGGCGACTCGCTGACGGCTTGAAGATATCGTGTGACCTCTGCTGACTCAGCGATGAGGCCAAACTGTTCAGCCGCCAGGTCGGCGAGATCGGTGGCCTCCACGTCCGACACTATGGTGTCGACCGGATAGGCGGATTCACTTGCCCAGTAGGCGTCGAAATCCTTAGACACCGCCTGGGCGACAGGTCCGATACCCAGCACATCGAGGTCCGCGAATAGCACGCCTTCCGTTGCACCGAAGTATTCATCGCCGATATTGCGCCCGCCCACGATGGTGACCTGATTGTCAGCGGTGAAAGACTTATTGTGCATGCGCCGGTTAAGGCGGCTGAAATCGGTGAAATAGTTGAGCCACTTTGCGCCACGGATCAGGAAGGGATTGAACAGTCGCACATCGATATTGGGGTGGCTGGCAAGGGCGGCCAGTTCTGTGTCGAGTCCGCTCGTGCTGTTGTCATCGATTAGCAGCCTGACTCGTACACCACGTTCCGCCGCTGCATGCAGCGCCTGCAGGAGCAGCATCCCAGTGGTGTCATCCTGCCAGATGTAGTACTGCAGATCGAGCGTACGCTCGCTCATACCAATTAGCAGGATCCTCGCTGCGAAGGCCGCTAGGGGATCCGCAAGCATGGTCACGCCGCTCTTGCCAGGATGACGTTGCGCCTGGGGGCCGACAGCACGCCCCAAAGCCGTGTTCTGCGCAACCTCACCCGGCAACGCCGTCGATAGACTCCGTTCCTTCAACGAGGGCAGGGCGCAGCCCTGAACAAAAAGGCCCAGAATAATCGCTGACAGCCTGAGGCGCGCTGTTGGTCCTGTGCAAATGTTCATGATACAGCTGAACTGGCTACTCCACGCTAACGTACGAAAGGCTCTGACTGGTAGGAAAATGTGAGGCCTGAGCCGTATGCAGATTCATCGATCTCTGCAGGACTATACAAGTATTTCGTCCGCTGGAACTGCCCGAGGGCTTTATGAAGCATTGATGACAGAGCCGCTGGCACCTGAAAATCATGGCACATCCAGGGCGTTTCTCAAGAACAAGCTGAAAGAGGCTGCCGATCTGCCGTGCGACATGCCGCTCCAGGCTGATAAACTTATAGGCTGGATGGAAAACGCAGCCCTCGCCACGGGCGAGCGTTATGCACGCTATCTAGAGGCGCGCAAGGCCGGTGAGCCTCGTCGTTACTTCAGCTCCCGCTCGCACGCGCTTTCGTTTCTGCAGCAAGCCGCCCCTACCAAGCTCGTGGATGGCGCGTGGCTCTATGGTGTGTTGCAGCACTGGCGTGATGACCGTTTTCATCCGCTTATTCGCACCTACCTCGAAGAACTCGGAGATGGCGATCCCGCCCAGAACCACGTCGTGTTGTACCAGCGGTTGTTGACGGCCTACGGCGCCGAGGAATTGCCTGAACTTGGGGATGATCATTATCTTCAGGGTGCGCTGCAGCTCGCGATGGGTTATCACGCTGATGAATTCATGCCCGAGCTGATCGGCTACAATCTGGGCTATGAACAACTGCCTTTGCATCTGCTTATTACAGCTTTCGAGCTCGATGAGCTGGCGATAGATCCCTATTACTTTACCTTGCATGTCACCATCGATAACGCGAGCACAGGTCATGCCCGTAAGGCCGTGCAGGCGCTTCTGGCTACCTTGCCAGCCTGTGGCGATCCGACGGCTTTTATCGAGCGGGTAAGCAGGGGCTATCGTCTGAACGAGCTTGGACTGAGTACGGCCGACATCATCGAAAACTTTGATCTCGAACGGGCGCTGGTGGCGATGCTGGAACGGAAGAGCATCTTTGGCCGCCACCTCCATTCCGACTTCTGTAGCATTGGCGGGAAAACCGTCAATGAGTGGCTCATGACATCGGGCCAGATGTCGGAGTTCCTCCAGGCGCTGGTGGAGAATAACTGGGTCAAGCGTCATGAAGACCCAAAGCAGAGCCGCTTCTGGCGACTCATCGATGGTAACGAGGCGCCGATGTTTGGGGTCTTCAGCCCCTGTGAAAAGCAGCTGATCTTCGATTGGATCGGCGGTGACTGGCTCAATCATGGTGAAAACATCCATGCTGCCCCGACTGCCGACGACGAGGGACCCCACACCATTCGTCACCGACGCGCGCCGGGACGGCCGGAGCGTGTGGCTGTCAGCAAGCGTAGTGGTCCCAAGGGTGATCTCGATCAGGACGTGAGTGAACTGGCGCGTGAGCTCGAACTCCTACCTCTGGAACTGCGCATGCAGCGGCTTATCCGCCTGATGGCGCCATCGAGCCATGCAACGGCTGTCGGCCTGCTGGCAACCCGTCAGTTCTCGGCGGCACTGCCGTGAGTGCTGCTGATGAGCAACTGCTGGCTCTTGGGCGTTATTTGATTGCGTCGGGCTATCACTACACCGTAGTAACGCCCGCCACACATGAATTCAACAATGCTCGTGCTGGCAGTCGCAGAGCACAGGATTTGCGAGATGTGTTTGGCTGGAGTCGCCCATTCGAGCGAGCCATCGTTGGCGATGAGCTGTTCGAGCAGATGCATCGAGCGGAGGTGCTTCTGCCACATGGACAAATCTGGCGCAGTGCCTTGAGGTGGTCCAGCCTGAGCGGTCTGCTCTTCGCACACTCGGCTTATCCCACGGAAGCTGACGACTCGGTATTCTTCGGCCCTGATACCTATCGTTTTGCCAGCCTTATCGAAGCCTATCTCCAGAGCAGTGATAAAACGGTGCAACGCGCTGTGGATATCGGCTGTGGCTCTGGCGCTGGTGCTGTTCTGGTGGCCCGGGGACGGCCGGAAGCGCAGGTGCTTGGGGTGGATATCAACCCCAAGGCCCTTCGACTCACCGCCGTCAATGCCAAACTGGCAGAGACACCTAATGTGGTGTCGCGTCAGAGTAATCTGCTGAACGATGTAGAAGGTGAGTTCGACCTCATTGTCGCAAACCCACCTTATATGCTCGATGCCCAGGAGCGCGCTTATCGCCACGGTGGCGGTGAGCTTGGCTCGGGTCTGTCTTTCCAGATTGTGGAAAGTGCCCTACAACGCTTAGCCAGTGGTGGTACGCTGTTACTCTACACGGGCATTGCGATCGTTAACGGTCACGACGGCTTTCTACAGGCGCTACGGGAACGTCTGAACAACGAGCGCTGTACTTGGCATTACCGCGAAATTGACCCTGATGTCTTTGGCGAGGAGCTCTTGAAGCCCGCCTACGCGGATGTTGAACGGATCGCCGCTGTGGCGCTCACGCTGGTAAGGGAGGGCTGAAAAACTCATCAAACCGCGTCGATAGGCTATGCTGAATGCATCGACGGTTTTGCAACACCGTGTAATGAGACTGTACAGGCGTTCGCTCGCGATATGCCCGTCGGAACGATCGACTTTTCAAGGTGACGGCGAATCGGTTGATGAGACTTTCTGGCTTTACGATAAAGGACGTCCTGTATTCACGGGATGATGCGGCAGTTGCCCTGGCAAATGCCGGTCCTGACCATTCGGATTACGGCGGCGACGATGTCATCGTCAAGTTCCAGATAACGGAATATCCATCTGCTGATTCTGATGCACGCTGGAAGCACGAATACCAGGTGTTGCAGACGATAGAGTCAGAATACATCCTGCGCGTCCTCGCCCTGGAGCACCACAACAATATTTACGTTCTGGTGCTTGAGAACTTCCCATCTGTCACGCTATCGCACTTTCTGCGAGATAACGACCTGTCCCTGGATCAGCGGCTACAGATCGCTTGTCGCCTCGTCCGAGCCCTGGGTGAGGTGCATCGGCATCAGATCATTCATCGTGATTATCATCCAGGCAATGTGTTGATCAATCCCGAGACGCTACACCTCAAGCTGTGCAACTTTTCCCTCGCAACCGGCCTTCGCGCCAAGCCTGTTCCACACGACGTCGGAAATCGGTGGGGAGCAGTTCAGTACATGTCACCGGAACAGACAGGTCGTACCGGGCTGGAGGTAGATTACCGTAGCGATTTCTATTCGCTTGGTGTCACGCTCTTCGAGCTCTTTACCGGTCGGCTGCCATTCATGACCGACGATCTCATGACGCTGATGCACAGTCATATCGCCAGAGAGCCAGAATTGCTGACTGCCGTGCGAGGCGACATTCCGGCCTCACTGGCTGCCATCGTTCACAAGCTGCTCGCGAAGTTGCCAGATGAGCGTTACCAGAGCAGCCTTGGTATTCAGGCCGATCTCGACGAATGCCAACAGCAATGGCAGCAATATCAGTATATCAAGGCCTTCGCGCCTGGCAGCAAGGATAAGCCCCAGACATTCCGCGTGTCGCGAAAGCTCTACGGCCGGACCGCTGATGAGGCCGTACTGACGGACTGCTTCGAACGAGTGTCTTCAGGCCACTCGGAAATGGTGGTGGTCGCCGGTTACTCAGGCGTCGGAAAAACGGTGCTCGTTCAGCAGTTGCAACAGCCAGAGCTTGCGACGAAGGGCTTTTTCATTTCCGGGAAATGTGATCAGTACAACCGCTCGCAGCCCTACAGCGCGCTGACTCAGGCGTTTCCAATGTTGATTCAGCAATTGCTGAGCGAGCCTGAAGTGGTGCTGGACGCCTGGCGCGAAACACTCACCACGGCACTCGGCAATAACGCGGGTGTGATCGTGGAATTACTGCCCGAGCTGGCGCTGATAACTGGCCATCCGCCTGCAGTGCCGCCGCTGCCTGCTGCAGAGGCCGAAGCGCGCTTTGTGCTGGCCTGGTCCCAGTTCATCAATGCACTGTGTTCGCCCGAGCGGCCTCTCGTGCTCTTCCTCGATGACCTGCAATGGGCCGGTGTACCGACACTGACGCTGTTGGAGAAACAACTGGCCAATCATCCTGATACGGCCCTGATGGTAGTAGGCGCCTATCGAAGCAACGAAATCGACGAGGGGCACCCGCTCACGCATACCCTGGCGACCCTGGAGCAGGGCAGAACCCCGGTTGCAAGCGTGCAGCTCGAGCCATTGCAAGCTGAGGATATCGCAGCACTGCTTGCCGATACTCTGCATTGCCCGGCAGAGGCAACTGGTGATCTGACTCAGCTCTGCCTCGAGAAGACGCATGGTAACCCATTCTTTCTGACTCAGTTCCTTGAAACGCTGCACGACCAGGGCGACATCTGGCACGACCATGTGCTCGGCTGTTGGCGATGGAACGTCAAACGCATCCGCCAACGTG
The DNA here is from genome assembly GCF_047946665.1 of Allohahella sp. A8. Lineage (GTDB taxonomy): Bacteria > Pseudomonadota > Gammaproteobacteria > Pseudomonadales > Oleiphilaceae > Allohahella. The sequence goes on from NZ_CP172312.1 coordinate 4,439,420, forward strand.
ATATCACGGACAACGTCGTTGATTTCATGGTCTGTAAGCTTCAGCAACTCAATGGTGCGGCGCAGTCGTTACTGGCGATTGCAGCCCATCTGGGAAACGAGTTCACGGTTAGACAACTCGCGGCCGTATGCGAGCGTGATGTGATTGCCACTGCAGCGACGCTGAAGCCGGTGCTGAACGCGGGTTTCATCGTCCCGCTCGACGATCAACTATTGTCTAGCAAGGACCGTGTGCAACTGAGCGAAGCCCGCTGCCATTTCCTGCATGACCGCGTACAGCAGGCAGCGTGGCATCTGACGCCCGATAACGAGCAGCAGGCCTTGCAGCTGCGTATCGGACGCCATCTACTGGCCGCAAGTACGCCGGCAGAAATTGAAGATAATCCGTTCATCGTGCTGCAGGCCCTGAACAACGCTCTCGATTTGATCGATGCCGAGGATGAGCGTGCGCAACTGGTCGCACTGAACCTCAGTGCAGGCCTTAAGGTGAAAAAAGCGGCAGCCTATAAAGCTGCAGCAGGATTTCTCGGCACTGCCCAGAAACTGCTGCCTGCATCGGCCTGGACGGAGCAGGCATCGTTGGCCTTTTCGATACACAAAGCGCTTGCCGAAGCTGAATATCTGGCGGGCCGTTTCGAAGCAGCCGATGCGATCTATACGGTGGTCCAGTCTGCTTCGCAGAATCCTTCAGACCTGGTCGAGCTGAGTCTGGTGCAGGCACAGCAGTATCAGATGCAGGGACGCTTCCCGGAAGCTATAGCAGTGATGCTCGCAAGCCTGCAGCAGCTCGGTTACCAGTTTCCGGAAAACGAGGAGGCAGCGGACGCGGAGCTGCTAGAGGCTTTCCAGACCACCAAGGCTGCGCTAACAGCATGCGAAGAAGTGGAGCTGTTGACCGCAGGGGAGATGTCGGACGCGGTCAGCCTGCAGTGCATGCAGCTTCACAATGCGCTGGCGGTTGCCCTTTATCTCGTCGGCGCTTTCAAATCCTACGCCGTCAATGCCTGCAGGATGGTCCAGCTTACGCTCGAGCATGGGCAATGCGAGCTCAGCGCGATTGGCTACCTCACTTATGCTACGGCCATGTCGTCCATGGGGGAAGCCTATCCGCAGTGTTACCGAATGGGCCGCCTGGCCAAGACGATGTCTGACCAATGGGACAACAAATACTACCGTGCGACCACTTACCAGTACTTCTCCTCAACCTATCAGCACTGGTGCGAACCGATCATCAATACTTTCGATCCACTCGCTCAGGTGGCGGCCTGGGGACGAGAAGGGATCAACCTGGTCTATGCCGGCTACTCGATCCTTTTCAGCATCAGAAATCAGCTTATCAGCGGCAGACCACTGCCGGAGATTGAAATCGAAGCCACCCGCGGATTGGCGTTCCTGCGCAAACACCACCAGTTGCCGATTGCGCGATATCTGAAGCTGTGCAGCTATCAGTCGATTCTAGCGCTCCAGGGCAAGACGCCCGATCCGAAGTCACTTGACTCTGACTCGCTGCACGCGATGGTTGTCTTCGATGGTGACTTCACGACGCCATCAATTGACCTGGCGTTCTACAGTAGCGCCATGATCCGACATGCCTATCTCATGGGGGACAGACCTGCGCAGCAGCAGTTCGTACAAAACCGCGGCATGATCGGCGCTTTCCTGCCAGACAGTCCGTCCGTCACCGATGCCAGCTTTTATTCGGCGCTGATACTGCTGAACGAGGCAAAGCCCAACGACGAGGATATTGGCTCGGCGCGGGAATACAGAGATCTGTTGCGAACGTGGGCTGCTGACAGTCCGCAGAATTTCGAGCACAAACAGCTGCTGATCAGTGCAGAACTCGCACGAATCGAGGCTGACAGTGAACTGGCAATGACGCTGTACGACCAGGCGATAGATGCGGCAGAAAAGGCAGGCTTCCTCCAGTGCCAGGCCATTGCCTGCGAGCGATATGCACGCTTCTGGCTGGCACGGCAGCAACAGCGTCTGGCTCAGCATTTCATCAAAGAGGCGCATTATCACTATGGTCGCTGGGGAGCCTCGGCCAAGTGTATGCTCATCGAGCGTGAGTGGCCGTCGCTATCGGGCGCCTGGAGAAATGTCTCTTATGGTGGCTACGATGATCCGACTTCATTCAGTGCGACGAAGGTCGTCTCTCCGGCCAGTCTGCTCGACTACCAGTCACTGCTGAGAGCTAATCAGTTGCTCTCACAGGAAGTGAATACCAGCGATTTGCTCAAGAAAATGATGGAAGTCCTCCTGGTGAATGCCGGTGCGCAACACGGTGGCATCGCGGTCAACGACGAGGGAGTGCTCAGGCTCGGCGTGTGTGGAAATGTCGATGCAGGAACCGGCGAGATCGATTGCCGTCTATTCGGTGCCGATCACGAGGTGCAGACGCACCAGTCTGTGGGAACTCCAGAACAGGCAGAGTCCTTGCTGCCAGACGCGATCATCCGTTATGTCCAACATACCTGTGAAACACTGCTATTGGAGAAGCCAGCGGAAGATCAACGCTTTCTCAATAACGCCTATCTTCAGCGGCACCGCCCAAAATCTGTGCTGTGTCTGCCAATTATCGGTCAGGGGCGGCTTATCGCCATTGTCTATCTCGAGAACAATCTCACTGAAAAAACATTTACTCATCAGCACAAGGATACGCTGGAACTCATTGCTGCCCAGGCCGCCGTTTCACTGGTAAATGCTCGTCACTATGGCCAACTGGAAGAAAAGGTCAGGCTGCGGACCGAAGAGCTTCATCGGCTGGCCAGTATCGATGCCCTGACCGGCGTCGCCAATCGTCGGGAATTCGATACCGTCCTCAAGCGGGAGTGGGCGCGAAGCCAGCGCGACGGTCTGCCACTCTCCCTGCTCATGATCGATATCGACCATTTCAAGCTATACAACGACCACTACGGTCACCCTGTGGGCGATCGCTGTATCAATGCTGTCGCCCAGGCACTGCAGCATGTTGTGCATCGTTCGAGTGATTTGCTTGCGCGTTATGGAGGTGAGGAGTTTGCCATTCTCATCAGTGGATCAAAGGACGTGGATATCCTTCAGATTGCACGAAACTGCCTGGAGGCAGTTCGAAGTCTGAATATACCTCACGCCTGTGTAGAGGAGGGCGATCACGTCACAATCAGTCTCGGCGTCTGCACGATGTCTGCTGTCCACGGTGACGATGCTGAGCTCATCGTCACCAAGGCGGACGAGGCACTTTACAGAGCCAAGGATCTCGGTCGAAACCGCTTCTGCGTCGCCGACTGAGTTTCTGCTGTCGACTTCAGATGCTGGTACTGTTTGGTATCATTGAGGGCAACTGGAACAGGTATGGCATCGGCCGCGTCTTGTTTCGTCCGCATATTTCGATCTCTGCCAATGCCAGGGCATGCTGAAAGCCGCTAACCGCCTCCTGAGCCCGCTGGTCGGCGAAGTAAGGCTCTCGGGGATCATCACTATATTGCCCGAGGGTATCGTACTGTACGCCGCTCAGGAGATACTCAAATGATAGTGTATACAGTGCGATGTCCAGAGGTGGATACCACCCTACAGCCTTGTCCTTGCTCGTGATCACAGTACGTCGAGCCGGCAGTGGATTATAGATGCAACCTGAGACGCTGGGGCTGAAGGACATGAGGGGATACTGCGCATAATTGACCGATGCATGCAGCGGCCCTGCGATGTAGATGATGTGGGAGACAATCTGAATCAGATAGTCGAGGCTGTCTATCATGAATGGCTGTTGGGGGTTGCCAGTCGGCTTCAGACCGTTGAGTCCTTTGAAATCAGCAAACCTGGGTGAGACAAGCTCGCTAATGAACCCCTGCAGTTCACTGTCGCCGGCCACTGCAGTGTCGTCCGCGTAATAGATCCCCAGATAGGCTGTCACGTAGCGCTTGATGGCGTCCCACAGTAGCAGCGTGTCGTCCCGGAATGCGAAGTCGGGCAAGCTGCCGGCATCGACGCCGCGAGCGTCAAACAAGCGATCCGGGCTCTGCTCGTCCCACCGCCAGGCCTGCCTTGCCTCGGAGACCATGGCCAGGGACGACTCCACTTTCAAGCCGACAGTGTTGGCCACAACCCCGCCAGGAATAACGAGACTGTGCATGGCGTTGTCGTTGATGTTCAACGTGAAACGGAAATGCGGAATCAGCAACTGCAGTAAAGGATGTTGATCAGACAATTGGCGGTGTGCCGCAACGATCATCGGGTCCAGCGTCAGGTGGCAGGCGCCGAGGTGGGCGACGTTTTCGTGCTGCATCGCACAGGCCACGTTCACCAGCGTCTTGGCGAGTTGCCACTTCAGGCCCTTGGCATCGTTGGCGTCAGCGCAGTCGTTGGGTGTGAAGATAGGCGCAGATTCTGCGTCATGTTGCTGTTGCAGCTGAATGGCAATCGGCTGCATTGCGCCGTTGCTCTCGGGGTATCCCGGGCCAGGATCGGGGTTCCAATAAAACACGGCGATCGGCGCGGCCACATAGCGCTCCTCACCATGATTGGGATCAGTCCTGGCGTCGGCCAGCATCGAATAGTCGCATACGTAAAGCCGTCTTTTTTTGGCGGCAGCTTTCAGCGTCAGTCCTGCATCCCCGGTTACTGACTGGAGTATCGCATCTGTGAGCGGCATTTTTTTGAGCAGTGCGGACAAGCGTGTCGCGTAGGCCGGCGCATCCTTATCGGGTCTGACTCCCGTCAGAATGGTCGTATTGAACCCTGCAGTCTGTAGATAGCCAAAATACCAATCCTGCTCATAAGGTTCGGCCTTGCTCTTCATCCAAGGCTGCCTCGTGACCTCCAATGTCTGCGGCTTGGGCAGGAGCTCGAAAAGCTTTGTGTAGTCAGCGACGCCGGTCGCCTGGAGATAATCCCGTCGACCATCTCGATCAAGCATGCTGAAGAGGGTCGATCTCAGTAAAGCCGTTGGGCCATCACGAAGCATTTCTTCAAATACCTGATTCAGGCCTGTGGCCATCCGCTGAAGGTCAGCTGGAATTCTAACCAGGCCTTCCAGGGCTCGAGGCACCTTGCTCAGGCTACCCAGCAGACCCTTCAGGTTCTCCAGGTCACGCTCGAGATGAAAGATGCTCAGGTTGTCTTCGAGCTTGTCCCAGGCTTTTTCAACATCCCGGATTGCTTCAGTGGGCAGATCGCCTTCCAGCTCTTCTGCAAGAATGCCGAGTACGACATACTTGAAATTCGCGGCGAGACGCAGGAATACTGGCAGTACCTTGGCGGTGTAGGCCAGCGAAAATTCCTCGCCTTTCGGTACCCCGGCAGATAATGGCACATGCTCCAGGTACGACTGCATGTAGTTATAGTTGGTGCGCGCCAGGGAGAGCTGGAACTGGCGCTGAGACTGGGCTGCGGGGCTGTCGTTCTGGGGAAGACTGGGCATGGTTGTGCTGGGTAGGGCATCGATCATCAACTTTTCCTTACAGCAGAAAGATGGGACTACATCGATCAAGATTTTTTTTGTTGCCTATAAGGTATAGATGATGAGGAGGGAAGTGCGAAGTTACGTGAATCGAGTGGCGTGTTAGAGTTGGCGTTCAAAGTACCGGAACCTGTTGCGCAAATGCAAAAGCAGCGGCAGACCCTGGCCATTGTTTGGAGTAACTTGATGACGAGCTTGTTTATTCCCGCTTCTGCGGCCAAACATTGTGCGAAGCCTGGCCTCCAACGCCTGATCTTCAGGTCCTGGTGGCGACCTGGGAGCGGCAGTACGCGAATCCTCGCCAGTCTGCTGCTGTCTTCGGCTGTAACCTTCGCTCAGGCGGAAGAAAACACGTCCACTCTGCAACGTCCTCTCATTCTAGGCTTCGTCGAGTTTCCGCCTGCGTCGTATGTGGATGCCGATGGTAAGCCTGCTGGAGAACTACTGGATTTGGGGCAGCGGGCGCTCGCAGAGGCCGGTTACAGCTGGGAGGCGAAGCACTATCCCGCAAACAGGCTGGCTTCGTACATGGGCACGGGCGAGGTCGATCTGTTCCTCGGCATATCCACTGTTCCTGGCTTCGAGGGCAATACAATCGCCGGAGAGAAGACGATCGCGCATATCGAGCTGCGCGCCTACGCCAAGGGCGATGCACCGGTAGTAGAACGCTGGGAAGATCTGAGAGGAAAGACGGTCATCATCCTGCGCGGATACAGTTACGGTGGCTGGATAGGCGAAATTCTGGATCCCGCTAATGGCATCAACGCGCTGGAGGTGGACGAGCACGAACAGGCCCTCAAGGTGCTGAACCTGGGTCGGGGGGACATTCTGCTGGACTACAAAAGCCCGGTTGACACCGCGCTCAGGCAGGTCGAAGTGCCCGACTTGCAAAGCACGCTGATCTCGCTGCTCAATTGCAAGTTCGTCGTGTCCCGAAAGACGCCTCAGGCGCAGAAAGTGCTGACAGACCTTGAGGCAGCCTTCGAGCGCCTGGAAGAGCGTGAGGCAGTGTACTGACTCACGATCGTGAGGCGTCTATCAAATCGAGCACCAGCTCAGGCGGCCGACACACCTTTACGCCGGCAGGCGCCACCACAATCGGCCGATTGATCAGCCTTGGGTGCGCCGCCAGCGCATCTAGACGAGCTTCTTCGGTCGTCGTGGCATCACCGAGATTCATGGCCTTGAACTCATCCTCATTCGGTCGCATGAGCTCAAGTACCGAGACACCAGCACGGTCTGCCAGCGCAGCCAGGATCGCCTTGTCAGGCGGGTTCTTCAGATACTCGACGACGGTCGGCTCGACCCCTGCATCCTTGATCAGCTTAAGGGCCGCACGGGATTTACTGCAGGCAGGATTGTGGTAGATCGTGATGTCCATAAGGCACTCCGTTGTGAAAGCATATAAAAATACAGCTGAACGGGTGAGTGTTCGGTGAGTAGTTGAGAAGTCGTGATTCTCATATCCGCATTGTGTAACTGAGCTAGAGACGGTTAGAGGTTATGATATTAACAGGTTGCGCGGAAAGCCCATTTATTAAGCATCTTTATCAAGGCTTTCTTATTCAATGGCTTAGCAATATAGTCATCCATTCCCGCGTTCAAAAATTTTTCCTGATCTCCGGGCATTGCGTTCGCCGTTAGCGCAATTATAGGGGTGCTCTGTATTGCAGATTCCTCTCGGATTGCCCTGGTTGCTTTAATGCCATCCATTTCCGGCATGAAAATGTCCATAAGAATGATGTCGTAGCCGAAGTCTTTAGCGGCCTGCAAAGCTTCAAGACCGTTGCCAACGACATCCGCGTAGTAGCCGGTGTTCTCAAGCATTGCTCTGAAAACAATTTGATTTGCCGGTGAGTCCTCAGCAATCAAAACCCGGACTGGATGGTGCTCTAATTCGGCAGGAGTGAGTTCACAAGCCTCATCGATCGAATCCTGTTGATTCGTCGCATCGCCAGCTTCAAACGGAATGGTCAGCTCAAAGATCGCGCCATCTCCTGGCCGGCCTTCTGCTACTATAGATCCCCCCATAAGCTCCGTAAGGCGCTTACAAATGGCCAGCCCAAGGCCAGTTCCTTCATGTTTACGAGAGGCGGTAGAATCGAGTTGGAGGAATGGCTGAAACAGCGTGTCTGCCTGCGCACCCGAGAATCCAATCCCAGTGTCTTCTATACGGAATTGGAATTGGAGTTCGCTAGATAAAGCCTTTTCCTTTATAACAGAAAGAGTGACTGACCCGTGGTCAGTAAATTTAAGCGCGTTAGACAGTAAGTTGAGAAGGATCTGCTGGAGCCTGCCGGCATCACCCTTGACCATAACTTCAGACTCAGAGTCGATGTTTCCGATCAAGGCAATATTCTTCTGGTCGGCTTTGCTCTGGCAGAGCTTTAGGGCTTTCCGAGCGATTACCGCAAGATTGAATTCGTTGTACTCTAGCTCCAGCTTATTGGCCTCCATTTTTGACAGATCGAGCAGCTCGTTCAGCAGGTTCAGTAAATGTTCAGCGGAATCATGCGTGAGATCTATGTATTCCTGATCCTTAGATTGAAGTCGGCCGCTCAACTGCATCAGGTTTACCATACCAAGAATCGCGTTCAGGGGCGTGCGTAGCTCGTGACTAACGGTCGCAAGGAAGGCAGTCTTGGCTTCGTTCGCCGACTCTGCCCTGCGCTTTTCCGATGCCAGTTCATGTTCCTTCTTCTTGAGTTCAGAGACGTCTGTATAGGCGATGATGCTTCCACCCGAGGGAACCCTCGATTCAATGGCACGTAACCAGCGCCCATCGGAGAGCTCAAGCTCCAGCCCTTCGGGAGCCGGATTCCGATGGTAGGCTATTCTCTGTGCGTACATTTCATCGCGACTTTGGGGATCTCCATCGGAAAGCCTATAAATTCCGGTTTCTATGCTTTCACGAATCAGATTTTCGAAAGTAACGCCGAGCGAGATAGGGCAGTGCTCGCGAGCAAAAAAGTCACGATATTTACGGTTGCAGCTAACCAGTCGGTCGTACTCATCGAACACTGAAAAGCCGTCCGGCAGTGCTTCAATGGCATCTCTGAACCGCGCATTGCTTTTTTGTAGCGCATGTTTGGCGAGGTCGACCGCTCGCTGATAGCGATAGGGGAGTCGCAACAATAAGTACAGCAGTGCTGCAATCAGCAGCGCGGATGCGGTAATCAGACCCCACATTCCGGGGGAAATTACGTGAAACGTTGGCGGGGTCGGCACGGTCATGCCAATCTCCCAACGGCCAGCCGGCAACGAGACCGACGCCGAGAGATGCTCACCTTTGAACACTGCCTCAGATCCGAAAAAAATGTCCCCCTTGCTACCAAGACCATTTCGACCGCGAATGGCGACACTGAAGTTCTTAGACAAGCGATAAAAATCTGACACGTTTAGCAGTGAGTCGAGGTCGATGAGAACTGTGGCGAATCCCCAGAACTTATCTGATGCATTACGCTCTTCCGAATTTCTATTATCTACAAATACCGGAAGTCTGCCGATTAATGCCGTTCCGCCCTGGAGTAGTTCCAGCGGGCCTGCTATCCACATCTCCCCCGTTTGAATCGCTTTCGTGGCCACCATCCGCCGATTAGGGTCGGCGAGCAGGTCGTGCCCGAGGGCAGGGCTGTTTGTAGCTTCGGGCCATAGGTAACTCACGACGCCGTTAGGAGCAAGCTGGAGGCTTCTAATGCCGGTCAAACTTTTTCCAAGGTCCTGTGCGAAGGAAAGAAACCCTTCTCTGTCTATGTCGTCACGACCAGCTCTCACGAGCCCAGCTAAACCATGCGTCAAGTGGAGGCGTGCATTCAACTCCGTTTCAAGTCGACCACGAATATTAGAGAGCCGGCTTGATGTCTTCGCTATATCTTCTGCATAGTTGGCTTCGAGCGTGTGAATGTAGTAGCGGCTGCAGGCGATGAAAATTGCAAAGAAGATGCCCGTTGCGATCGCCAGAGCAATGGGTTTTCTGGATATGAGACTGCCTACGTTTTGAAGGAAGTCGCCAAATCTGTCGTGGCTATGGTCAAGTAAGGTGGCATTGGGTAAGGGGGTCGCCGCTATTTCTTTATCGACGAGCTGGGCCAGGTGCTGCAATAGCTTGAGTTCGCTGTCACCAAAGGCCCGTGGAGAGTGATCAATGATACAAAGCGTACCCAGCGGGTATCCGTCAGGAGACCGAATAGGGTACCCAGCGTAAAACCGAATCCTGATTTCTCCGGTGACCAGTGGGTTGTTCATAAATCGCGCATCTTGCAGTGCGTCCTCGACAACAAGCGGTTCGTCGGATGCCAGTGCATGAGAGCAAAAGGAAATGTTTCTGGCGGTTTCGGTAATCTTGAGGCCGGATTTGGCCTTGAACCACTGTCGCTCGCTATCGAGAAGAGTGATGATGGCAATGGGTACATCGAACAGCTCTCTCGCCTGGTTGACAATATGATCAAACCGGTGCTCAGCGTCAGAATCCATCAGTGCAAGACAGTGCAGAGCTTCTAATCTTTCAGCTTCATTAGAGGGAGTTGCAGCTTCAATCATGGTTTGTAGCTCTATCTGTCGAATGGGGATTCGTTTCAGAGTACACGAAGCGAATTTGGTGCCAGTTTCAACAAAGCTCTTGACACTCCTCTCGAGCTGATCAAACCCGGCGCGTATTCCACAGAATGACATGCAAAATGCAAAGCAAGTTGCATTTTTCGCAGGATCGTATGACACCATGCTGTTCTGACTGCACATCGCCACGTTGCTTTACTCATAATGGTTTGAAAAATGCATGAGCCGATCAACATCACTTCGAGATTGGAATCCATGTTGACTCGGCGCATTTATCTACCAACGATGGCGTTGACCGCCTTGATGCTCTGCTCACAGACCGCAATCGGTCAGGTCCTGGAAAATAAAGTTCTCACCTTTGGCGTTGTGCCCCAACAGGCCACTGAAAAACTAGCCCGCGAATGGGTGCCACTCATTAACCTGTTGTCAGAAACAACAGGGTTAACTATTGAATTTGCAACAGCTCCGAGCATTCCTGAATTCGAGGCGCGGCTGGCTGAGGGCTTCTACGATTTCGCATATATGAATCCCTATCACTTTACGATGTTCAATGATGCTCCGGGCTATGTTGCCATTGCTCGGCAACGGGATCATGTTATCCAAGGGATTATCGTGGTCTCTTCTGATCTTGGAATAGAGTCGCTAGAGGATCTATCAGGAAAAAACCTGGCGTTTCCCGCTCCCCGAGCATTCGCCGCGACTATGATTCCCAGGACTTCCCTGGACGAGGCCGCGCCCGGGCATACGGCGACGTTCGTCAATTCTCACGACTCAGTGTATCAGTCAGTCGCTAAAGGGCTTTTTGCGGGAGGCGGTGGAATCGTCAGAACTCTGAACGAAGTTTCGCAAGAATTGCAGGACAAACTTAGGGTGTTATGGGTCTCCCCCGGCTACACGGGTCATGCTTTTGCAGCCCACCCCCAAATTTCAGCGAAGCTGCGCGGGAGCGTGCAACGGGCGCTGATTGATATGGCCTCTTCCGAAAAGGGAGCGCAGGTCATCCGCGACCTGGGAATGAATGGTTTCATCAATGCGGTCGACTCTGACTGGGACGATGTCCGAGCCTTGCACATTGAGTAGATTTCACAAATGGCACCCGATGTAGTTGCTTTAGTGGAGAATGGAGCGCGATCAATGTCATTCAAATGGAAGACGATTCTCGGCATCGCGGCGATAGAGCTGTTTTTCCTCTCCTTTTTAGTCTGGCAGGCCGCCCGCTTCATTCAGGGCCTGGGGGAGACCGAAATCGAAAAACGAGCGGACGATACCGTCATGCTGGCAGATACGGTTTTGCTGGACTCACTAATCGCCTATGACCTGGCAACAGCAGATGAGTATGTCAGGAAGCTCGGCGCGCTCAATGGTGTCGTCTACGTTACCCTGGAGCAACGGGGTAAGAAACTCGTCAGCATTGGCGAGTTTCCGGCCTCCGCGCCACCGCCGGACCAGGCTGTCGACAAGGTTAACGACGGGGTATACGACGTGGTACACAAGCTTGAAGTCGAGGGTCAGACTCTTGGTTTGCTCAGGTTTGGCTTTTCCCTTGAGCAGTTATACTCGGTCACTTCGCAAGCCAAAGCGCAACTCTACCTCATTGCGCTGTTCGAGCTCATGCTCGTCGGCCTTTGCTCTTGGCTTTTGGCCCGGTATCTGACCAACCGCATTCTGCTATTGCAAAACGCCAGTGATAAACTGCAATCCGGTGTTGCAGTTGAGCCGATACCTGTCGATGGGCGGGACGAAATCTCTGCAACCATTCGGGCATTTAATCAGATGTCGACCGCCTTGATCGAGCGCGAGCAAACTCTGAGGCTAACGAACAAGGAGCTCGAAAAAGCTTCTCAGGCAAAGTCGCGCTTTCTGTCTTATATGAGCCATGAAATCCGTTCTCCGATGAACGCGGTTCTTGGCTCGCTTGCTCTAATTCGCGAGCGGGGCAATTTCCAGAAGTCTGAACAGTACTACCTGGATCTCGCTCGCGATTCAGGAGACGCACTACTCCAGGTGGTGAACGAGGTTCTCGATTTCTCGAAAATTGAAGCGGGGCACGTTCAGGTCAGACAGCAACCTTGTTCCTTGCGCGACTTGGTGCGGGCAGTTCAGTCGGCAATCCTCGCAACGGGCGTAAAGCCCAAAATCGGGCTTTACGCGGAATTTGAAGACGCTATCCCCTCCTTCATTGGAACAGATGGAGAACGTCTGCGTCAGATTCTCACTATCCTGGTGGATAATGCCTATAAATTTACCGAAGAGGGCCAAATCACTGTCTCCGCAAGTGAGGTCGAAGCGCTTCCGGGAGCCTCACACAGGCGGTTGCGTCTCGTCGTCAAGGATACTGGCCCGGGCGTTCCACACGAACTTGTTGATACCATTTTTTCAGAGTTTGAGCAGACTGACGCTACTCGTGACTCGGGTTATGGCGGCATTGGTCTAGGTCTGGCAATTGCAAAAAGACTAGTGACTGGACTGGGAGGGAAAATATGGCTGGAGAGTGAGGTTGATGTCGGATCGGCATTCACTTTCGAAATACCGTTTGATGTTGTTGATAAATTGCCTTCGGAAGATATGTCCAGCGATCCGGCAGACCGTCCTGACTTAGAGGAAGGTGCCGCCGGGTCGTCCGGCCTCAAAATCCTGCTGGTCGACGATGTTGAAGCGAACCTGATAATAGGTGCAGCACTTTTGAGAAACCGGGGCTACATCGTCGATGTCGCCCATGATGGCAAAGATGCTTTGAAACAGGCCGAAAAAACTGATTATTCGGTCATTCTAATGGATATAAGAATGCCAGAGCTCAACGGTCTGGACGCCACGCAGCGGATCCGAACATCAGGCAGGAGGAATTCGAAAACGCCCATCATTGCCCTGACAGCGAACGCCGAGAGATCCGAAATAGAGCGGTGCTTCCAGATAGGTATGAATGATTTCGTCAGTAAACCTTTTACCATTGAACGCCTCAGTCAGTCGATCGAGAAGTGTCTGAGTGAGCATACTCAGGAGGAGCAACAGATGCAGTCAAATACTGAAAGCCACCAGAACCCGTTGGTGCTGTCAGAGGACGTCTTGGAACAGTTGATAAAAGACACCTCCGCGGAAAATCTCCCGATGATGATTTCTGTCTTTATGAATGAAATCAAGAAGCGCCTAGAAGGTCTGGAAAAAGCCGAAGCGAGTAGTGATGAACTGGAAATACGTGAGCAGGCCCATGCTTTAAAGAGCAGTTCAGGCACCTTTGGCGGCCTCAGGCTCCAGACTGCCGCCAAGGAACTGGAAGAGTTGGCCAGTCATTCGAGCGCTTGTTCTGATGGCGACGCCATCACCAAGTTAAAGCAGGTAGCAGAGGAAACACTGGTCGCCTATGCTGACTATCGTGAACGTCTGAAGGCATCTCGAGCTATTGTCGAGTGAACCATCCAACCAGGGAAGCGTCTATGCCGAGTGAACATCGCCCAAGTGTGCTTTTGGTGGAAGACAGCCCCTCCAACGCAATGGTCTACCAGAGCTACCTCCAGAGTGCCTACTCTGTCCAGACGGCCCACAGCGGCTCCGAAGCTCTCGAGCTTCTAGCTCAGCATAAATTTGATGTTGTGATCACTGACGTGCGACTGCCGGACATGAGCGGGCTAAGTATTCTGGATGGGATTCAGGCCGAGACACCATTACTGCCGGTCATCGTAATCACCGCTCATGGTTCGGTTGACTTGGTGGTTGACGCCATGCAGCGCGGTGCTAGCGACTTTATTTCCAAGCCGTTTGACAAGGCTCGCCTCGAGGTCACCCTTAAGAATATCCTTAAAAAGCAAAAGCTCGTAGAGACGGTTCAGCAGTACGAGAGAGTCTACAAGCGCGAGCAGTTCCACCGGATGATCGGTGCCTCACTGCCCATGCAGAATGTTTACCGCATCGTGGAAAGCGCCGGAAAAAGCAATGCATCAGTTTTTATCACCGGTGAGAGCGGCACCGGGAAAGAGCTGTGTTCGGAGGCGCTGCACGCAGAAAGTCCTAGAGTCAATGCTCCCTTCATTGCCTTGAACTGCGCAGCGATTCCCCGGGACCTGATAGAAAGTGAAGTGTTCGGCCACGTCAAAGGTGCTTTTACAGGCGCGTCCGCAGCTCGGGACGGTGCTGCCTTGAGGGCATCTGGCGGTACTCTGTTTCTGGACGAGATTGGCGAGATGCCGCTAGATCTTCAGAGTAAACTACTCAGGTTGATTCAATCTGGCACGTTTACACCGGTCGGGAGCAGTAAAGAGCTCAATGTGGACATTCGCTTCATATGCGCTACTAATCGAGACCCGCTGCGGGAAGTTCAAGAGGGGCGGTTTCGAGAGGATTTATACTACCGTTTGCACGTTATCCCGATTCACATGCCGGCTCTGCGGGAGCGTGGGAGCGATATAATGCTTATCGCCCACTCTCTGCTCAAGCAGTATGCCAAAGATGAAAAGAAGCAGTTCAGGAGCTTCAGCAGGGAAGTAGAAACTTTCTTTATGCACTACGTTTGGCCCGGTAACGTCCGTGAACTAAGCAACGTTGTCAGAAATGTGGTGGTATTAAACGAGGGCACTGTCATTGAAATGTCTATGTTGCCTAGCCTGATGGAGGCTCCGCCGGTCAGGGATAGCCGGCCGCTTCTCAGTGAGCACAGTGCTCTTGTCAGTGCCGGAGCGGCAAAGCCAGTGGCCCTCGCCAATGAAGCTGCTGGACATCATAGCCCACTTGCCAACCCCGGCCACCAAGCGATCTTGCCGCTGTGGGTAGAGGAGAAACGCATTATTGAGGAGGCTATCGAGAAATGCGACGGCAATGTGCCGAGAGCGGCCGCCTTTCTGGAAATCAGTGCCTCGACCATTTATCGCAAGAAGCAGCAGTGGGATAAAGAGCAGCTCGCAGGCGAGTCAATGTGAATTGCATTCTGCAAATCCATTTTGCTGCGCGTCAAGAATCTTATGTAACTAACTGAAAAGTATGATCTAAATAGTTGGCATGCTAGATGCTGGGTCTTTGACAACAGGTTTTCCACCGGAGATTGTCATGGCTGCCACCACCTCATTGACCGACGCTCAACCAGCGGTTGCACCACAGCGCTACCGTCTTCTGATTGTAGACGACGACCTCGCCGTTCGAATGGTCTCGCGCTTGGCGCTTTCCAAAGCTGGCTTCGGAGTTACTGAAGCGTCGGATGGATATACGGCGCTCAGCTGGCTGGCCTCCCACAAATTCGACGCCATATTGCTGGACGCGCGCATGCCGGGTATGGATGGGTTTGAAACCTGTCGTAAAATGCGGGAACAACTCAATGGCGCAGCTGTCCCGATTATTATGGCAACGGGCCAGGATGACGACGACTCTATTGATGCTGCTTTCGAGTCCGGTGCTACGGATTTTGTCGTGAAGCCTCTGAACTGGCGAATTATCTCTCAGCGCTTAAGCTCTCTCATCAGCGCCAGTGCGGTGAAAAAACATCTTGAAAATCGTAGCCATCAAATTTCGTCCATGTTGAAAACTTCATCAGAAATCATGCTGCTGCTCGACTCTGACGGGATCATACAGGGCACCCACCAGATCGAGCGGCTGCCCGCTGAGCTGAGAGCACAGCTGCTTGTTCGTAGGGATTTTTTCCAATCTCTCGGCGAGACATTCTCTGATTCTGTGATGGTTGCCTGGGCAGCGGCGAAAAGCACGCAAGCGTGTGAAAGATTCGTTATCGAGTACTTTGCAGACGGAAACCGGGAGTCACTTCAGGGGAGGTTTGTACCGGGCGCAGAGGGCGAGTGGCTATGCCTACTGCAGGGCCAGAGCGCTGCCCTTGACTGCGAGCCGTTAGCATATAAGGACTCCGTAACTGGAACTGCCAATGAAAGGCGGCTGTTAGAGGAGCTCAGAGCTCGGCTACGGGAAGACCGGGAAACGAACACGCAGACCGCGGTTTTGCGCTTTTCGGCGTCGGACTTGCGTAAGTTCGAGCCGACCATCGGCCGCGATGGAGCGGCTAAAGTTGCTCAAGTGATTGTCGAAAGACTGGAACTCGGTCTTGATAGCTTTCTCAGCACATTACCGGTCGAGACTAAGCGCCCTGAGTATCTGATTGCGAGGCTATCCGAATCGGATTACGTCATTGTGCTTTCGGCCCTTTACGATTCGGAGTTTATCGATAATCTCGCAACGCTCCTACTACGACGGGTTTCGACCAGCATTGAGATCAGTAACTACCTTCTCGGCATTGACTGGGTTGTCGGCGTTGCGGATACGAGTGAAGCCTCCCCCACCACCGATGGTCTGTTAACGGCGACTGCCTACGCTATTCAGTCAGATTTTCAATCCTCCAATGGTCTCCGGGTGCATCGATATAACGCTGCGCTCAAAGCACGTATTAGCCTTGATGTCGAGATAGAGCGTCTTCTCAGACGGGATATTGCAGATGGTGTTCTCGAAATGTACTACCAACCGAAATATGACCTTTCTGACCGATCGCTCATTGGTATGGAAGCCCTGATTCGGTGGCACAACGCGGAGATGGGGTTTGTCTCGCCTGCGCAATTCATACCGATTGCAGAAAAGTCTGGGTTGATTATTTCTCTCAGTCATCTGGTAGTGGAGAGGGTCTTTGATCAGATAGTCGCCTGGCGAGAGGAGGGATTTGAAGTTGTCCCTGTTTCGATAAATATCTCCGGCATTCATCTGAACACTCGAACGATTGTGGAAGAGTTTAGGGCTGGCCTTCAACACCATCGAATTCAGCCGCAACTGGTCGAGCTGGAGGTCACCGAAAGCATTATGGTGGATGGCATGAGCAAGGCATTCAAGAACCTGACTGACCTGCGCGATATGGGTATTCGGGTCGCCATTGACGATTTTGGAACAGGCTACTCCTCACTCAGTTACCTCAAGAACTTGCCGGCAGATTGCCTGAAAATTGACCGTAGTTTTGTCCAGTCTATCACCTCGGACCCGACTGCAGAGGCAATTGCGAGGGCCATCATTACCGTAGGCCACGATGTAAACCTTCATGTGATCGCTGAGGGCGCAGAAACCGCCGAGCAACTCGAAAAACTGACAGAGCTGGGCTGTGATTCAGTTCAAGGCTATTTTACGGGTAAGCCTGTTCCCAGTAGCCAATTCCGCATGTTTTTTGCAGGATCACTTCTAGCGAGCTAGTAAATTGCAATAGAGGATTATTAATTTAATAGGACCATCTTTGATGGTCTTTTTTCGTTGCTTTTGGTTCTAGCTCCAGGACTGAATTCTTCTTTATCTCTATGCAATTAGGTTTGCATCTTGCATTCCAATATCCAGTGTAAGCGGAATGTCTGTTATAAAATAATAATAAATATTCATAAGTAATTGTTTATACTTAGAGAATAAAAGTTGGCACGTTTAATGAACTATATAATATGTGAGGCGCAGGTCACACAAATAAAATATATTATCAAATGAGAGGTACTGATAATGAAGAATATTCAGGTTAGCCCATTGGCATCCAGGCAAGGTGGATTTGTTCTGACAACCGAGTTGGTCCTGCTTTCCACCGTTCTAGTCACCGGACTGGTTGCGGGTATGGTTACTATGAGAGATTCGCTCACTGCTGAGATGGAGGACGTTTCTGAGGCTATCGGCCATCTGGATCAAACTTACGCCTTCAATGGCATCGTCAATGGCGAGAAAACTGCAGCGGTCGAAGGGTCGGTTTTCGGAGACTCTACAGACTCCAACGCTGGTGATGACGTCGAGTTCACCTTCGTAGCAGCGACGCCCGTGGAAGGTGGTTCCACAACGGCGAGCCTCGGATCTTCTGCCGCCGCCAACACCGGCACTGTCTCGGCTCCTTGATTTGAGAACCCAATGGCCGCGGTGGATTCCTGTCGCGGCCATAGAAGCTCATATTCATTGGGGGTCGACATGAACAAGAAATTCACAGGAAGCACAACTGCCGCAATCAGCATGTTTCTTATTTCTGGCGTTCTTGCCAGTGTGCTGGGGGTCCGTCAAGTGGAACGAATCACCACTCACGAGGTCCTGGGCATTGCCGGCAATTGGCCTGCGGGAGTCAGCATAGAGCCTACGATGATTCAGAAGGTA
The DNA here is from genome assembly GCF_047946665.1 of Allohahella sp. A8. Taxonomy (GTDB): domain Bacteria; phylum Pseudomonadota; class Gammaproteobacteria; order Pseudomonadales; family Oleiphilaceae; genus Allohahella. Next base: position 4,457,489 of record NZ_CP172312.1, read on the forward strand.
CGGGTCGATAAACAGGTTACGGGAATAAAAGATCCAGCGCGGTTATTAGGAAAGCGGCTCGCCAATGACAAAAAACACGGTGAGATTTTCCGTCGAAATGAGCTCGCAACTCCCCCGCGTTCTTGGCTTGCTCAGCAAGTTCCAGAAGGGAAGGTTCTCTATACCATGAAGCCGCAGCCCGGCGCTATTCCTCATAGCCAACTGCGCAACGGCGACCTCTTCGACGTACTGGCAACTGGCCCAAAAGGAGTTCGGACTCTAGCTAGAGACGTTCGTCTGGTGGGTGTTATGGGGGGTAAAAACGGCCGAGAGCTGCCCGCGGGCAATCTTGCATCGGTATCCGGTCCTGCAAGTCGGCTCGCATTCTCAATGGTTGTAGCCATTGCACCCGAATATGTGTATCCCTTGGCAAGCATTCGCTCTTCAGATGTTGTATCTATCGTTCTTCACGGATCTGGTCATTCCAGCTCAGATTCCGATTCGCGTGTCAGCATTGAACCGGCGCCCACGCATCGAAATATTGAGATTGTCGCTGGGTTGATTAGACGGCAAGTTGCCGTTCCTATGAACGATTGAATTGTTCTTATAATTAAGATCCCCTTCATCTGACCGCACTGCGGTCTTTTTTTTTGCAAAATGCAAAAACCTCTGCTACCAGAATGCGAACATTATCTCGCATTCTGCAAAAGATGTTTGTCGGAAGCTCTAAGTGTATGAATTTAATGAAATAAATAACTTGGCATGGGTTTGGCTAGGTGGAAGGTACGGATAGCTACATAGAGGTAAGCCATGAAAGCAACCATTCGTTTACTGATGTGCTGTGCACTTAGCTCGGGTTGCGCTAGCCAAGGGAGTTTTCCGGTTTATTCCGCTAATGACGTGGCGGGTAACTCAAAGGCAAGGGGGCTGGCAGCGCATTACCACCTTACCACAGACGTCAAGCCATCGGCGTTCAATGCCCGCGACAGCCGTCAAAGATATCAATCGTTTCAGCAGGGCTGCGTACTGGATTTTCACCCATTGGTCAAAGCAGCCCCCGGCCAACGCCCATGGGAATTGCGAGAAAGCAATTCAGCTAGCGGCCACTTGGGTTCTTACAAGCGCTTTGTCAGCGGTGCCTCATTCGCACAGGGAAGGCACGACATTCCGGATTCGCTGGCAGAGGATCTGAAATGGTTTGCCCGGGAAATGGCCCGCAGCCCACTCATGCCTTTTGTTCTGATCATTGGCCACACAAACGTGGATGGCAATGCAGCCTATAACCAAATGCTCTCTGAGAAACGTGCAGCGGCGGCGCGCCGATTCCTTATTTCCCAAGGTGTGCTCGAGCAGCGGGTACAACAGTTCGGAGTGGGCGAGACGAGTCCTCTCCAGATGCGGGAGGCTGCTCGATCCTGGTCTCTGAATCGCCGAATTGAGCTTATAACGTTCCTCCCATCCGATGCCAACCGGAAACAGCCACGCTGCGCCGAGATAGCAGGACTCGCATTATCAGATCTCGCAGGAGGGTCGCAGCAATGAAAATCCTAAAGGCAGTCATGGTCACGGGCATGCTTTGCATCCCCGCAACAACGCTCGCCAACCTTAAGTACATTGAGGACTCCCATGGCCGACACACCTCTGAGTATCGGGCATTGGTGCAGTGGACGCATTCACGCCTGGTGTTTGATCGAGACGTCAAACGGGTCGCAGTGGGTCAGGATTCCATTATCGAAATCGAAGTGCTTGGCGGGAGGGAGCTCCTGATGCTGGCCAAGAACGTCGGTCGCACCACGATTATGGTGTGGTACGAGGATGGAACCAGCCAGACGCTCATGTTCGGGGTCAGTGAAGACATGTCGTTGCTTAGAGATGCACTATCAGATATCCACTCACGGATTCGTGTGGAAATGGCGCCGGACCGTCCTGCACTCGTGCTACGGGGAGCAGTGCCCAATGTTCAGTACAAGTTGGCGGCCGAAACGGCTGCTCGACATTATCTGGGCGCTCTACAGTCGCGACGCCCCAATTCACTCGCCAGTAACTCGGTCCCGGGCGTCCAGGCGGGTTCTCCTCTGGATCTGGTCGCAACCGCCCAGCAGTCACTCTCGGACGCGTTCCGCCTCAATGCCACGAGTGACCTTATTAAGCCCCGAGTGGCAGTCATCAATCTGATCCAGGTCCAAACCTTACCGCGAACGCTGGAGCATAAAATCATGGCCGCTATCGTGCCCATGGGAGGCGGGGATGTCCGTATTCGGCGGGTGGTACGCGGTGACGTTCGGGACGATCTGGCTGACACCTTCCTTCTGGAAGGGGAAGTGCGAGATCAGGTAGCCCTAACCCGAATCTTAAACCTTGTCTCACGGCTGATTGGTGGTGTAGATGAAGCTGCGGGCTATGACCTTGTACCTGTCACCAACGAATCTGGAGGATTGCTGAGGGGTAGTTCAGCTGTCGGGTCTCGAACCCTTGCGTTTGGCTCGGGCGCAGCTCTCGGCTCCGGCGATATCAACGAAAACGGTATCCGATCGAATGTGGCCCGCTCAAAGTTACTGTCACTGGGCGGGGGCCGCCTTTTATCCATGATCGAGGTGAGAGACCTGCCGCAAATTCGAGTGTCGGTCCAGATTCATGAAGTCAATCGGACACAGATGCGGCAGTGGCGCCCCGATTTTACGTTGCTGACTCAAGGTTACTCTGATCAGGGTTTGTTCTCCCTTGGTGGACTTTCCAGCACACCTCCACAGAGTTCTACTGTAGAAAACGCCCTTCAGGTGCTGGGAGGGACATTGACCAACAATCTGCAGATTGGAGGTGATGATCTCGCCTTCGATCTATTGTTTTCGCTGATGGAGAAGGAAGGCATTTCCCGGACTCTGTCGCGTCCAACGCTCATGGTGTTAGCCGGTGAATCAGCCTCTTTCAACGTGGGAGGAGAGGTGCCGGTCCCTACCGCATTTGCTCCAACAGGCTTGAAAGATGGTGACGAAGTCGGTGCGAATACCCCAGGTGTCTTCAGTGGAACATCGTTCAAGGCTTTCGGTATTAATTTGAACGTGAAAGCGATGGTGGATGAATCAGACAACATCACTCTGGATCTCAACCCAACTGTTTCCATGCCGGACACTACTTTGACCCAGCAAATCACAGATAGTACGGGAACCTCTTTGAACTCCACGGCGTTCAATACGCGAAGCATCAGCACTAGTGCTCGTCTCAGCGATGGTCAGCCTCTGGTACTTGGGGGTTTGGTCTATCAGGCCCAATCGGAGCAGAATGATTTCACTCCGGGCGTCAGAGACTTACCACTGTTTGGGAAGCTGGCCGAGGCCACATCGCAAACTGAGCAGACTCGCGAAATTGTCATTGTGGTGACGCCTAATATCATCAGAACACCAGATGAACGTGTACACCTTTGGGCCTTCCCTTCCACAACCGACCTGGCAAGCCATCTCCTTTCATTAACCGAAAACCATCAGTGGGGTACACAATGAACAAGCTCCAGCTCGTTGTATTGCTGGTTCTCGCCATGACGGGTTGCGCTTCGCAGCAGACCTTTGTCGGCGAGATTGGCGACCCCGAACAGGAAGTAACGCGGCTGATAGAACATGAGCTCGTCAACATTCAATCTGGTGAGTATTGTCGCCCTGATCCGCAATCACTGTTCAATGGCTGCGATGGCGCCTTACGGCGCCTGACGCAGCTTTTCACCAAGTTTCCCGACTATGAAAGGCTTCAGCTTGCGCTAGCGGTGGCCTATCAGGCTCGAAATAAAAATCGTGAAGCCCAATACTATCTCGATGTGTTATTGGCCAATAATCGGCCGAGACCAGAAGCCGCCATTCTGGCTGCGCGGCTAGCAATGGAGGAGGGCAATACCCGCCGCGCCCAGGCCCTGTTAGAGCCCCAGATGCGTCTGAGCCCGATGCACCCCGGCATCCACGAAACGCTTGCCGCGGTGTTCTATCTTAATCATGAGCCACAAAAAGGATTTTCTGCACTAGCAGCGGCTGAGCAACTAGGAGCCCCGGAATGGCGGATTGCGTACCATCGCGGGCTACTCTACGAACTTTCTGACAACGAGTCGGCTGCCTGCGAGCAATATGCCAAGTCCTACACTCACAGAGACTCGTTTCGCCTGCCGGAGGGACGCATACTGGGGCTGACCCATAACCCCGTGTGTCTTGAACTCGCCAAGTTCCTCGGAGGCGCCTGATATGAGTCAACCTGATCAGGAGCGTGCGCCGATACTTGCCAAAGCCCGCCAGCATATACACAAACGATTGATCACTTCACTGGATTCGGACCCGCTGGACCTACAGGACGGGCAGCAGGTTCAGGCTCGAGTGCACTCTCTGATACGCGTCGTTGCCGCTCAGGTCGGATTGAATATGTCTGAGCAAGAAAGCGAAGCCCTAGCGCGCGGGGTCATCAGTGAAGTTTCCGGAATGGGGCCCTTGCAGCCGTTGATGGAAGATCCAGACGTGACCGACATCCTGGTCAACGGCCCGACAAACATCTGGATAGAACGGGATGGCCTTCTTGAGCGATCCTCAGTGGGCTTTGACGACGAGGCTCATCTCAGGCGCTTTGTGGATCGTTTCGTTGGGAGCCAGGGAAAGCATCTTGATTCCTCAAATCCTGCGGTTGACGCCAAACTACCAGACGGCAGTCGCCTGCATGCCATCATTCCTCCATTGAGCCCTGTAGGCACAGTGGTCAGCATCCGTCGCTTTCATCAGTCGCATGCCAGTCTCAAAGATCTCGTGACCAAAGGCATGCTGTCTGAAGGTATGGCTGAAACCTTGCGGCTTGCTGTCCGCAACCGTGTGAATATTGTGTTCACTGGCGGTGCCGGCACAGGTAAAACAACGTTGCTAAATACCGTATCGGAATTCATTCCCGCCAATCAAAGGATCGTTACAATCGAGGATTCGGCCGAGCTGGCGTTGCATCATCACCATGTGGTTTCGCTGGAGAGTCGTCAGGAGAATAGTGAAGGCAAAGGCAAACAGGGCCTGCGTTCGCTGCTGCGTCATGCTTTGCGGATGCGCGCAGATCGCATCATCGTAGGTGAAGTTCGGGGCGATGAGGTCTTCGATATGCTTCAGGCGATGAATGTCGGTCATGACGGCAGCCTCTCAACGATTCACGCCAACAATCCGCAGCAAGCTCTAAAGCGCATGGAGACGCTGGCACTGCTCGCGGACGCCAACGCGCCGCGGGAAGCGATTAGAGATATGGTAGACGCAGCCATAGGGATGATCGTCCACGTTGGTCGGGATGCTCAGGGACGACGGAAAGTTCTTAGCATAGTGGAGATCGAGTCACGGGATGGTAAGCGCCAATTGCGAGAACTTTGCGAACCCCGGGAGCGACGATCATGTTGGAACGGATAGCGATTATCCTGGCGGTTGCCCTCCTATTGTTTTCAGGCGCGTATTTTGTCCGCCTCTCTCATCGAACGAAGGAGGTGGATGCCGATGGTGCGTCCCCAGAGCTGCTCGAAGCCAGACTCTCCATCCTCACCCGACATCTCCAGATACTGGGGGTGCGCCTGGAACCCTTGGTGTTTGCCGCCGGCCTCTGTTTGGTCGCGGTGACCATCAGTCTCCTGTTCCTGACACTGTTTGAGGACCAAGCAGGTTTGAGTATCTGCGCAGGGGTGACCTTCTTGCCACTCGCTGTTTATGTTCTCAAGGATTTGGTGGTCTGGCGCGCGCAGGAATTTGAGTGGCACCTGGTTGATACGCTGGATCTTGCAGCGTCTCTATCCGCCAGTGGCATTACTGCCGTAAGAGCCATTGAGGTAGGCTCACAAGGCGCTCCTCCTATGGTCAAGACTGAACTCGATTATCTCGTAATGAGGCTTAAACTGGGCGATTCCATTGACGGCGCTACGGCTCGGCTTCTGGACCGGTACCGATCCGAAGGCGTCAGCCTTTTCGTCAACCTGCTTCGATCACGTTGGCACGGTGGTGCGGATTTTCATGCGCTGCTTCGGGCATTGTCAAAAGTATTGCGTGAGCGAAAGACTTTCCTAATCCAGTCTCGCGGCCAACTCTCCGGAGCAAAATACGCGCTGCTGATCGCAGCGGCGTTTCCGTATCTGTTAATCCCATTCTTTCAGAGTCAGGAGCCGGGATGGCTTGCGCCTATCACTACGCACCCTGCTGGCCCCGTTATTCTCTACCTGGCCGTTTTCTTACAGGTTGTGGGTCTGTTATGGACGCGCGCAATTCTCAGGAGCAAGTCATGGTGAGCTCTTTCAGCATTGATATCTTTCTAGCGCTTGCCTGTGGGGCGTCATTACTTGGAGTGTACGTATTAAGCCGATCCGAGCTGAGGCCGGAACTGGCGTTCGATATGGAGCAACCTGAAAGCTTCAGATTTTATCCGGGCAAGCTGATGCGCCAGGCTGGATTTGTGCCCACGGATTTCGTCTGGATCTACTGGCCAGGAAAGGTATTTCTCTTTATCGGCTCCGTGCTCCTGTTTACAGAGATAAATGCGGATCCGCCTGTCTGGTTGATGGCCGCCAGCCTGGTTACAAGTTTCTTTTCCATTGACCTTTTCCTTTTGCAACGCCGAAAGCTTCGCGGACTCCGAGTACAGGCCAATCTCAGTTTTTTTGTCGATCTGGTCAACGCCTATCTGACTTCTGGCATGTCGTTGCTCCGCTCGCTCAAGGAGGCTGGAGAATATGGATTCGAACGGGGTCATCCGCTGGCTGTCGAACTCCGATTAATCGCTATGGAAATCGAATCCGGTGAATCTTTCCAGAAAGCGATGGGGCGACTCTACCAAAGAACGCGGGTACGCCAGTTACAGGCACTTGCCGCATCTTTTGAAGTCGGCCAAGCCGCCGGTTCTCCGATGTTTGAAAACCTGGCGCGTCAGGCTGAGGTATTTAGAGCGCAGCAGGAGGAAATGAACCGCAAGCTCATTAGTCAGAAAAGTATCTCTCTCTTGTTTGCGCTGATGATCGTGGGCCTTCCCATGTTCGGGGTCATCGTGATCTTTCCGGCTGCAATAAAGCTCGCTGAGATATTTGAACTACTGGATTATTTAATCTGACGCCAAAAGGAAGGGTCATCATGCTGTACGAACGAACCAACCGACTGAGATACTTGCGTCGCCAGGGCGGCTTCGTTATTACTTTGGAACTCATCATCATTATTTCTATCCTGGGATTCGGTACCCTGGTTGGTATTGTCATGGTCCGGGACGCCTTGGTTAAACATTACATGGCGAAGCAGTCCTCTAAAACCCTAGTTGCTGACGCCGCTGGCCGGGTTCTTGGAGAAGCCATTGACTTCGATGAGCATGATGCCCCGCGCATCTTCTTCCTGGACCGATCCCAACAGACAGCGTATCGCACCCTGATTGGTGTACGGGATGATCGCTTTACATCAAGAGAGGCCGTTTATTACAGCGGCTCTGCCTGTACTGGCGTCGCTTGCATCAAAACAATCAGCGACGAATTGACGAGCAGCAGAGGGACGGACTATTTGTCTGGAACCGGCAATGTGAGCTACTTCAACGCCCTACAGAGCGGCCTCAACTACGGAGTTGGCCGAGGCGATCGAGGATTGCCCGGTCATCTATTCCGGGAATCACCACTAAATTGCCCTATAGCGCCAAGCCAGATTCAATCACGTTGGATGTCGCAAAAAGTCGCCTCTGGCGAGCCCTGTGAAAGCATCAATCTAGAAGATGAAATCAAATCACCCGCCTTCACGGGCTGCCTCATTGATACTTCATCGCTTGGAGGGGCGGTGGCGTGTGACTGTCCGGAGTCGTTGAAAGACCAAGGCGACATTCTATCCCTCTACGGGGCCGCAATAGAAACGCTCCTGGATTCGACCGTTTTGACGCTGAACTCTGCATTGTTAATCACAGGTCAACAGATTCCATCGGTGGATGTTGGAAAAATCTGTTGCCCCATGAACAGTGATCTGGACGAAGGTGAATTGGTTAACAGCGTTGTATACATCGTTCTGGAAGAGCTGGTAACTCAGCTAGACCTCGCATCTTTCCCTACGGCGCAGCAGAGCATCAACACAGCCCTGGCTCCACTCGCCGGAGAGTTGTCCTGTTCCAGTCCGACTATTCTAAAAGCTGCCGATTCGGTCCCCGATCCCATCGATCCGAACGAGAATGCCCTGGGAACATTCGCAGCACCTTTCTGGGTTAACTTGCCGAGCGCTGCACCGGATGAATGGTACTCTGTCACGCCGAGGGAAGGAGAGGGTTGGTAGAGCCAGATCTTCAGATAAGGCTGCGAGTATGAACGCTAATAACCTGGTGAAAGATCGTCTCGGACTGTTCTGCTTATCGTTGAGGAACAGCCCGTGGGTCTGTGTCTATTGCAAGAAAGGCAAGTTGGAACAAAGTAGGGCTAGGGGGGAGTTAGCCATAATTCATGGTGGAAGGCAGTGAAACGATGCGAACTGCTGATCCATAAAAAAGCCCCAGGGCTGGGGCTTTTCAAGGGATCTTGCTAGACCCCCTGATCATCTTGTTTGGTGGAGACGGCGGGAATTGAACCCGCGTCCGCCAATCCTCTGCCATCGGCTCTACATGCTTAGTTTCCCTCTATTGATCTAGCCGTAAACGACCCGGGGGGCAGGGTGTAAACAGCGATTCTCCTTAAGGTTTCGCCAGTCGGTAGGAGACATTCCTCATGGCTAGCTTATTCTGATGACGCTCAGTACCGCGATATAAGCATCTTGGCGTGAGCGCTAACGGGGGTTTAGGCCGCTAGAGCGTAGTTGTCGTCGTTTGCAACTATAGTTTTCAGAGATTGGAGTACGTGAGTCTCTGCCCTCACGACATGCACCTTTGGGTTTGTAATCGGCGTCGAAACCAAGTCGTCCCCAGGATTAGTCAGTATACGACACTGACTTGCTCATATATAGAGCCAGCCAGACGATTTTCAAGTCGACTTGGCTGTATCCAAGCGAGAATAACGATTACATCGCTGTAAGACAGCCTTGGCTGACTAACTGGGAGTGAGGCGGATGCGAGACATTGGGTGCCTCAGGGCTGCTGCGAAAGCTCTGACAGCAGCGTCATCAGTTCAGGCACATTGACTGGTTTCACGAGGTGATGCGCGAAGCCCGCGGCTGCGGTCTTTTCACGGTCTTTGTCTTGTCCGTAGCCAGTCACAGCGATCAAGGTACTGCACGCCGTACCTGACCGCTTCCGAAGTTGACGGGCCAGCTCATTGCCATCCATGTCGGGCAAGCCGATGTCGAGCAGGCAGACGTCGGGCCTTTCCGTCTCGGCGCGCTCAAGCGCTTTTTCGGAGCTATGTTCGACACTCACTGAGTGGCCCGCTGCCTCGAGCAGCATTGCGAGCATAACGGCTGCATCAACGTTATCGTCGACAATCAGAACCTTGAGCGTGGAACTGTCGTTGGGTGCTTTCGAGACATCGACCGCGGGTGAAGCCTCCCTGCCATTCGGCACTACGCGTGGCAATCTGATCGTGAACTCGCTGCCTTTGCCTGAAGCCGGGCTTTCAGCTGAGACATTACCCCCATGTAGTTCCACCAGTCGCTTGACCAGCGCGAGTCCAATGCCTAAGCCGCCGGGTGAACGGTCGGAGCTGCGCTTCGCCTGAGTGAATAGTTCGAATGCTGAAGGAATGAGCTCGGGGGGCATGCCTATCCCGTTATCGCTCACCACGAATACTACTTCGCTATCCTCGGCTCTGGCACTCATTTCAATATTGCCGCCTTCAGGAGTGTATTTGGCAGCATTGTTGAGCAGGTTACTTAGCACCTGGACGAGCCGTTTCAAGTCTCCCTGAACCCACAGCTGACTCGGCGGGACAAGGACCTGGATTTGGTGGCGCCGCGCATCGACGAGTGGGCGAACCTGCTCGACGGCTGCCGATACGATACTTTCCACATCGAGCATATCGTCTGCAAGTGTGATCAGTCCTCGAGTGACCCGAGAGACATCCATGAGATCGTCAACCAGGCTGGTCATGTGATTGACCTGTCGGGAGATAACCTCGCTTGTTTGCTGAATCTCGGAAGCATCGATCTGCCGGCTTTGCAGCAGTTCAGCAGCTGCACTGATGGGCGCAAGTGGATTACGTAATTCGTGGGCCAGCATTGCCAGAAACTCATCCTTTCGCTGGTCGGTCTCCTTGAGCTTTTCGATAATGCGCTTGCGCTGGGTTACATCACGGAAAAAGATGGCTACCCCGCCTTCGGGGACCGGATACATCCTCAACTCGATGATGCTGGGATGCTCGTCACCCAGTGCAAAATGCTGCTCACAAGTCACGGGTTGGCGATGCAGCATCACGCCACCATGACAGGCTTCGAGGCTATCTTGCGCCAGCCCTGGCCATATGCTCCAAAAGTTCCGGTCAGCGACTTGAGCCGAAGACGTTCGGCTGATCCTGAGCCCCGCGGCGTTGATCCGCAGAATTCTCCAGTCAGCATCGACGATGGCGAAGCCCTCCGTCATGCTGTCGAAGATATGTCGGCTCTGGTCCCGCTCCGCCCGAAGCTCTGCCTGGGCGCGCGCATGCTCCACCGCCGACCAGCTACGTTCGGCCATGTCCTGAGCCAGCTGAAGATCGATTTCAGTCCAATGATAGGGCTGGCTCTGATGGAGCTGAAGAACGATCCTGAGTTTTCCGGACTTGACCAGGGGAATGGCTATAAATGCCTGGATGCCGGCGCGGCTATAGGTGGCGGCTTGATGGCGCAGTCGTGGGTCCTTGGCCACATCGTCGACGAGCACGGCACGACCATGACTCAGTTCGACTATGATGTCGGACTCGAAATCATCCAGTTGTCGATAAAAGCCTGCAATGCTGCTGACCCCTGCCTGCGTCCAGTCCTGCCTGATGAGAAACGTCCGTTCAACTTCGTTGATTTCTGAAAACAGTACCCGCGAAACATTAACTTCCTCACCCAATATTCTGATTGCGGTCGTGACAACTCCGGCGGGATCGGCAATTGATGCCAGACTATCCGACAATTTCAACTGAAAGGCGTTCCGCCGTTCGCTCAGGACGTGCACGGTGGTCTCGGTTACGGTGCAGAACATTCCGCCTACTTCGTCGTCCGAAATCCGTAGTGGCGAATAGCAGAACGTGAACCAGGCATGCTCGGGGAAGCCGTTACGCTCAATAACGAGCGGCATGTTTTCGTGAAAAGTGGCCTCTCCGGCAAGCGCTTTATCGACGATTGGGCTGATCTCCGACCAGATTTCCCACCAGACTTCGGAAAAGGGCTGACCAAAGGCGGCTGGATGTTTGTTGCCCATGATGCGGGAATATTGATCGTTATACAGGAAGGCGAGATTCGGGCCCCAGGCGACGAACATAGGGAATTGGGAATCCACCATCAGTTTGACGACCGTCAACAGCGCCTTTGGCCAGCGATCCGGCGAGCCGAGCGTTGAGCTGGCCAGGTCAGGGCTGCGGAGCAGATCCTCGACTGTAAGATTGTTAGCTGAAATGGGCATGAATAAGACCGGGTGGCACGATCGAAGGACGACGCCCTATAGACGGCGATAAATAAGACATACTTGCGAATTTCTCTCAGGAGGGGCGGCGCTCGAAAAGCCTAGGATACACTTGTCATGCTTTCAAGCAGGCGTCCCCCTCAAAGCCGCTGTTGAGGGGGCTAACGAAAGCGCAATCGATAGAACCAGTAACCGATATATTCCCGGATGGCTTCCTGAGTCATGGCAAGACTCCCGGCATCAGGTATCAGACCAAGCAGGGCCGGCCCATGCTGCTCGGTCACACGAATATCCGTTGGAAAAGCAGTGATTTCTGGAGCCCACTCTGCACTGCTGAGGCGCCTGGCCTGGAAGTCGAACAGAAATTTCGAGCGCGGCATGTGGTAGGCAGATGTTACGAGAATCAGTCGGCTGTAACCTAGGCTCTTCGCTAAAGCCAGTGTGAATTCTGCATTCTGCGCAGTGTTGCGGCTATCAGGCTCGAGTACGATGGCTTCCTCAGGTATGCCCAGCTGAAGCAGAATCAGCTTCTGATAATCAGCCTCTGAGCCAAGTCCCGGCTGCGGAAACACCTGGCCACCACTAACAAGGATGCGCTCGGCAGTGCCGGCTTTATAAAGGAGTGCTGCCTGAAGCACCCGATCCGCAGCAGCATTCAGGTCGGCATAAACCCGTGGCGGTTTTGGGAGCTGCACGCCGCCACCCAGCAGGATGATAGCATCTGCTTTTTCCATGTCGTCTGCATGGTAGATGTCATGGGCATTCTCGAGGCCGCCCCATAGCCAGTTCGCAAACCACGGCGATGCAGTGATCCAGAGAAGGGCAAAACCACTAAGCGCAAGATTGCGAAGTAGCGTCTGGTCCAATCGCCACGCCAGAATGACGATAACGAGCAGGAGAATCAGACACCAGGTGGTGGGATAGAGTATATAAGGCAGCAACTTGTTCCATATCATGACAGGAACAAGACTTTACTGCTTGACGTGTTCACGGACGATCCGCTGCTTCGAGCGTTCCCAGTCACGATCTTTCTCGGTTTCGCGTTTATCGAAATCCTTCTTGCCTCGCACGATGGCTATTTCGCACTTGACCTTGTTGTCTTTCCAGTAGAGTGAGAGCGGGACACAACTCATGCCCTCTTGCTGGGTTCGGCCCATAATCTTGCCGATTTCACGCTTGTTGAGCAGCAGCTTCCGATACCGCAGCGGTTCTGCAATAACGTGAGTTGACGCTTCCTTCAAGGGTGTAATGTGGGCGTTAAGCAGCCAGGCTTCCTCATTTTTGAGGAATATGAACGAGTCAACGAGCTGGCACTTACCAGCGCGCAGGCTCTTGACTTCCCAACCAAGCAGGACCAGACCAGCTTCGAATTTGTCTTCGATGTGGTAGTCAAAGCGCGCCTTCTTGTTTCGAGCTATAGTGCCCAGACTGTCTTTCTTCTTTGAATTTGCCAAAATGACCTGATCTGTTTCGGGTGATTCGTTACTATCGCAAATACATCTGTATTCGCTGGCCGGGAATCGTAGCACACTCCGGCACGGGCGCACATTCTAACACGGGGTAGGCAGCAGCACTTCGGGCTCAGGAATCATTTTTTGGAATCAGTACAGCACGTTATCAATAAGCCTAACTCGATTACGGTGGCAGGACTCTGCATCGTTCTTGGCTTCAGCGTATTCTGGGAGTTTCCGCGACTGATCATCGAGTATGGCTTGCTGGATGTCGCGCTGGTCTACTGTCTCAGCACGCTGCTGCTCGCTGGGCCGGCTGTTTACGTCCAACTGCGGTTCGCGAGTATCGTTCGCAGCCAGACTCACCGGCACCCGAATAGCCGAAGGACCAACGCGCGCTTCAGCAATATTCTCGGTTACTGTCTTGCGCAGCCCCATGCTCCACTCGTTCGTTTTACAGCGTACTTACTGACGATTGGTTTGATCGGTTTGGTCTGCGCTTACCTTATTTTTGGTTCGGAGCTTCTCGGTGTACTGCTGAAGACCGTTCTCATCAATTTTCAGCCACAGACAGAATCAGGCGGCCTACCTTACGATAGTCTGCCAGTGGCTGACACGTCTATCCAGTTGTTGACCCTGGTGGTGTTCGCCCTGTTCCTGCTACTGCCATGGATCCGCTTCTCCATGCACGGACTGGCGCGCCCTGGTCTGATTGGGCTGGTACTCATAGCCTTTGTTCTGGTGCTGTGCCTCAGGCACAGCTGGCTATTCGGTGACCATGGCGCAGCATTGGCCTTCATGTTTGCAGGTGAGGGCACGCGTCTCGGCTTGAGTATGATTCTGGACGTATTGCTTTACACGGTTTTCGCACTAGCTGCAGCAACCGGTGTTTACTGTCTCTTCGGTGAAAAACAATTGACGGTCAGCGGGCTGGCTACGCGCACCGGCTTGTTCGCAGCGGCGCACCTGGCTTGTGGCGCTCTGGTGACCTTCGTGATGCTGGCCTGGTCAGCGCAGGCGTCACTGATCAGCAGCGATCCGTTCACGCTCATCTACATCGCCTTGCCTGAAGCCTTGCATTCGATACCACAAGGCCGTTTCTATCTTTCATGTTTCTACGTTCTCACGTGCCTGTTGTGCTGGAGCACAGCGATGTATCTTACGGCTCCGCTTGTGACCTACGTTTCAGAGCGGGCAGGTATCAGCCTGAAGATGGCAGGTTTGGTGGTGGTCCTGCTTATTCTGGTAATCGCGCTCTATTTCACCTTCTTGCAGGGTAGCCTCTTACAGCTCACCGCCTTTCAGTGGCTGAATTTTCTGCTCGCCGCTATGATCCTGCCTGCCAGCCTGGGGCTCCTGCTTACGAGTATGCTTTGGTCGGCGCCGCCGCTGGAAAAATCGAAGCGAATTGGCTTGAGCGTTCTCATCGGTTTGAGCGTCGTTTTCGCCATGCTCGCCGCTGGTCACGCCAGTCAACGGCTGTGCAAGGCAGATAGCTCGGAATTGCTGGTGATTTGTGCCGATCCGGCTATTCCAGAGGAAGACGATGTAGACGTAGAGGCTGGCGCCATTGATCCAGAGCCAGACACGCTGTCAAACGAACTCGGTCAGCCGTCGGGTACAGACTTGGACCCGGCCACGGCCTCTGAGGCGGATCTGGATACCGGCGTGATTAAAGAGGGCGGCGTTGAGTCAAATGATGAGGTCAATGAGCCTGGTGAAGGTGCAACGAACGAATCTGGGGCCGTTTCCGAAACGCCAGAGCCCGAGGCCGAACCTTCGGAAAAAGCGCCTGACAGTGGCGCTGCGAGTGAGCCAAATAAGTCTTGAACATATTGATACATGGAATAGGTGATGCGACGACACGGAATATGCAGTGGCTGAGATAACAAGATCAGCACTTATCTTGCGTACGCCAATGCAGATGTTTGAACTTGTAAATGATGTTGAGGCCTACCCGAAATTTTTGCCCTGGTGTCGGCAGGTGGCCGTGCTGTCGGCCGGTGAACGAGCCATGACGGCCAGTCTGACTGTCGGAAAAGGGCGCGTCCTCCACTCGTTTACAACCAGGAACACACTGAGCCCGCATGAGTCGATCCACATGCAACTGGTCGACGGGCCGCTTTCGCGTCTACAAGGTACCTGGCAGTTCAAACCTTTGGGAGCAGAGGGTTGCAGGGTAACGCTTTCCCTGGACTACGGACTAAGCGGTCGACTTTCTTCATTTGCCGCCGAACCCTTGCTGCAGTCTATGGCTGGAGAGGTCATGGACGCCTTCATCAAGCGAGCCGGTGAATTGTATTGAAGGTGGAGGTTGCTTACGCTCGACCAGATCGGCAAATCGTCATCGCGGTGGAACTGGCTGAAGGCAGTACTGCTTCAGAGGCAATCCGAAGGTCTGCTATAACGGAGCATTTTGGCGAGTTGGCGTCCGGCGAGCATGCAGTAGGGATATTCGGCAAGGTCATCAACGATCCCGAGCACCGTGTGCTGAAAGCCGGTGAGCGCGTGGAATTGTATCGGCCTCTGCTAATCGATCCTAAATCACAGCGTCTCGCCAGGGCACGTAAGGCTTAGACCGCACCGATTGGCAGCTACTGTCTGCGGTCCACGCCTCTGGTCTGGGTAATCGTGGCTTCTTCTACCAGTGTCTCAGCCTCTCGAAGACCGCGGACTTTATAGACCTCACCAGGATTGGCCAGCTCAGGGGGTAGAAGATCAAGTTTCGCTATTCTACTCAGCGAATCACCATCGAATTCGAGTCTGATGTGCTGCTTCCGGATTTTGCCGCCTGAAAGCTGAATGGTGTAAACGTAATTCTCATAGTCATCGGTAAACACCGGTTCGAGCAAAGGCGTGCCGAGCAGATAGTGTACCTGCTCCCGTGTCATACCCACCTCGAGAGTTTCGGCGGCTTCCTTCTCCACTATCGTGCCCTGTTGCACGTCAATCTTGTAAACCCCAGGGAAGGAGCAAGCCGCTGCGCTTGCGAGCAATGCGATGAGGAAACTGGCTCGCAGAACCCTGCCGCGGTAGCCGCGGTTCATGACAGCACCGCGTTCGGCAAGTGCAGGGCTGACAAAGGCAGTCGAGCCGGAGGTACGATGACAATGGTGGTTTGGAAGCATGGTAAGGGCGACGCAGGTGTTCGGTGAATAGGGCGCAAAATGCTTCCGGCATTGTACGCGCTCTGGTCGGGGTTTCAACAAGGCTCTAGTGATTCTCGATGCTCATGAGGGTAGACTATTGCCACGAAGCCAAATGATGGAAGAATGTTTTGACGACTTACGACAACGCTGATTTGAAGAAAGCAGGCCTGAAGGTGACTGTGCCGCGCCTGAAGATACTCGATCTACTTGAGCAGGCTGAAAACCGCCACATGAGTGCGGAGGAGGTCTATAAGCGCTTAATGGAAGAGGGTAATGACGTTGGTCTGGCCACCGTCTATCGCGTTCTCACCCAGTTCGAGACCGCAGGCCTGGTGCTTCGGCACAACTTTGAAGGCGGTCATTCTGTTTTCGAACTGAACCATGACGATCATCATGATCACATGGTCTGCTCCGAGACAGGCGCTGTTATCGAATTCTGCGATCCCGTTATCGAGAAGCGACAGCGGGAGATTGCGGAGGAACATGGCTTCGCTCTCGTCGACCACAGTCTCATTCTGTATGTGAAGCCAAAAGATTCAACATCCAAGAAGAACTGAACCCTCTTCGGGTTCAGTCGCTCATGATGCGAGTTGAAGCATTTCTTCGGCATGGGCCAGGGTCTTCCGCGTAATTTCAATGCCGCCAAGCATCCTGGCTATTTCTGCCGTTCTCGCCTTGCCTTCGAGGGGCTGAGCGCTCGATTTGGTTGCGCCGTTTTCCACGGCCTTGCTCACCATGAGATGTTGGTGAGCGCATGACGCCACCTGCGGCAAGTGAGTAATACAGAGCACCTGAGAGTGCGCGCCAATTTCTTTGAGCATCCGACCGACTATCTCAGCAGTGCCGCCGCCAATACCCACGTCCACTTCATCGAAGACTATGGTAGGCATTGCCTGTTTGGCGACTGTCGCTACCTGAATGGCCAGGCTGATTCGAGAAAGCTCGCCACCTGAGGCGACCTTGCGCAAGGGCTTTCGCGGCTGGCCTGGGTTCAGGCTGATGCAGATCTCTACGCGTTCGCTTCCAGAAGGTGAGGGCTCGTCCAGTGGGCGAAGCTCGAATGCAAGATCGGCCTTGATGTCGAGCGCTTTGAGCTGGGCCACTACCTTGTCGCCAAGTTCCTCTGCGACCTTTCGCCGCTGCTTGCCAAGCTCATGGCTCAGCGACAACAGAGTCTTCTCTGCCGCCTTGCAAGTGGCCTCGAGCACTTCTGGATCGACGACCTTGGCAGCCAGTTCGGCCAGCTCTGCGCTCAGCTGCTCATAGGTGGTTTCAAGGTCCTGTGGCTCGCAGTGATGTTTTCGCGCCAGCAGGTATATCTGACTGAGTCGTGCTTCAACCTCTCTGAGCCGCTCAGGATCCACTTCCACAGCATCCACACTACGACGAACGTCACTATCGACCTCTTCGATGCGGATTCGGGCCTCTTCGATCATGTCCACCGTGCTCGACAATGCGGGCAGGAACTGCAGCGCCTGCTTGAGGCAGCTGGATAGCTGCTTGAACTGATCGTTCAGACCGCCCTCTCCGGAGAGGAGGTTCTCTGAAGCGTTGTTCAAGAGGCCCAGCAGATCTTCTGCATGTGCCAGCTGATGCTGCTCTTCTTCCAGCTGCTCAACTTCCCCGGCCTTGAGAGCGAGCTGGTCAAATTCTTCCACCTGATAGGTAAGGAGTTGCAGCTTTGCCTGTGAATCAGCGGCGCCCGAACGAATGGTGCTCAGGCGCGTGCTGAGCTGTTTCCAGTTGCTGAACGCGAAGCCGACCTCAGCCTTCAAGGTTTCGAGACCGCCATAGCTGTCAAGCAGACGAGTCTGGGCGCCGGCTTGCATCAAGGCGTGGTGTTCATGTTGGGCGTGGATATCGAGCAGCTGAGCACCCAGTACCTTCAGATCGGCTAGAGGTACCGGACTGCCATTGATATAGGCTTTCGAACGCCCTTCCTTGCTGATGGTGCGTCGAATAATGCACTCCTCGCCATCCTGTAGCTCCTTTTCTTTCAGCCATTGTACGGCGGCCGCCAGCCCGCTGAGGTCAAAGCTGGCGCTGATGTCTGCCCTGTCGCTGCCATGCCGCACGATATCTGACGCAGCCCGATCACCTATGCACAGGCCCAGTGCTTCCAGCAGAATTGACTTGCCAGCGCCCGTTTCACCGCTGATCGCCGTCATGCCCTTATGCCATTCGATCGTAAGACGGTCGGCGATTGCGAGGTTTTGTATCGAAAGCTCGGTAAGCATCTGCGGTGCCTCTATATCTGAATATCTGGCTAAGTATTTGGTTACTGCAGGTCAGAGCAGAACGAATCTGTTCGCACCTTTGAGCTGTTAATATATACAGTACTGTTTAAATAGACAACTGCTGCAGGGGCAAATCACTTCATTGGCTCTTGAATTCGCGCCACCAGCCCCCATCAATGCGTTACGGAATAATTTGGGTAGCTATTTCAGGAGCTGACATGGCAATTGATGAAAATTCAGGCACACAGTCTGAAGAGCAGGGTATGCAGGCGGACAAGAATGATCCGTCCCATCAGGCAGAGCGTCATGAGGATGCGCTGCATGCAGATGCTGATCACTCTGGTGACTATGAGGAAGAGGCACTTACTGCGACCGATAATGACGCAGAGGGTGCAGATAGCGAAAACGGCGGCCGTGCCGACACATCCGGTGCCGTGGATATCGCTGCGCTGCTTGGCAATACCGCGGAGCTCAACAAGCGGCTCGCCGACCAGCACGAGCAGATGCTCCGTCTTCAGGCCGAGATGCACAACGTTCAGAGGCGAGCCGACAGCGATGTAGAGCGGGCACGCAAGTTCGCACTCGAACGTTTCGTGAAGGAGCTGCTACCGGTCATCGATAGTCTTGAGAAGGCGCTTGAGGCCGAGGCAGGCGACAGCCGGTCAGAGGCGGTCATGCGAGAGGGTGTTGAAATGACCCTTGGGCTTCTACTGAGTGCGGTGAAGAAGTTTGATGTCGAACCCATCAATCCTGTAGGCGAGCCCTTCAACCCGGAGTTTCATGAGGCCATGTCCATGGTGGCCAACCCTGACATGGCCCCGAACTCGGTCATGGCAGTGCTGCAGAAGGGCTACACCTTGTCTGGACGACTGTTGCGACCTGCTATGGTCATCGTCGCCAAGGCGCCGTGATACATAAAGTATGCCGATCGAGCAGTGGGGGCCTTGAAATGGTCAGAACTGCCGCAATATTGATCGCAGGAACATGATTTCGTTCTTAGCCATAGCTACGGCAGGTGGAACGATCTCGAAATTGAATTAGCCAGTACGAACTAGCCAAACGAATTAGGAAGCGGAGTTTCAAATGGGAAAGATAATCGGTATAGATCTGGGTACAACCAACTCTTGTGTGGCGGTGCTCGAAGGCGGTAAGGCTCGCGTCATCGAAAACTCCGAGGGCGCGAGAACAACGCCATCCATCGTTGCCTTCACCGAAGACGGTGAGACCCTGGTAGGTCAGTCTGCAAAGCGTCAGGCCGTTACGAATCCTAATAATACGCTGTATGCCATCAAGCGTCTGATAGGACGTCGGTTTGAAGACGACGTCGTTCAGAAAGACATCAAGATGGTGCCCTACAAGATTGCGAAGGCCGACAACGGCGATGCCTGGGTCGAAGTGAAAGGCAAGAAGATGGCGCCTCCACAGGTGTCGGCTGAAGTGCTTAAGAAGATGAAGAAGACTGCTGAGGATTTCCTTGGTGAGTCAGTGACTGAAGCGGTTATCACCGTGCCAGCCTACTTCAACGACTCGCAGCGCCAGGCGACCAAGGATGCAGGCAAGATTGCCGGCCTGGACGTCAAGCGTATCATCAACGAGCCAACAGCAGCAGCGCTGGCTTATGGCATGGACAAGAAAGGCGGCGATAAGAAGATTGCTGTTTATGATCTTGGCGGCGGTACCTTCGATATCTCAATCATCGAAATTGCTGATGTTGATGGCGAAATGCAGTTCGAAGTGCTCGCGACCAACGGTGACACCTTCCTCGGTGGTGAAGACTTCGATATGCGTATCATCGATTTCCTCGCTGATGAGTTCAAGAAGGACAGCGGTATCGACCTGCGTGGCGACCCGCTGGCGATGCAGCGTCTGAAGGAAGCCGGCGAGAAGGCCAAGATCGAACTGTCCAGCAGTCAGCAGACAGACGTGAACCTGCCCTATGTTACTGCCGATGCTAGTGGTCCCAAGCACTTGAACGTCAAGATGTCCCGTTCGAAGCTTGAAGGCCTGGTTGAACAGCTGGTTGAGCGCAGTCTTGCGCCATGTAAGCAGGCTCTTGAAGATGCAGGTTATTCTGCGGACGAAATCGATGAGGTCATTCTCGTAGGTGGTCAGACCCGTATGCCGATGGTGCAGGCCAAGGTGACTGAGTTCTTTGGTAAAGAGCCGAAGAAAGACGTCAACCCTGACGAAGCGGTTGCACTCGGTGCTGCTATCCAGGGTGCCGTTCTGGCTGGCGACGTCAAGGACGTGCTGCTGCTCGACGTGTCACCCCTCACCCTGAGTATCGAAACAATGGGTGGTGTATCTACGCCGATCATCGAGAAGAACACCACGATTCCGACCAAGAAGTCGCAGGTGTTCAGTACAGCTGAAGACAATCAGTCTGCCGTAACGATTCACGTACTGCAGGGTGAGCGCAAGCGAGCACAGGATAACAAAAGCCTCGGTCGTTTCGACCTGGCTGGTATCCCGCCTGCTCCACGTGGCGCTCCGCAGATTGAAGTTACCTTCGATATCGATGCCAACGGTATTCTGCACGTAGGCGCGAAAGACAAGGCGACTGGCAAGGAGCAGTCTATAGTCATCAAGGCTTCTTCAGGCTTGACGGATGAAGAGATCGACAAGATGGTCAGCGATGCCGAAGCGCATGCTGCCGAAGACAAGCGCTTTGAAGAGCTTGCCACGGCGCGCAATCAGGCAGACGGCATGATTCACGCGACTCAGAAGACGCTTGCAGAAGCTGGCGACAAGGTAAGTGCCGAAGAAAAGGCCAACATCGAGTCGGCTATCAGTGCGCTGCAGGATGCCCTGAAGAGTGATGACAAGGCGCAGATTGACAGTGCGACGCAGAAGCTGAGCGAAGCGTCCTCCAATATGGCGCAGAAGATGTACGCCGAACAGGCAGGTGAAGGCGCGGGTCAGGCCGAGCCGCAGGCTGGTGCCAAGTCGGGCTCAGACAAGAAGCCTGAAGACGAAGTCGTCGATGCCGAGTTCGAAGAGGTCAAGGACGAAAAGCGCTAATCGTCCGATTGACGCATGAGTATGGGGTGAGTCTGGCAGGCAAGTCTGCCCGACCTACCTCAGGCTCACTCTTTGCCCGAGCAGTAGACCAGGTGTCTGCTGCTTTTGCATTTCTGAAGCTGTCACGATTCGCGCTAGGCGTTTCTTGCAGCAAGTTAGAAAGATCAACAAGTTGCTGGTGTACCTATAATGGCCAACCGTGATTACTATGAAGTGCTCGGCGTTGAAAAGAGCGCTGATGCTAAAGAGATCAAGAAAGCTTATCGACGTTTAGCCATGAAGTATCACCCGGACAGAAATCCGGGCGATGCCAAGGCTGAAGAACAGTTCAAGGAAGCGACTGAGGCCTACGATATTCTTGCGGATGACCAGAAGCGCTCCGCCTACGATCAGTTCGGCCATGCTGGCGTAAGTGGCCAAGGCGGTGGCTACGGCGGTCAGGGCGCTAACTTCAGTGATATATTCGGTGATGTGTTCGGCGATATCTTTGGTGGCGCAGGCGGCGGCGCCCGCAGCCGAGCCAATCGCGGCTCAGATCTTCGATATACGCTGGATCTGGATCTGGAAGACGCCGTTCGTGGCAAAACCGTCAAGATCAAGATCCCAAGCCAGAAAGAGTGTGGTGAGTGCGACGGCACGGGCGCCGAAAAGGGTAGCAAGGTCGAAGAGTGCGAGACCTGCCATGGCGCAGGCCAGGTGCGCATGCAGCAGGGCTTCTTCTCTATCCAGCAGACCTGTCCGCGTTGTCGGGGCAAAGGCAAGATGGTGAAGAACCCTTGTCGCCGCTGTCATGGCAGTGGCATTGTGGAAGAAGACAAAACACTGTCGGTAAAGGTTCCACCCGGTGTGGATACTGGTGACCGTATCCGACTTGCTGGTGAAGGGGAAATGGGGGCTAACGGTGGTACGCCGGGTGACCTCTATGTGCAGATTGCGGTCAAAGAGCACCCCCTGTTCGCCAGAGATGGTCAGAATCTGTATTGCGAAGTGCCGATTTCTTTCGCTGATGCGGCGCTTGGAGGGGAGCTTGAAGTGCCCACACTGGATGGGCGTGTGAAGCTGAAGATACCACCGGAAACCCAGACCGGGCGCCTGTTCCGACTTCGTGGCAAGGGCGTCGCGCCCGTCCGGGGTGGAGCAGCTGGCGATCTGCTTTGTCGCGTTGTGCTGGAGACGCCTGTTAACCTGTCGAAGCGTCAGAAGGAGCTCATGAAAGAGTTTCAGTCATCGATGGAGGCTGGCGGAAAGCAGGCGCCCAAGCGGGAAAGCTGGTTCCAGGGCGTGAAGAGCTTCTTCGACAGCACGAAGTTCTCCTGATGACGGCGCCTACTTTATCCACAGGTATAGCCGTGCTCGGCGTAGCCGGCCGAATGGGCCGAGCGCTGGTTGAGGCCATTCAGGATAGTCCCGAGGCAGTGCTCGCAGGCGCTACGGTTCGTGAGGGAAGCCCGTTTATCGGAGCGGATGCTGGCGTCATGGCTGGTGTTGGTTCGACTGGCGTTGAGGTTACCGCGACACTCGACGAAAGCTGCGATGTCATTATCGACTTTACGTCAGTCGAGGCGCTTGCTGCGAACCTTGAGCTCGCGACCCGTCTCGATCGCCCCATTGTCATCGGGACTACTGGGCTTTCAGATGAGCAGAAAGCGCTGCTTAATGAGGCGGCCAGGCGGATACCGATTGTGTTTGCGCCGAATATGAGTGTTGGTGTCAATGTTCTTATCGATATCGTCGGTCGTGTTGCCAGTCTGCTCGGCGACACCTACGACGTTGAAATCATCGAGACTCATCATCGCTTCAAGAAAGACGCGCCGTCCGGCACAGCCCTCAGACTGGGCGAAGCCGCGGCTGACGCACTCGGTCGCTCGCTGGCCGAGTGCGCTGTATACGGTCGAGAGGGGCACACGGGCGAACGTACGGTTCGGGAAATCGGCTTCGAAACCGTCCGTGGTGGCGATGTGGTAGGGGATCATACCGTCTTGTTTGCCGGACTCGGAGAGCGTGTGGAACTTACCCATAAGGCAAGCAGTCGACTCACATTCGCGACAGGTGCGGTAAAGGCGGCCGTATGGCTGGCTAAGAAACCGCCCGGCCTCTACGACATGCGTGACGTTCTGGGTCTGTCGGGCGAATAGAAAATCCAGTTTTGGTGAAGCATGGCGTAGACGGGATCGTCCTCGAATAGTACCATAAGAGAGTTTGAACGAACTGTTTTCGAAGCGGGCCAGAGCATTTCTCTGTCTCGCTTTTTTGCAAATGGGTAATGCATCAGCAGCATCCTCCTTTTGCAGTCACATGCGCCCTTGGGCTACGAATTAAAGAGCCACAGACGAAAGTCTACAAACGAAAGTTGTTTCAGCCGCCTATGAATTCAAAACTCGCGTCCGGTCGTCCGTCTGCAGTGCCGGCTATACTGGCACTCGAAGACGGAAGTGTGTTTCACGGTGTTTCGCTCGGTGTAGCCGGGCAGACGACAGGGGAAGTTGTCTTCAACACCTCCATGACTGGCTATCAGGAGATCATGACTGATCCCTCTTATGCTCGCCAGCTCGTCACTTTTACCTATCCGCATATCGGCAATACCGGTATCAATGAGGATGACGTCGAATCCAGACGGATCTGGGTAGACGGAATCATCATTCGGGATGAACCTCTGCTTGCAAGTAACTGGCGTAACAGGAAATCGCTGCAGGCCTATCTTGCCGAACAGAATCTTGTCGCGATCGCCGGCGTTGATACCCGGCGGCTTACAAGGGTCCTGCGAGACAAGGGCGCTCTGCGCGGCTGTATCGTGGCTGGCGAAAGTATAGATGAATCAGCTGCTATCGAAGCTGCTCGTAGCGTGGACGGCTTAGCCGGACGTGATCTCGCGGCAAGCGTTAGCCGAACGGAGCGGTGTAGCTGGTCGGAAGGCCTTTGGACACTTGATGGTCCTCAGCAGATATCCACTGAAGGCCGCTTCCATGTCGTCGCCTATGATTACGGTGTTAAGCACAACATCCTCCGGTTAATGGCGGATCGCGGCTGCAAAGTGACACTCGTCCCTGCGAAGACCCCGTTTGAAGAGGCCATGTCGCTTCATCCGGATGGTATCTTCCTCGCAAACGGGCCGGGCGATCCTGAACCATGTGACTATGCGATTGAAGTTGCCAGACAGGCGATGGCAGCCAGCGTCCCGCTCTTCGGCATCTGTCTTGGACATCAGATCCTGGCATTGGCCAGCGGCGCGAAGACTTTCAAAATGAAGTTTGGTCATCACGGGGCCAACCATCCAGTACAGGATCTCGCAACAGGTCAGGTACAGATCACCAGTCAGAATCATGGATTCTCGGTCGATGAGGCTTCACTGCCCGCCAACCTGGTGCCAACGCACAAGAGCCTGTTCGATGGATCTTTGCAGGGTGTTGCCAGAACTGACGTGCCCGCGTTCAGCTTTCAGGGTCACCCCGAGGCGAGCCCCGGTCCACATGACCTGATCTATCTGTTCGACCGTTTCAACGATTTGATGGAGTCAAAGGCTCCGTTGGTCAGAATTTAAATTCGAAGGACTTACTGTACATGCCAAAACGCACGGATATCCAAAGTGTTCTGATTCTCGGCGCCGGTCCTATCGTAATCGGGCAAGCCTGCGAATTCGATTACTCAGGAGCCCAGGCCTGTAAGGCGCTGAGAGAGGAAGGTTACCGGGTCATTCTGGTCAACTCCAATCCTGCCACGATCATGACTGATCCCGTCATGGCGGACGCGACCTACATTGAGCCTATCAACTGGCAAACAGTGGCACAGATCATTGAGGACGAGCGTCCCGATGCACTGCTGCCGACAATGGGCGGCCAGACGGCGCTCAACTGCGCATTGGATCTTGCGAAGCACGGTGTGCTGGACAAATTCAATGTTGAAATGATTGGCGCCAGGAAGGAGGCCATAGATAAGGCTGAAGATCGCGAGAAGTTTGATAAGGCGATGAAGGCCATTGGTCTTGATACGCCGCGCTCTGCGATGGCCCATAGCATGGAAGAAGCACTGCAGGTGCTGGACCAGATTGGCTTTCCGACCATCATCAGACCATCGTTCACCATGGGTGGGTCAGGTGGTGGTATCGCGTACAATCGTGATGAATTCATCGAGATCTGCGAGCGCGGACTCGATCTCTCGCCAACGAATGAGCTGCTTATAGATGAGTCGCTCATTGGCTGGAAAGAATATGAAATGGAAGTCGTACGGGACAAGAACGATAACTGTATCATCATCTGTGCTATCGAGAACTTTGACGCGATGGGGGTCCACACCGGGGATTCGATTACGGTGGCTCCGGCTCAGACACTCACTGACAAAGAGTACCAGTTGATGCGAAATGCATCGATCGCCGTACTTCGGGAGATCGGTGTTGAAACCGGTGGCTCCAACGTCCAGTTCGGCATCGACCCCGATACGGGTCGGATGGTCGTCATCGAAATGAATCCTAGGGTCTCGCGCTCTTCAGCACTTGCCTCGAAGGCGACTGGCTTCCCAATCGCCAAGGTCGCCGCGAAGCTGGCAGTCGGTTATACCCTCGATGAGCTGGAGAACGACATTACCGGTGGTGCGACGCCAGCTTCGTTCGAACCGACCATCGATTACGTTGTTACCAAGATTCCCCGTTTCACCTTTGAGAAGTTCCCGCAGGCCAACAACACCCTGACCACGCAGATGAAATCTGTCGGTGAAGTCATGGCTATCGGGCGTAACTTCCAGGAGTCTCTCCAGAAGGCAATGCGCGGCCTTGAAGTGGGGTCAGACGGTTTTGAGTCTAGGCTCGACGCACTGGACGAGCCACTTTCTGCCGATGAGGCTGAAGATTTCATCGTGCAGGCGCTGAAGACGCCGACGCCTGAACGCTTGTGGTCAATCGCCGATGCCTTCAGGCATGGCTTCAGCATCGATCAGGTCCACTCACTGTGCCATGTCGACCCATGGTTCCTGGCTTACATCGAAGACATCGTACTTGAGGAGCAGGCGCTAGAGTCGCTCAAGCTCGAAGCGCTCGATGAGGCGCTGGTGCGTCGACTCAAACGGAAAGGTTTTTCGGATGCCCGCCTGGCTGCAGTGCTTTCGGTCAGCGAGTCTTCTTTGAGGGAGCGCCGCAAGTCCCTTGGTGTAAACCCGGTATACAAGCGAGTGGATACTTGTGCGGCTGAGTTCAACTCAGACACCGCCTACATGTACTCGACCTACGACGAAGAGTGCGAGGCCAATCCGACTTCGAACAAGAAGATCATGGTGCTTGGCGGCGGCCCGAACAGAATAGGCCAGGGTATCGAGTTCGACTATTGCTGCGTTCATGCTGCCCTCGCCCTGAGAGAGCATGGTTATGAAACCATCATGGTCAACTGCAATCCGGAAACTGTATCTACCGATTACGATACGTCAGACCGGCTGTACTTCGAGCCCGTAACCCTGGAGGACGTACTCGCCATCTATGAGGTCGAAAAGCCGCAGGGTGTCATCGTCCATTATGGTGGTCAGACGCCGCTCAAACTGGCTCGTGGTCTTGAAGCAGCCGGTGTGCCTATCATCGGCACCACGCCGGACGCGATTGACCGCGCAGAGGATCGCGAGCGTTTCCAGCAGATGATCCAGGATCTGGATCTGCTGCAGCCGCCCAATGCAACTGCCCGCTCTCTCGAAGCGGCCATTATAGCTGCACGAGATATTGGTTACCCGCTGGTCGTCCGTCCGTCTTACGTCCTTGGTGGCAGGGCGATGGAAATCGTTTACGACGAGACCGACCTCAAGCGCTACATGCGAACTGCCGTAAGCGTCTCAAACGAATCCCCGGTCTTGCTCGATCACTTTCTCAACGCCGCGATTGAAGTCGATATCGACGCTGTATGCGATGGCACTGATGTTGTTATCGGTGGTGTCATGCAACACGTCGAGCAGGCTGGCGTGCATTCGGGAGACTCAGCATGTTCACTGCCTCCCCACAGCCTGAGTCAGCAAGTCCAGGCGGATATGCGGGAAGTCGTGCGCAAGATGGCGGTCGAGCTCGGTGTTGTCGGTCTCATGAATTGCCAGCTCGCTTACCAGGATGACCTGATATATGTCATCGAAGTGAATCCCCGCGCTTCGCGAACCGTACCTTTTGTGTCCAAGGCTATCGGCAGGTCGCTCGCCAAGGTCGGCGCGCTATGCATGGCCGGTATAAGTCTTAAAGAACAAGGCTTTACGAAAGAGCTTATTCCGACGCATTATAATGTGAAGGAGTCGGTCTTTCCCTTCAACAAGTTCCCGGGTGTCGACCCGATCCTCGGTCCGGAGATGAAGTCCACTGGCGAGGTCATGGGTATCGGAGAAACCTTCGATGAAGCATTCGCGAAGGCCGCCGCCGCTGCCGGTGAGAAGTTTCCTACCGGTGGTACCGCCTTTATCAGCGTTCGAGACGCCGACAAAGATGGTGCAGTAGATCTGGCGCGGAACCTGAGCAATATTGGCTTCTCGATCATGGCGACTTCCGGCACTGCGACGAGACTCGAGCAGGAAGGGATCAAGGTCAAGAAGATCAACAAGGTTCGCGAGGGTCGACCGCATATCGTCGACGCGATCAAGAACAAAGAAGTGCAGCTCATCATCAACACGACTGAGGGTCGAGTTGCAGTGGCTGATAGCGCGGAAATACGCAAGTCCGCCCTGGTCTCGCGGATTACCTACACAACGACGTTGGCAGGTGGTGAGGCGTTCTACAGGGCAATTCGAGCTGGCGTAGCGCACAAGACGCGTAGTTTGCAGTCCATCCACGCAGGTAGCGCCGCCTAAACCCAATTCAGGATAACGGTAAGTTATGAACAGGATACCAATGACCAAGGCTGGTGAACTCTCGCTCCGCGAAGAGCTGACCCATCTGAAAACGGAACTGAGGCCGCAGATTATCAAGGCCATCGCAGACGCCAGAGAGCATGGCGACCTCAAGGAGAACGCTGAGTACCACGCGGCTCGCGAACAGCAGAGTTTTGCTGAGGGCCGTATTCAGGAAATTGAGAGCAAACTATCCAACGCTCAGGTAATCGACGTGACGACTATTCCGGAAACCGGAAAGGTCATCTTCGGTACGACGGTGACGATGGTGAACATAGAGACTGAAGCGACTTCGACCTACAGAATCGTTGGCGAAGATGAGGCCGATATCAAGAATGGTCGAATTTCGGTTTCGTCACCCATTGCTCGCGCCTTGATAGGCAAGGAAGTTGGTGACGTTGTGATGGTTCGCGTGCCCAGTGGCGACGTCGAGTTTGAGATAGAGAAAGTCGAGCATCTTGAATGATGCTCATGGCTCAGGCGGTAGGCGTCTAACGCTTACCTGCCGAGGCCTGGTACCGGATCAGATTTGACAGGCCGGGCTTTGGCTCCCTGGAACGCTTGAGCAGTACCAGGATCTTGCCGATAAGTTGAATCTGCGTAGCCTTGGTTGCTGCGATGATACCTTCGACAATGTCCTTACGCTCGTCCCGGTCATTACTTGCTAGCTTCACTTTGATCAGCTCGTGGTCAGCAAGCGCTCGCTCAACTTCGCCAACGACGGTCTCGGTCAGTCCCTTTTCGCCGACAATGATCACCGGTTTGAGCTCATGAGCAATGGCTCGAAGACTTTTCTTATCGACAGTCTTCAGTTTGGCGGCCTGACTTGGGCTGGTGCGCGAGGCGGTGGCTTCAACCCGTTTGGATGAACGTTTGCTATGTTGATCTGTCATATGCGTATCTGCTTGCAGGACTACTTGATTGGCGTCTGATGAGGTCGCCTGTATATCGCGCATTATAGCCGTTTGAGCCCGGGCCGCGATACGTCTGCTACGAAGATGGCGACCTGGATCTCTAAGAGGTCGGCAAAATGGTCGTTCGGTCCGTCTGATATGTCGTGACCGCATGTACGGATTGTTGCGGTCCACAGCCAATCGCCTGGTCTCCAGCCAAGTTCGGACGGGATGCCATTACAAGTACCTCATTCGCATTTCGATCCGGCTGCAGCTGCTATCATTACGTCAGTCGCGACACTGACCTTGCAATTGCGCTCGCGGCCCCGATATATCGATAGTGGCGCGACGGCGTTGTCCGTCGGTAGTCGTGCGTCGTATACCTGAGTATAGGGATAGGCGATTAATGACATTGCGGAATCGTAATCGCCCGCAATGTGCTTGCGCTGCTTAGGGCAGGCCAAATTCGCCCGCGTGTGTTAGATTACAACATGGTCTGAGCTATCAGCAGACCACACCCATTGAACTAATGAGGGTATCCCCTTGAACGACATGGCCAAGAACCTGCTGTTGTGGCTCATCATCGCAGCAGTCCTGCTTACGGTTTTCAATAATTTCAACGTCCCAGCGGGTAATCAAAAGATCGATTATTCGGAGTTTCTCCAGTTAGTGGAGTCGGGACAAGTCAGCAAAGTCACCATCGACGGCATGACCATCGAGGGGCAGCGGCAGGATGGTTCACAGTTCACCTCAGTCAAGCCAGAGATCCTCGATCTTGGTCTGATCGACGATCTACGTGAGGCCAATGTCGCTATCGAGGGCAGAGAGCCCGAGCGTCAGAGCATTTGGCAGCAGCTGCTGGTTGCGTCGTTTCCGATTTTAGTGATCATTGCTGTCTTCATGTTTTTCATGCGTCAGATGCAGGGTGGAGGCGGTGGTCGCGGCCCGATGTCTTTTGGCAAGAGCAAAGCTCGTTTGATGGGCGAAGATCAGATTAAGACGACCTTTGCGGATGTTGCGGGTTGCGATGAGGCCAAGGAAGAAGTTAAGGAGATCGTTGATTTTCTTAGGGACCCGTCAAAGTTTCAGCGTCTTGGCGGTCGGATTCCGCGAGGCGTACTCGCTGTAGGCCAGCCCGGCACAGGTAAAACGCTTCTTGCGAAGGCTATAGCAGGTGAGGCAAAAGTACCGTTCTTCACCATCTCCGGTTCGGACTTCGTGGAAATGTTTGTTGGTGTAGGTGCGTCACGAGTTCGCGACATGTTCGAACAGGCGAAGAAGCAGGCGCCCTGTATCATCTTTATCGACGAGATAGATGCCGTGGGTCGTCATCGCGGTGCTGGTCTTGGCGGTGGGCATGATGAGCGTGAGCAGACGCTGAACCAACTACTGGTAGAAATGGACGGCTTCGAAGGCAACGAAGGTGTCATCGTAATTGCTGCGACGAACCGTCCCGACGTACTGGATCCAGCGCTACTGCGCCCAGGTCGTTTCGACCGACAGGTAGTCGTAGGTTTGCCTGATATTCTGGGACGCGAGCAGATTCTCAAGGTTCATATGCGAAAGGTGCCGCTAGAAGATGATGTGGATCCGCTTGTCATTGCGCGTGGTACACCCGGTTTCTCTGGTGCAGATCTCGCCAATCTGGTCAACGAGGCGGCCCTGTTCGCCGCTCGATCCACCAAGCGTTCTGTAGGCATGGTTGAACTCGAACTGGCCAAGGACAAGATCATGATGGGTGCAGAGCGCAAATCGATGGTCATGAACGAGAAGGAAAAGCGGAATACCGCATTTCATGAGGCCGGCCATGCGATCGTTGGTCGCTTGATGCCAGAGCATGACCCGGTGTACAAGGTCAGTATCATTCCTAGGGGTAGGGCGCTTGGTGTCACCATGTTCCTGCCTGAGGAAGACCGTTATAGCCACAGTCGCCAAAGCCTGATCAGCAGGGTGTGTTCTCTCTTTGGTGGTCGCATAGCCGAAGAGCTCACTCTCGGTTCTGAAGGTGTGACGACTGGCGCGTCGAACGATATCAAGCGTGCGACTGAAATTGCGCGGAATATGGTTACCAAGTGGGGCCTGTCAGACAAGCTTGGTCCTTTGATGTATGACGATGATGAAGAGGAGGTCTTCCTCGGTCGTTCAGCCGGCAGTTCGCCAAAAGTGTATTCGCCGGAAACGGCTCAGCGTATCGATGATGAAGTTCGGAAAATCATTGATGACTGTTACGAGCACGCACGGAAACTGCTGACAGAAAACATGGACAAGCTCAATCTTATGGCGGATACCCTGATGCGCTACGAGACCATCGATTCAGCTCAGATCGATGCGATCATGGCCGGAAAGGAGCCGCCAGAGCCGAAAGGCTGGCATGGCAGCAAGCCTCCTGGAGGAGATTCAGGAAGTGGCTCCTTTGGAACCGAAGCGGGTGATGCGGCGGATGCCGGTGGATCACAACGTCCGGAAAGTGGTGGAAAGCCGACAATTGGCGGTACAGCAAGCAACCACTGAATTCGAGCTCTGCCATCTGAAAGCCCGGCTCTGTCCGGGCTTTTTTTAATTGAAGACAGTCATGAAGCCGAACTCTTTTCTTTCCATGACCCATCCACCGGCAGTGATGGGTGTGCTAAACGTCACGCCAGACTCGTTTTCCGATGGTGGTCGTCACGCTACTCTGGAGCTGGCCCTACGTCACGCACTGAGTATGCAGGACGAGGGTGCCGACATTATTGATGTTGGTGGAGAGTCCTCTCGACCGGGTGCGGCACCAGTGTCCGTCGCGGAAGAGTTGGATCGAGTCTGCCCCGTCATCGAACGATTGCGCAGTGCTAGCGACATCGCTATCTCCGTCGACACAAGCACACCGGCAGTTATGCTTGAGGCTGTTCGGCTGGGTGCATCGATGATTAACGATATCCGTGCGCTTTCACGTGAAGGTGCGCTCGAAGCGGTCAGTCGCTGCGGTGTTCCCGTATGTCTAATGCACATGCAGGGGGCACCAGCAACCATGCAGCAGAATCCTGCCTATACTGACGTTGTCGCCGAAGTCGAACAGTTTCTGATCGCAAGGACGGATGCCGCAGTGGCGGCTGGTATTTCACGATCCCGTATTGCCTGGGATCCCGGATTCGGCTTCGGCAAGACGATCCAGCACAATTTGCAGCTCCTGCAGGCCTTGCCGAAATTCGTGGCTTCTGGGCATCCTCTATTAGTCGGCGTCTCGCGTAAGAGTATGCTGGGGCATTTGACTGGACGACCGGTTGATCAACGGCTCGCAGCCGGACTGGCAGTTGCGACGATAGCAGCGCAGGCCGGCGCTGCAGTGATCCGAACGCACGATGTGCGCGAAACTATTGATGCCGTTAAAGTGGCAGCCGCTTTTGTGAGAGGACAGTTATGAGAAGGAAGTATTTCGGCACGGACGGGATTCGAGGAGAAGTCGGAAAAGGGGCTATTACGCCCGAGTTCATGCTTCGTCTCGGTTGGGCCGCCGGCAGGGTGTTTCGTAAGGAAGGCAAGCGAAACAGAGTCCTGATTGGTAAGGACACCCGCATCTCCGGATATATGTTCGAGTCGGCGCTGGAGGCAGGCTTCGCGGCCGCAGGTATGGAGGTGGCGCTTCTGGGGCCTATGCCTACACCAGCTGTAGCCTATCTCACCAGAACCTTCCGTGCATCAGCCGGTGTGGTCATCAGTGCCTCCCATAATCCTTACTACGACAATGGCATCAAGTTCTTCTCATCCGAAGGTGTCAAACTGCCTGATTCTGTCGAAATGGAGATTGAATCGCTACTCGATCACGAGATTGAGGTGGTCGGGGGCGATCAACTAGGGCGAGCGACGAGAATTGATGATGCGAAGGGTCGCTACATCGAGTTCTGCAAGAGTACCGTGCCCTTTCAGATGAGTTTTGCAAATTTTCATATCGTTATCGATTGCGCGCAAGGTGCCGCATATCAGGTCGCGCCGAAGGTCTTTCGTGAACTCGGTGCCAAGGTTGATAGTATAGGTGTCGACCCGGATGGCCTGAACATTAACCGAGAGAGCGGTGCCACAAGCCCTGAGCGTCTGGCAGCGAAAGTGCTGGAGCTTGGGGCGGATCTGGGTATTGCGCTTGATGGCGACGGCGATCGGGTCATCATGGTCGATCACAAGGGCGAAGTTGTCGATGGCGACGAGATCCTCTTTATGATCGCGATGTCACGGCAAACGCAGTGTCGTCTGCGGGGTGGGGTGGTAGGCACACTGATGACCAACTTCGGCGCCGAACTGGCCTTCAAAGCCAATGATATTCCATTCGTTCGAGCAAAAGTCGGTGATCGTTATGTTATGGAGGAGCTCCGCAAACGCGGCTGGCTTCTAGGTGGTGAAGGTTCGGGGCACATCGTGTGTCTGGAGAACACTACTACTGGAGATGGCATTATCTCGGGGCTGCAGGTGCTTGCAGCTATGTTCGAGGCGGACAAGTCGCTCCACGAGCTCAAGCAGCACATGACTAAGGTGCCGCAGGTGTTGATCAACGTGCGCATCAATGAGCAACGAGATCCTATGCAGATTCCTGAGGTGGCGCAGGCGCTCGCCGCTGCTGAGAGCAAGCTCAATGGTGCTGGCCGGGTCCTTCTCCGAGCCTCCGGAACAGAACCCTTGATCCGCGTGATGGTGGAGGGCTCCGATGAGGCTCTCGTTCGATCGCAGGCCGAAGAGTTGGCCGAGGTTGTGAAGGCATCCATGTAGCGATGTAGCGCTTGTATCCTATGCGCGCATTCTGTAGTATTCGCACCTCGCTGAATCGAGGCTGTTACTGCCTCGTGAGCCGCAGCTTATAAGCGGTTCAGCAATTTTTTCAGGTGTATTTGATGCGTCGACTGCTTATAGCAGGGAACTGGAAATCAAATTGTGGCCGAGTTGAGGCCTCAAATTTGATGACGGCCGTAAATGAGGGTCTGCATCAGCTGAAGCCGGATGTGGATGTGCTGATATTTCCCGCATATACATCGCTCGCTGAGGCGCAGGTGCTGTGTACCGAGTTGCAATACGGTGCGCAAAACTGCTCTAGCTTTGAGTCAGGTGCATTCACTGGTGAGATAGCTGCGGAAATGCTCGCTTCGTTCGGATGTTCCGCTGTTATTGTGGGGCATTCAGAGCGACGCCAGATCTTCGCAGAAGACGACGAAGCGCTGGCTGCGAAAGCGCGCCGTGCACTCGGTGCAGGTCTGAGTGTCGTGTTTTGCGTAGGCGAAAGTCTGCAGCAGCGGGATTCTGGTGAGGCGAAGGCGGTATGCTGTGCCCAGGTCAGCGTGTTAATGTCAGTGCTTGATCAAATGGAAGTGGCTGATCTCGTAGCTAAAGGTAGAGTCGTGGTAGCCTACGAGCCGGTATGGGCCATTGGTACCGGAAAGACGGCTAGCGCAGAAGATGCGCAGGACATGCACGCCGCGCTTAGGGCGGAAATGGCCGGAAGCCTCGGTGAGGAGGCCGACAGAATTCAGATTCTGTATGGCGGTAGTGTAAAGTCAGCAAATGCTGATCAGCTGTTCCAGCAGGCCGATATCGATGGCGCCCTTATCGGGGGTGCGTCGCTTGACGCCAATGAATTCGTTGAAATCGTGCGTATCGCTGATGCGCTGGTAAAAGGATAGGAAATCAAGTGGATTCAATCGAAATCCTTGTTGTTGTCTCGCACGTTATCGTCGCCATTGCAGTGATTGGGCTCGTGCTGTTGCAGCATGGAAAGGGTGCTGATGCCGGCGCCGCCTTTGGTGGTGGTGCTTCTCAGACAGTGTTCGGATCGCAGGGCTCAAGTTCATTTTTGAGTAAGATGACGGCTTGGTTGGCAGTTATTTTTTTCCTGACAAGTTTCGGGCTGGCATATCTCGCCAAGCAGCGCAGCGTTACGGTTGAATCAAACCCGCTCGGTTTGCCCGCAGTTGTGGAAGATCAAAGCATTGATGCGGATGTCTCGTCAGACGACAATTTGCCTGAGATGCGTATAGAAGAGCCTGTTGAACAGAGTGAATCCGCGCCAGCTATTGACTCCGATGCTGACATGCCTACAATTGACGCCGACATGGAGTCGACTGACGAAGGCTCCAGGGAAAATTAAGATTACAACGGGCTCCCTCGCCCGAGTAAAGATAAAACAGATTTGAGTAGTTCACTGCCGAAGTGGTGAAATTGGTAGACACGCTATCTTGAGGGGGTAGTGTCCGTCAGGACGTGCCGGTTCAAGTCCGGCCTTCGGCACCATTATTGTGTAAGATGTTTAGAGCAGTACGGTTAACGCCTTAACAGGTGTACTCGCTGGCTAAACCGAGATCGGTTTCCGATCAGTCCTCAGCGGGTTGTCCGCTCTCTTTTCTTCCAGCGTTGACCGAGTCAGGCGAAGACGCCTATAATCACGGCCCGGTGCTGGACGCAGTGAGTTCTCCGCTCCGTACTTAGAGTTGCTCTGGCAAGGTTTAACCGTTGCCGGGCGACTGATCAAATGGGCTATGAAGCCCTTTTTTTATTTGTGCCGATTTTAACGCAAGCATTAAAGGTCCAGACAGGCGTGTCCAGGAAAGACGATTTAGAACAGACAATATCTGGTGTGATCGAAGCCCTTGGCTATGTCTTTTGGGGGCTTGAGTTTCACGCGCAAGGTAACAGGTCCCTGCTGAGGATTTTTATCGACAAGGAAGGCGATGCTGGTGTTACGGTCGATGATTGCGCCGAAGCCAGTAGGCAGGTCAGTGCAGTGCTCGATGTGGAAGATATTATCGCCGGTCGGTACACCCTAGAAGTGTCATCGCCAGGGTGGGACCGCCCGTTATTCAATTTGACGCACTACCAGGCCAATGTAGGTGAGATTATTGAGCTGAGGCTGCGCACGCCGCACGCCGGCCGCCGGAAGTTTAAAGGGCTGCTCAAGGCCGTGGAGGGAGACGAAATCGTGCTCGAGTCAGATAATGAAGAGCATGTCTTCCCGTTCGATTACATAGATAAGGCCAATGTGGTGCCTCAGTTTTAAAGGTGCTTCCAAGTACTTGGGGATAAAATGAACAAAGAAATACTTCTGGTTGTCGAGGCGGTTTCTAACGAGAAAGGCGTCGACAAGGGCGTTATTTTCGAAGCGATTGAGCTGGCCATTGCCACTGCTACCAAGAAACGCTTTGAGGACGAGGACGCCAATGTTCGGGTTGTCATCGACCGTAAAACTGGCGATTACACGGCTTATCGTAGTTGGCTCGTCGTTGATAACGATGCTGTGCCTGGCCTTGGTACTGAGTTGACCATGCAGGAAGCTGAAGCGATTGACAAGTCACTGCAGCCTGGCAGCATCTATGAAGAAGAAATAGAGCCTGAAGCTTTCGGCCGCATTGGCGCTCAGGCAGCGAAGCAGATCATAGTGCAGAAGGTCCGGGAAGCTGAGCGAATCAAGATTGTCGATAACTATCGGCATCGGGTTGGCGAACTCGTCAATGGTGTTGTCAAGAAGGTTACTCGAGACAATATAATTGTAGATCTCGGCAGCAACGCCGAAGCCCTGCTTCCGAAAGATCAGCTTATCGGCCGCGAGTCATTCAAGGTCGGCGATCGAATACGAGCGCTTCTTCATGATATCAGGCAGGACAACAGGGGGCCGCAGCTAGTCCTGAGTCGAACTAATCCAGGCATGCTTATAGAGCTGTTCAGGATAGAAGTGCCGGAAATTGCTGAAGAAGTAATCGAAATAAAGGCTGCTGCCCGCGATCCCGGCTCTCGTGCGAAAATCGCTGTCAAGACCAACGATGGTCGGATCGATCCAGTCGGCGCCTGTGTGGGTATGCGTGGCGCACGCGTCCAGGCAGTCTCTGGCGAACTCGATAATGAGCGAGTTGATATCGTGCTGTGGGACGACAATCCGGCTCAGCTCGTGGTGAATGCCATGGCGCCAGCAGAATGTGCGTCCATTATCGTGGATGAAGATTCGCATACGATGCAGGTTGCTGTCGCAGCCGATAATCTTGCCATGGCCATTGGTCGTGGTGGACAGAACGTGCGCCTGGCGTCGGAGCTTACTGGCTGGATCATCAATGTGATGACAGAAGAAGAAGCTGGTCGGATGCAGGAAGAAGAGTCAGGTAAATACCGGGATATCTTTATTCGGGAGCTCGATGTCGATGAAGAGCTTGCCGAGATTCTGGTAGAGGAAGGCTTTACCTCAATCGAAGAGGTGGCCTATGTTCCGATGGAAGAAATGCTTGCCATTGATGGCTTCGACGAAGAAATCGTGACCGCGTTGCGCGGTCGGGCGAAAGATCGACTGATAAGTAAGGCCCTGGCGACAGAAGAGCAGCTGGAAGGCGTTGAGCCTGCAGAAGACCTTCTTTCGATGGAAGGTATGGACAAACACCTTGCATATGTTTTGGCCAGTCGTGGCATCGTAACGATGGAAGATCTCGCCGAACAGGCGATTGATGATTTGATTGATATTCCTGAGATCGACGAAGGTAAGGCGGCAGAATTGATTATGACCGCTAGAAAGCCTTGGTTCGAAGCACAGGAATAAAATAGGGGGCGTGACGCTCAGATGGCAGAAGTGACAGTCAAACAACTTGCGGACGATGTTGGTGCATCGGTCGACAAGATTATTCAGCAACTGGCGGAAGCCGGCATCCAGGGGCGTGGCGCTTCGGATGTTATCACTGATGACGAAAAGCAGACCCTGCTGAGGCATCTTAAGCAAAGCCACGGTGAGGCTTTTGCTGAGCCCAGAAAAATTACATTGAAGCGGAAGACGACCACCAAGCTGCGCTCGGCTGGTTCGAAAACCGTGAACGTGGAAGTGCGGAAGAAGCGAACCTACGTCAAGCGTGCGGATATCACTGCCGAGGCTGAGCCTGAGCCAGAAGTGCCGGTTGAGGCAGCTGCTCCGGCAGAAGCCGAGGTTGCTGTTACAGCGTCTCAGGCCGAAACAGCAGAAACTACTTCGGCAGAATCCACAGCGCCCGAGGCAACGAATTCTGTATCCGAATCCTCTGCTGAAACTGCTGAAGTGGCGGCTGAGACCTCGAGTGCCGAAGCGCCTGCGCCTGAAACTGCAGAGCAAGCCACTCCTGCCGCAGCAGCTAAACCTTCAGAGCCGGTAACGCCTGAAGAGGCTGACCGCGCTGCCAAGGAAGCTGCGCTCGCGGAAGCGGAGGAAGCCAAAAAGAGTAAGCACCGTCGTCACAAGGAAGAGGCTGGTACCCGTGAAGACAAGGAGGACACGCCTCCGGTCAAGAAGCAGAAGCCTAAAGTTGCTGCTGCCAAGCCACGGCGCACAGAAGTTGAGGCTGAGTTCACTACTGCCAAGACTGCAGATGCACCTCGTTCACTTCGTGCAAAAGCACCGCGGATGCGCCGCAAGCGTCGTGGTGGCTCCTCTTCGGTCGATCCGAATATTGCCAAGATCACGCGGGACGTTTCCATACCGGACTCTCTTACTGTAGGTGAACTTGCGCAGAAGATGGCCGTTAAATCTGGCGAAGTCATCAAGAAGCTGATGGGCATGGGCGTGATGGCCAACGTCAATCAGGTGATCGAGCAGGACGTTGCTCAGATGGTCGCCGAGGAGATGGGTCATAAGGTCACTTTGACTCGTGAAGATGCACTCGAGACCGAGATGATGGACTCCATCATTTATGAAGGCGAGGTGACTACCCGTGCACCGGTCGTCAGCGTCATGGGTCACGTCGACCATGGTAAGACATCGCTGCTCGATTACATTCGTCGTGCGAAGGTTGCCGCCAGCGAGTCTGGAGGTATCACCCAGCATATCGGCGCCTATTTGGTGCAGACAGACAAGGGTCAGATTTCCTTCCTGGATACGCCTGGCCACGCCGCGTTCACTGCGATGCGTGCACGTGGCGCCAAGAGCACGGATATTGTCATTCTCGTGGTGGCTGCTGATGACGGTGTCATGCCGCAGACTAAGGAGGCGGTTCAGCATGCTAAATCTGCTGACATGCCGATCATTGTCGCTGTCAACAAGATCGACAAGGAAGATGCCGATCCGGAGCGCGTCAAGAACGAGCTGTCTGCTCTCGATGTTATTTCTGAAGAGTGGGGCGGTGATGTGCAGTTCGTCAATGTCTCTGCACACACCGGCGAAGGCATCGATAACCTGCTGGATGCCATTCTCCTTCAATCAGAGCTTCTTGAGCTGACTGCTGTCAAATCAGGTCCTGCGCGTGGCGTTGTCATCGAGTCGCGTCTGGACAAGGGGCGCGGCGTAGTAGCCTCGGTTCTGGTACAAAACGGTACCCTGAAGAAGGGTGATATTGTCCTGGCTGGCGAGCAGTACGGACGGGTCAGAGCGATGCTGAACGAGCATGGCAAAACTGTCGATTCCGCTGAGCCATCTACTCCGGTTGAAATCCTTGGCCTGAATGAGACTCCTGAAGCTGGCGACGAATTCGTCGTAGTGGCTGACGAACGAAAGGCGCGTGAAGTCGCAGCGTTCCGTCAGGAGAAAGTGAGATCTGAACGTCTGCAGAGGCAGCAGTCGACTAATCTCGAGAACATGTTCCAGAGTATGGGTAAGGGCGAGACCAAGATCCTCAATATGGTCGTCAAGACCGATGTTCGTGGTTCTCTCGAGGCCATCATCAGTTCACTGACTGAACTTGGTAACGAAGAAGTGCAGGTGAACATTGTCGGCTCTGGTGTCGGTGGAATATCCGAGACCGATGCAAACCTCGCCGTGTCTACGAATTCCATAGTCGTTGGTTTCAATGTCAGGGCCGATGGCACGGCACGCAAGATTCTCGAGCGTGAAGGTGTCGAGCTCCGTTACTACAGCATCATCTACAACATTATCGATGATGTGAAGGCAGCGTTGACTGGCATGTTGGCTCCGGCATTCCGAGAGGATATTCTCGGAATTGCGGAAGTTCGCGATACGTTCAAGTCGCCCAAGTTTGGTCAGGTCGCTGGCTGTATCGTTGTCGAAGGCACGGTATATCGTAGTAAGCCGATCAGGGTACTTCGAGATGACGTTGTTATCTTCGAGGGTGAGCTCGAGTCGCTGCGTCGCTTCAAGGATGACGTCGCCGAAGTCCGCTCAGGAACTGAGTGTGGTATCGGTGTTCGCAACTATGAAGTGAAGATCGGTGACAAGATCGAAGTCTTCGACCGGGTTCAGATAGAGCGCACGCTGTAATGCCAAGAGAGTTTAGTCGGCAGCAGCGGATTGCTGAACAGATGCAGAAGGAGCTCGCACGCATTATTCAACGTGACGTGAAGGATCCACGG
Organism: Allohahella sp. A8; assembly: GCF_047946665.1. Lineage (GTDB taxonomy): Bacteria > Pseudomonadota > Gammaproteobacteria > Pseudomonadales > Oleiphilaceae > Allohahella. Next base: position 4,497,808 of record NZ_CP172312.1, read on the forward strand.
CTCGGTATGATCACCGTGAATAGTGTGAAGGTCTCGAAGGATTACGGGTACGCTGACGTTTATGTCACGCAGCTCAACCAGAGCGATCTGGAAGATCATGCGGGTATTCAACAGGCGCTGCTCGTTCTTAAAGATGCGAGCAGCTTTCTGAAGTCCGAGCTCGGCAAGGCCATGAAGCTCAGGGTGCTGCCGCAGCTTCGTTTTCATCACGATACCGCCCTGTATAATTCACTGCATATCAGTGCACTGATCAGCAAGGCGCGCGCTGAGGACCAGGCTCGCTCTGGCGCAGAAGGCAGTGCACAAGATATTGAAGACGACAATCCTTCGGCAGATGACGCCGACGGTGACAGCAGAGAAAGCTGATGTCAGGCACTATTCAAACGGCGGGGAATCCCGCCGTTTTCTATTACGGCTTTCCTGGTCGTGCAGCAAGTTGCGGTAATCATTCATGAAACAACTCGATGGTGTGCTTTGCATCGACAAGCCTCTGGGGCTGTCTTCGAATGCGGCCTTACAGCGTGTGAAGCGCTTTATTGGTGCGGCGAAGGCTGGCCACACGGGAACCCTTGACCCGATGGCCACCGGTCTGCTGCCGATTTGTCTAGGAGATGCCACCAAGTTCTCACGCTTCTTTCTCGATGCCGACAAGACCTATTTGACGGAAGTCCGTCTGGGACAGACAACTTCGACCGGCGACCGCGAGGGTGAAATCCTTGAGGATAAACCTGTGCCTCCCCAGTTGGATGTGGCGCATCTTGAAGAAGTGATCAGCCAGTTCATTGGTCGAATCGAGCAGATTCCGCCAATGTATTCCGCGCTCAAGCACAAAGGTCAGCCACTGTACAAGCTCGCACGGCAGGGGAAGGCGGTTGACCGCCCTTCGCGCAGCATAGAGATTCGCAGTCTGGACCTTGTTTCTCACGCTTCGCCCTTGCTTACGTTGAAAGTGACCTGCAGTAAAGGCACGTATATCAGAACGCTGGCGGAGGATATCGGTCGCAAACTTGGATACGGTGCACATCTCGCCAGCTTGAGGCGAACAGCCAGCGGCCCGTTTACGCTTGAAGACGCGCACCAATTGCCTGATCGTTATGAGATGCAGCTGGACAGTGCGGATGAGCGTGTAGAGCGCGAGCCTGAGCTCCTTGCGGCTGAAGCCCGGTCTCTTGTTGCTGCTATTCGTCCGGTAGACCTTGCATTAGGCCACCTGCCGAGGCTCGACATTGATGACGCTGCTGCGCGCTCGCTTATCGTCGGCAGAGAGGTTATAATCCGCGACCCTGGCCTTGGCCTGGGGTTGAAGGCGAGCAAGCCACAGGATCTGGCGGATGCTTCTCTGCCAGAGAAGCCGCTGTATCGGGTGTATGGACTGGGCTGTTTTTTAGGCCTCGTCCACCCGTCCGAAGAGCCCGTAGGAAGTGCAGCCCACGCTAGGCTGAGACTCGAGATATGCAAGTTGGTGAATACCAGCGCAATCGTGGCGAGCCTGCAATAGCAGAATTCTATAACGGAGCCGACTGTATGTATGCGCGGTTGGGTTCTTTTCATAAAAGCATACTGAGGAAATATCTATGTCATTATCAGCTGAAGAAAAAGCAGGCATCCTGAAGGATTATCAGACTCAGGAAGGCGATACCGGTTCACCGGAAGTCCAGGTCGCTCTGTTGACGCACAACATCAACAAGCTGCAGGATCATTTCAAGGCTCACAAGCACGATCACCACTCACGTCGTGGTCTGATTCGTATGGTCAACCAGCGTCGCAAGCTGCTTGACTATCTCAAGCGCAAGAATGATGAGCGGTATCTGAGCCTCATCCAGCGTCTGAGTCTGCGTCGTTAGTCATTTCTCCGTTCTTCATAATCCTTTGGCAGCTCAGGCTGCCGAGGGTTATAATCCCCGCGTTCGTGTAGTAAACAATTGATTGTTCGAATCGCGAGGGACTTCCGTAAAGCCGAATTACTGGTCTGTGTTCCTGGTTCTGATGTGAAGCGATGCCTGCATCGTCTATGGGTAGAATCAAGGGCCGTCATGGCCAGTCCTAAATCGGTTTCTCAGAATTTCCTCGGTATTCGTCGTACGCATCAGTGTCTGTTGCCCGAATGAGTTCTCGTTGGGCGTCTCCGTATGGCTTTGATCAGCATTGCCAACTCTAGCGTCCAGCACTGATCCAACAATACTTGAAGGAAATTCAGTGAATCCAATTACAAAATCATTCCGCTATGGAAACGCTCAAGTCACATTCGAAACCGGTCGTGTCGCTCGTCAGGCTACAGCGGCTGTCATGGTCACGATTGATGATACGGTTGTGCTCTGTACTGTCGTTGCCCAAAAGGAAGCCGTGCCAGGCCGTGGGTTTTTCCCTCTGTCGGTCCACTATCAGGAAAAGACCTACGCCGTGGGGAAGATTCCAGGTGGTTACTTCAAGCGTGAAGGCCGACCAAGTGAGAAGGAAACGCTTACTTCGCGTCTGATCGACCGACCAGTTCGCCCGCTGTTCAAGAAGGGTTTTGATAACGAAGTTCAGATCCTTTGTACTGTTCTCTCAGCTGGCAAGACCCAGGATCCAGACATCGCAGCGATTCTCGGCACCGCAGCCGCTCTCGAGATTGCAGGTTTGCCTTTTGAGGGCCCACTGGCTGGTGCGCGTGTAGCGTATACCGACGAACTCGGCTACACGCTGAATCCAACCTTCGAATACCTCGAAAAGTCACGTCTCGACATGGTTGTCGCCGGTACAGCTGATGCTGTTCTGATGGTTGAATCCGAAGCGAGTGAACTTTCCGAAGACATCATGCTCGGCGCTGTACTCTACGCCCATGAAGAGATGCAGGTCGCTATCGAGGCCATCAAGGATTTTGCATCCAAGGTCGATATTCCGAAGTTCGAGTGGACACCACCTTCAGTCAACGAAGAGCTCAAGGCGATTCTGGCCGACAAGTTCGGGTCACGCGTCGCAGAGAGCTACACGATTCGTCAGAAGATGGAGCGGTACAAGGCGCTTGGCGATCTCAAGAAGGAAGCTGTGGAGCAGCTGAAGGCTGACGAGAATGGCAACGGTTTTGATGCGGAAGAGATCAAGAGCTACTTTAGCAAGCTCGAGAAAGCCACTGTTCGAAATCAGATTCTTGACAAGCAGCCGCGTATTGATGGTCGTGACACCACGACTGTGCGGCCGATTTCCGTTGAAGTAGGTGTACTGCCGAATGCCCACGGCTCAGCACTCTTCACCCGTGGTGAAACGCAGGCTCTTGTAGTGGCCACGTTGGGTAGCACGCGTGACGTCATGCGCATAGATGCCCTGGAAGGCGAGAAGAAAGAGAACTTCCTGTTCCATTACAACTTCCCTCCGTACTCGGTCGGTGAAGTTTCGAGGATCGGTGGCGTAGGCCGTCGGGAGATAGGTCACGGCCGTCTGGCTCGTCGTGGTATTCAGGCGATGATGCCGAACTATGACGATTTCCCATACGCCCTTCGCGTGGTTTCAGAGATCACCGAGTCCAATGGTTCCAGCTCGATGGCCAGTGTGTGCGGTAGCTCGCTTGCCCTTATGGATGCCGGTGTGCCGCTGAAAGCACCTGTTGCTGGTATCGCAATGGGTCTCATCAAGGAAGGTGATCGTTTTGCAGTACTGACCGATATCCTCGGCGACGAAGATCACCTCGGCGACATGGACTTCAAAGTGGCTGGTAGCAAAGGTGGTATCACTGCGCTGCAGATGGATATCAAGATTACCGGCATTACAGAAGAAATCATGGAGCAGGCGCTCAACCAGGCCAAGGATGCGAGACTGCACATCCTGGGCGAGATGAACGCTGTTCTGGCGCTGTCACGTGAAGAACTGGCGGACAATGCACCGAAAATGAAAACCATCAAGATCGATGCCGAGAAAATCCGTGACATCATCGGTAAGGGCGGCGCAACTATCCGTTCTATCTGTGAAGAGTCTGGTGCATCCATCGACATCGAAGACGACGGTACCATCAAGATATTCGCGGCGGACAAGGCGTCTTCCGACAAGGCCCTGTTCCGTATCAATGAAATTACTGCTGAAGCGGAAATCGGCCGTGTGTATCAAGGTCGCGTGGAGCGGATCGTGGACTTCGGTGCGTTCGTCAACTTCCTGCCTGGCAAGGACGGTCTGGTCCACATCTCGCAAATCTCCCAGGAGCGCGTCGAGAATGTGTCTGACTACATCAAGGAAGGGGACATGGTGCCTGTGAAGGTGCTGGACGTCGACAATCGAGGCCGCGTGAAGCTGTCCATGAAGGAAGTGACCGAAGAAGACAAGGCTGAGCTGCAGTCTGCAGAATAAGCCTTGGCAGTGCTGTCCGAAGACCTCGAAATCAGGCTTCGGACACTACGGTCACTAGTATCGCAGGCAGGGGAGAAGATCCCTGGCCTGAAAACAGAAACGGCGCCTCGGGGCGCCGTTTCTGTTTTTAACTCGTAGCCAGTCTGGCTGAATCAGCCGCCGAGGTAGGCGTTCTTCACTGCGTCATTGGCGAGAAGTGCGTCTCCGGTGTCGTCCAACACGATGCTACCATTTTCCAACACATAGCCACGGTCTGCGAGTTGCAGCGCCTGGTTGGCGTTCTGCTCAACCAGAAAGATGGTCATACCCTTGTCCCGCAGCGTTTCAATCGTCGAGAAAATCTGCTGAATGATAATAGGCGCAAGGCCGAGCGATGGCTCGTCTAGGAGCAAAAGTCGAGGCTTGCTCATAAGAGCCCGCCCGATTGCCAACATTTGCTGCTCACCACCCGACATGGTTCCTGCACGCTGCTCCTTGCGCTCCGCCAGCCGCGGAAAGAGCTCGAACACTTCATCAAGGATACGGTGGAAACTGGCTTTGTCGGTAAAGAAGCCACCCATGTGCAGGTTCTCTATTACAGTCATGCCTGAGAAGACTCGACGGCCCTCAGGTACCACAGCGATGCCCGAACGCATGATCTCAGCCGTAGGCAGTTCGTGAATTGGATTACCGTCGAACTCGATAGTGCCGCTACTTGCCCGCGGGTCTCCGCAGAGTGTCATCAGCAGGGTCGTCTTTCCGGCACCATTGGCACCGATCAGAGTGACGATTTCGTTCTGCTTCACTTCCAGCGTAATTCCGTGAAGCGCCTCAATCTTGCCGTAATGGGCATGAACCTCATTGAAACGTAGCATCAGGCTTCTCCCAAATAGGCTTTGATGACTTCGGGATTATTACGGATCTCTTCGGGTGTGCCAGTCGCCAGAGGCCGGCCCTGGTTGACCACATAGATTCGGTCCGATATGTCCATCACCAGTCCCATATCGTGTTCGATCAGGAGGATTGCCACGTTGTAGTCCAGCTTCAGGCGCATGATCAGCTCGTTGAGGTCGCGCGTCTCTCGCGGGTTCAGGCCTGCAGCCGGCTCATCCAGCAGCAGCGCGTGAGGCTCGGTTACCATGCATCGTGCGATTTCCAGCCGGCGTTGCTGACCGTAAGAGAGGTTGGCAGCTTCACGGTTGGCTACCTGTATCAGGTCAAGCTTCTCGAGCCAGTAAGTGGCCCGCTCCATGGCGTCCTCTTCACGTTGACGGTAATTCTTGGTGGCGAACAGCCCGGCCAGCAGGCCTGTGTTGACGTGGCGATGCTGGGCGACGAGCAGGTTCTCGATCACGGTCATGCTGCCGAACAGACGCACGTGCTGGAAGGTACGCACCATGCCCAAACGCGAAATCTTGAAGTCAGGCAAATTGTGGATAGGCGAGTTCCTGAAGCTGATTTCGCCGCCACTTGGCTTATAAAAGCCACTGATGCAATTGAAAATGGTTGTCTTGCCAGCACCGTTTGGTCCTATGACAGACACAATCTCCTGTTCGTTCAGGTCAAGGTTTACCTGGTCGACGGCAACAAGGCCGCCAAAGCGCATGGTCAGATCTCTGACTCTCAACATATTTTCTACGACTCCTGTGAGGTCTTGATCTGAATGTGTGAACGCTTCACCGGCAGGAGCCCTTCAGGCCGCCATATCATCATCAGCACCATCATGGCACCGAAGATCAGCATGCGGTATTCAGCGAACTCCCTGGCTAGCTCTGGTAGAACGATCATGACGACAGCGGCGCAAATGACCCCGATCTGAGAGCCCATTCCGCCAAGTACGACGATGGCCAGAATGATGGCCGATTCTATAAAGGTGAACGATTCAGGACTGATGAACCCCTGACGTGCAGCAAAGAAACAGCCGGCGAAGCCTGCGAAGCTGGCGCCTATAGTGAAGGCAGAAAGCTTGATGCCGGTCTTGTTCAAGCCGAGCGAACGGCTGGCGATCTCATCTTCACGCAAGGCTTCCCAGGCGCGACCCACCGGCATTTTTGTCAGCCGACGAATCACGAACAAGGTGAGTAGGACCAGCGCCAGTGCGATAAGGTAAAGAAACATGACCTTGGTTTCCGAGCTGTATTCAAGCCCGAAGAATTCATGAAAAGTCAGGTTGCCTTCTTCCTTGGCACGTCGACCAAATTCCAGGGCTACCAGCGCTGGCTCCGGTTCAAGCTGTATCGCAGGCAGGGTAGGCTTTGGGATGCCGCCGATACCGTTCGGACCGCCCGTGAGATCCGTATGAATATTGAGAAGTTCACGGATGATCTCACCGAAACCGAGCGTCACGATCGCGAGATAATCGCCCCGCAGGCGCAAAACTGGAAAGCCGAGTAGAAAACCGAAGAAAGCGGCTAACAGCCCGCCTATGGGCAAAGCCACCCAGAACGAGACACCCCAGTACTGTGACAACAGCGCATAGCTGTAGGCGCCTACCGCATAGAAGGCGACGTAACCGAGGTCTAGAAGGCCGGCAAGACCGACAACGATGTTGAGACCAAGCCCAAGCATGACATAGATCAGCACCAGCGTGGCCAGATCGATGTTGCCGCGATCACTGATGAAGGGCCAGATCAACGCGAGACAAAGCAGCGCTGCCAATGCCACCTTCTCGAACTTCTGCTTGAAACCATCGTCAAAATTGAAGCGACCGTGGCTGGCGTGAACACCAAGGACGCGTTGTCGGACGGCGGTGATAGCCGGTCTGAAGAGCTGAAAGAAGAACACGGCAGCGACGCCTAGACCAATCAGGATCCAGGTCTCGGTATCGGCACCATTCACACTCAGGGTAACACCTTCCCGCTCCAGCTTGAGGCCGAGCAAGGGGAAAGTCAGGATGAACATAATGACAGCAGCTAAAGCTGCGTTGGGTAAGGTTGAGCGCATGCTGGCGTATCCTAGATTTTTTCGACTTCAGGCTTTCCGAGTATCCCCGTCGGCCGGAACAGCAGTATGAGAACCAGCAGCGCAAAAGCGACCACGTTGCGATATTCAGAGCTGATATAAGCGGCGGTCATGCTCTCGGCAACGCCAAGAATGAGACCTCCCAGTACAGCACCAGGTATGCTGCCAATGCCGCCGAGTACGGCCGCGGTGAAGGCTTTCAGCCCGGCAATAAAGCCGATGAAGGGATTGGCTACGCCATAATGCATGCCGAGAAGCAGGCCAGCGACTGCCGCAAGGGCTGCGCCGATGATAAAGGTGATGGCTATGATCTTGTTAGTGTCGATACCGAGCAGACTCGCCATCTTCATGTCTGCTGACACGGCACGACAGGCTCGTCCGGTACGAGATCTGGAAATGAACCAGGATAGCAACGCCATGCTGATCAGCGTGACCACCAGGATGATCATCTGCATGTATGAGAGCGTGGCCTGGAAGGCGTCGTCATCACCCATCGTGATGCCGCCCGATACCATCTGCGGCAGCGCGACGTCCCGTGAGCTCTGACCCAGTAACACATAGTTCTGCAGGAAGATGCTCATGCCGATAGCGGAGATCAATGGAATCAGTCTGTTCCCGCCTCGCAGTGGACGGTAGGCCACACGTTCCAGTGCGTAGCCGAAAGTGCTCGAAATGAGCACCGTGGTGAGTAGCGCTATCAGGAAGACCACCGGCAGATATTCGATGCCAAGCATGGCCAGACAGGTGATGGCTATGAAGGCCACATACGTCGAGATCATGTAGATTTCGCCGTGGGCGAAATTGATCATTCCGATAATGCCATAGACCATTGTGTAGCCGATGGCGATGAGCGCATAGGCGCTGCCGAGGGTAATGCCGTTTATGAATTGTTGTAGGAAATAGTAGAAATCGCCCATGTGTGATGCTCTTCTCTGATCATGCGAAAAGCCCAGCTTGTGGCTGGGCTTTTCAGTCTACATTCACTGTCGCCGCCAACAAGGCTGTAGCCATGGCAGCGGCGCCCGCAAAACGGTGGCTATCCTACCACTATTCTGCAGCAGTTTTGGTACCATCCTTGTGCCAATTGTAAACTTCGAACTTGAAGTTCGCGATGTCGCCTTTCTCATTAAAGGCAATCTCGCCCATGGGCGTCTGGAAGCTGTTGTTGTGAATGTATTTGGCGACCTTGGATGTGTCAGTGCTGTCTGCACCTTCTATAGCATCGGCAATGACCTTCACCGCAGCGTAAGATGTGAGGACGAAGGCGCCGCTCGCATCTTCCTTCTTGGCTTCGAATGCCTTGACCAGATCCTTGTTTTCTTCGCGCTTGTCGAAAGCTGGTGGCAGGGTCACCAGAAGTCCTTCGGAAGCGTCACCAGCAATGGTGCTGATATCCTTGTTACCTACGCCTTCAGGTCCCATGTACTGGGCTTTGAAATTCTTCTCGGCAGACTGGCGCAGTAGCAGGCCAAGTTCCGGGTGATAGCCGCCGTAGTAAACGAAGTCCACTTTCTCCTTCTGCATCTTGGAGATCAGCGAAGAGAAGTCCTTGTCACCCTTGTTGATACCTTCAAACATCACGACCTTGACGCCTTTCTCTTTGAGGCTGTCACGGACCGAAGTGGCAATACCTTCGCCATACTGCTGCTTGTCGTGAATGACGGCGACAGCCTTTGGCTTGACCTTGTCTGCGATATAAGTAGCGGCGGTAGGGCCCTGATCACTGTCCAGGCCGATGGTACGGAAAATCATGGTATAGCCGCGGTCACTGATCTCAGGGCTTGTCGAGGCCGGGGTGATCATGACGATGCCTTCGTCTTCATAAATAGTCGAAGCAGGCTGGGTCGCACCGGAGCAGAGGTGGCCGACCACGAATTTGTAACCTTCGTTGACAATCTTGTTGGCTACGAGGTTGGCCTGCTTTGGCTCGCAAGCGTCATCGAAAATTTCTGCCTTCAGCATTTTGCCATCGACACCGCCGGCTTTGTTGATCTGCTCAACCGCCATCTTGGCGCCCATGAACTGCATGTCACCGTATTGAGCGACATCGCCAGTTGCAGGGCCGGCAATGGCAATCTTGATGTCTTCCGCGATTGCTGTCATTGCAGTCATGGAGCAGGCCGCAAATGTGGCAACCGTGGTCAGTCTTATAATTTTTTTCATGTCCCACTTTTCCTGTTTCAGTATGAGAGGCTCATGCGGCGATCAATTCGGCCAGCATTGCAGCGATACTACTGGCAATTGCTCGCGGAGAAAAGTGGCAGCGTCAGGGTGACGCGGCGGTGCACTGGCCTATACTTGATAGTTGGACGTATTTTCAGACATCTACTCGCGGAGGAATCGTGACGGCAACAATCAGGCATCACCGTGGCGAACACATTTTGTCCGCCATGCGAACTCTATGAGCAGCGAAGAAGGTCGACGTAGTCCCCGCCGGGCAGCTGGCTGGCGCTGTATTGCGCAAGCGCCTGATAAATCTATGAGCCTTTGCAAAGTTGAGAACGCTTCAGCACAGGGCTTCCTCCTCGATACAGAGATTCAGTATCCATTAAATACCAGGCTTATGTTGCGTATAGAGGTCCGTCATGGCGGCAAAACCTGGGAGTTCCTCTGCATCGTTGTTGTTCGTCATAGCGTTATCCGAAGCGCAAGCTACATGGCCGGGACGGAGATCGAAAAAATCTCCGAGAAAGACGAAAAATTCCTTCACGATTACTCATTCAGCATCGTCTGAAGTCCCTCAGTAACCGCAGGCGCTCGATATCCGGCGCCTGTTTCTGCGTTTATTCTTATCCAGCCCTTTATTTCCCTGCTCGATTGTTCATATAGTTGGGCACGCCGAAAGTATGACGCAAGGCTGTGAGCCGCTCGTTTTCGTAGTTGCTATCTAGTGGTTCCTCATTAAATCGATAATAAAATTCAGGAGCGTTCGATGCACGACGATGCAGATCCGATTGAAACCCGTGAATGGCTGGATTCGCTAGAATCGGTTCTCGAGAACGAGGGGATAGAGCGGACCCGTTACCTGCTCACCCGACTTGCCGAACGCGCCACACGCGATGGTACCCAGCTACCGTACTCCATCGTGACGCCCTTCCGAAATACGATACCGGTCACCCAGGAAGCCAGGATGCCCGGCGATCTCTTCATGGAGCGGCGGATACGCTCGCTTGTGAGGTGGAATGCCCTGGTGATGGTGCTGCGGGCTAACAAGCGTCCGGGTGATCTCGGAGGGCATGTCTCGACCTTCACGTCCATTGCCACTCTTTACGACGTCGGATTCAACTATTTCTTTCACGGCGGTGACGACAAGCGCGAGGCTGACCTTATTTACTGGCAAGGTCATTCATCGCCTGGTATCTATGCGCGCTCCTATCTCGAAGGCCGCATCACCGAAGAACAGATGGATCGCTTCAGAAGCGACGTTGATGGCGGCGGATTGACATCCTATCCGCATCCCTGGCTTATGCCCGAATACTGGCAGTTTCCGACTGTGTCGATGGGCCTTGGTCCGATTCAGGCGATCTACCAGGCGCATGTCATGAAATACCTTCACAGCCGCGAATTGAGCGATCATTCCGAGCGCAAGGTCTGGTGCTATGTCGGCGATGGCGAGTGTGATGAGCCTGAGACGCTTGGCGCCATTGGCCTTGCGGGGCGTGAGAAACTCGATAATCTCATCTTCGTGATCAATTGCAACCTGCAGCGGCTGGATGGCCCAGTTCGGGGCAATGGGAAGATCATTCAGGAGCTTGAAGGAGTATTCAGGGGCGCCGGCTGGAACGTGTTGAAAGTAGTCTGGGGGCGACACTGGGATCCCTTGTTCGAAAAGGACGATAATGGACTGATGCAGAAAGCCATGGATCTCTCCGTCGATGGTGAAATGCAGAACTATAAGTCCAATGGCGGCGCCTATACCCGCAAGCACTTCTTTGGCAAGTATCCTGAGCTGCTAAAGATGGTGGAGGACCTCACCGATGAAGATATCTATCGGCTCAATCGTGGCGGCCATGACCCCTACAAAGTTTACGCCGCTTACCATGCAGCGACCCACCATAAAGGCCAGCCGACTGTCATACTGGCGCACACAGTAAAAGGTTATGGCTTTGGTGAGCAGGGCGAGTCCCAGAACACGACCCATCAGCTGAAGAAGCTGGACATCGAGACGGTGAAGAAATTCCGCGACCGCTTTGGTGTGCCCATTCCTGACGACGAAATCGAGGCGCTGCCGTACTACAGGCCTTCGCCGGATTCGCCGGAAGCGGTCTACATGAAAAAGCGCCGTGAGAAGCTCGGGGGATATCTGCCGAAGCGTCGTGCCGATACGCAGAAACTGCCAATCCCTGGCCTCGATGCTTTCAAAGCCGTGACTGGTGGGAGTGATGGTCGTGAAATTTCATCGACCATGGCATTCGTAAGGGTGCTTAACACGCTCGTCAAGGATAAGCAGATTGGTAAGCGCATCGTGCCCATCGTGCCAGATGAAGCGCGGACCTTCGGGATGGAGGGCATGTTCAGGCAGCTGGGCATCTACACCTCAGAGGGCCAGAAGTACACGCCAAATGACAGCGGTCAGATGATGTTCTACCGCGAGGACAAGCAGGGTCAGATTCTCGAAGAGGGGATCAACGAAGCTGGTGCCATGGCCGCCTGGATGGCTGCGGCGACTTCATACAGCAACAATGACTATCCGCTGATTCCTTTCTACATCTACTACTCGATGTTCGGTTTCCAGCGGGTAGGCGATTTGGCTTGGGCAGCCGGCGATATGCGTTGCCGCGGTTTTCTGCTCGGCGGCACTGCAGGCAGAACAACCCTCAATGGTGAAGGTCTGCAGCACCAGGACGGACATAGTCATGTACTCTCCGCCACGATCCCGAACTGTATTTCCTACGATCCGGTATTCGGCTACGAAGTCGCCGTCATCATTCGCGAGGGCATGCGGCGAATGTATGCCGAAAACGAGAGCGTGTATTTCTATATCACCCTGATGAATGAGAATTACGAGCATCCGGCGATGCCAGAGGGTGTCGAGTCCGGAATCGTCAAGGGAATGTATCTCTTCGAAGAAGGGAGTCGCAACGGCAAGGCCAGGGTGCAATTGCTCGGTAGTGGAACGATATTTAACGAGGTGCGCAAAGCGGCCACGCTCTTGAATGACAAGTACGATATCGATTCGGATATCTGGTGCTGTACCAGCTTCACCGAGCTGGCGCGAGACGGCCACCACGTGCGGCGGTGGAACATGCTGCATCCGACAGAAAACAAGCGTGAAAGCTATGTGGCGCAATGCCTGAAGTCCAAGAAGGGGCCGGTCATCGCCGCCACGGATTACATGCGTTTGTTTGCCGATCAAATTCGCCAGTTCGTGCCACATCACATCTACCAGGTGCTGGGCACGGATGGCTTCGGTAGAAGTGATACCCGTGAGCAGCTTCGATCACACTTCGAGGTCGACCATCGTTACATCGCGGTCGCTGCGCTCGATGCGCTGGTCCAGGACGGCGTGCTCACATCAGATGTCGTGGCCCAGGCCATCGAAGATCTGGGCATCGACCCTGACAAACAGAATCCAGCCGTAGCCTGATCGGGGAGAGCAGAGATGAGCAAGGAAATCAGGGTTCCCGATCTCGGTGGTGCCAGTGACGTCGAAGTCATCGAAATCTATGTGTCGGAAGGTGATGATATCGCAGCAGAGGATTCCATTCTCGCAATGGAGTCCGACAAGGCATCGATGGATATTCCTGCGCCAGAGGGTGGTCGAATCAAGTCCATCAAGGTCAAGGTGGGTGACAAGCTGAACGAAGGTGACGTCATAGCCGAACTTGAGGAGGCAGACGCCGGTGACAAGGCCGATGACGAAGAGGACGGCACGGAAACCGACGGTGACGAAAGTCGGGAGTCGGCCGATGCTGATGAAAGCGACCGGGCGGAAGAGACGCCAGCACCCAGCCCTGATTCAGCCAACCGTGATCCAGATGGTAGCGAAGAGCAGCAGACCAAGGAGAGCGTAGAGCGCTCAGCCGACACCGGCGACGAGGCTGGGTCGACTGAAGTCCTCACCGTGCCTGATCTCGGTGATTTCGGTGAGGTACCGGTTATTGAGATCAGCGTTGCGATTGGCGACGTCATCAAGCCTGAAGACTCGCTGGTCGTGCTTGAGTCTGACAAGGCGACCATGGATGTGCCCGCCTCGAAAGGTGGGAAGGTTGTCGAGATCCTCGTGGCTGTGAACGATAAGGTCAAACAGGGCTCGCCTGTAGTGAGGATCGAGGTCGAGGGTGGTGGTGCCAGATCGTCTGACTCCGAAGAAAAAGGCAAATCTGGCACTGGTGCGGCGAAAGACGGTGGAAAGTCTGCCGAACGCACGTCCTCAGCAGCTGCAGAGAAAGGTGAATCGGACGAAGCCGACTCTCAGAGGCCTGAGAAGGCGCCGAAGGTGCGGCGTGAGGCGACCGATGGCCGCGAGCCAGCCTCAAGTGCAGTACACGCGGGACCAGCGGTCAGAAAGCTGGCCAGGGAGCTCGGCGTCAAGCTGGAAAGCATCGAGGGCTCGGGGCCGAAGCAGAGGATACTCAAGGAGGACCTGCAGGACTTCGTGAAGTCCAATATGCAGGCTATTGGCAAAGCGGGCAGTGCCGGCGGCGGTATTCGCATAGCCTCTGTTCCGTTACCGGACTTCAGCCAGTTTGGTGAGACCAGTCGTCAGGCGATGACGAAAATACAGAAACTGACCGCAGAGAACATGAGCCGCAGCTGGCAGACTGTTCCTCATGTTACTCAGTTCGACGAAGCTGATATCACGGAACTGGAAGACTTTCGCAAGGCTCAGAAAGCTGCCGCTGAACGGCAGAATACGAAGCTGACCATTCTGCCTTTTCTGTTGAAAGCATGTGCGATTGCGCTTCGACGCATTCCCCAGTTCAACGTGGCGCAGGACTTCGACCGGCATGAGCTCGTGCACAAAGACTATGTGCATATCGGCATGGCGGTCGACACACCGTCTGGCCTGCTGGTACCTGTCATTCGTGATGTCGATCAGAAAAGCATCTGGGACATCGCACGCGAGTGCATTGAACTGGCCAACAAGGCTCGCGACAAGAAGCTCAAGTCGAGCGAGATGCAGGGCGGATGTTTCACCATATCAAGCCTGGGTGCCATCGGCGGTACAGCCTTTACGCCTATAGTCAACACGCCCGAGGTTGCTATCCTTGGCGTGTCGAGGGCCAGCATCAAGCCGGTATATGTAGAAGGCAGCTTCCAGCCACGGCTCATGCTACCGCTATCGCTGTCTTACGATCATAGGGCAGTCAATGGGGCTGATGCCGCGCGCTTTACATCTTTGTTAGGTGAGCTGCTTGGTGATATACGCCACATGTTGTTGTAGGCGGCTGTGTTAGCATGCGAGACATAAGAAGTACTTGAGGAGACGGGTCGCCGCTGACCCGTCGGCTACCATTACAACAAGAGGTTACTCCGTCCTTGTCCAGACTAACTGCGTTTATCCGTTTGATATCAAAGAAAACAGTCGTCAGTGCAATCTTCTGCACGGCACTTTTCACTGTCCAGCCTGCACAGGCCATAGAGCAGGCCGATAAGCTGGCCAAGTTGCTCAAGGCAGAGAAGTATGAAGACGCCATCAAGTTGCTTCAGAAACAGAGTGACAAGGGTGAAGTGGCGGCTACCTATCTGCTGGCCATGATGTACGACCACGGCCGTGGCACTGAGCAGAACTTCGATAAAGCATTCGAGCTGTTCATGATCGGCGCTAAGACCGGTCATCACCCGTCGGAAAATAGCGTTGGCCAGGCCTATAACAATGGTAAGGGTGTGGAACTCGATCATGCCAAAGCCGTGGAATGGTTCCGTAAAGCTGCTGAAGGCGGCAATGCCACCGCTCAATATAATCTCGGTCTGCGCTACAGCCTTGGTGAAGGTGTCGATAAGGATGAAGCAAAGGCGCTGGAATGGTTCCTGAAAGCTGCCGAACAGGACAATCCCTTTGGGCAGTACAATGCAGCGTATGCCTACGCTACAGCAGCCGGCACCGAGAAGAATATGATCGAAGCTTTGAAATGGGCGAAGCTGGCCTCTGAAAAAGGTTTCAAACCCGCTGTAGTGTTCACGTCTTTCCTGGCATCCAAAACCACGGAGGAGGAGCGAAAGGCTGCCCTGGACAAGATCGGCGCTTTCAAGATGCAGCAGGCTGGGCTCGTCGACCTCAACGCACAGAAATAGATGCGCTTACGTGGGGGCATAAAAAAAAGTGCAGCAGCCTTCTCCGCTGCTCTTCTGTCGTCGGCTATTGCCGGCTGTGCCTATCACACGGTGCTTGGGAGCTTTGATCACACCCGTGAAGTGTGTGAAATACATGATCGCTCTGATCGTTGTTATTACGTCGTTTCGCCATCTACAACTGAACCAAACGATCCCTCCGCACTTATTCTCATGCTACACCCTGCGCTGGCGCCTCCCGGTCTGACCGAATGGATTACAGGCTTCGCGGAGGAGGCCGTGGCGCGTGGAGATGTGGTCATCTACCCCTCGGGTATCGGGCGCAGCTGGAATGACGGTCGTGGTGGCCGGACGACGGTGGCCGAATGGCTCGATGCCGATGACCTCGGCTACATATCCGGTGCCGTAAAGACGGTGGCTGCTGACTATCCTGGTCGACCGCTCTATATCGTTGGTATGTCCAGTGGCGGCATGCTGGCCATGCGCATTCTCTGCCAGTCGCAGGAGAGCGGTTTCGGCGGCCTCGAAATTGCCGGTGCAGCAACGGTTGTCAGTAGCTTGCCAGGGCGTCTGGTACAGGACTGCGAGCCGCAGGCCTATTCCGACCTCCTGATGATCTATGGCGATGACGACTGGATTCTGCCTTCGAGCGGTGGAGATATATTCTTTCTTGACTTCCTGTTCGGGAATATTCTCTCCCGCGATGAAACGGTGGAAGCCTTTAGGAAAATCAATGGCTGCGAGCCGGATCCCATAACGCTGCGCCTTAATCGCAATGAAGACGGCAGTGTCCGAAATCAGGCCTTCTTTGATGACTGCGAATCGCAGAAATTCGTCGAGGTAATGACCCTGGAGAATGCCGGCCATACGTGGCCAGGTGAACCTCAATGGTTGGCATGGCTGACTTGGCGGGGTGGGGTGAGCGACGAAGTGGATGCCACCAACTACATCCTCGACTGGATGGATGCCAGCAAAGCTCGGAAGCAAAAAAAAGGCGTACCTGAATAAGGTACGCCTTTCTGTCACAGTCCCTAAAGGGGGGACGCTCCAGGAAGTTAGAGCGGTATCTGGTTGCAGTTGATGGCGGGAACACCGTTTAACGACAGCGTCGAAGCTAACTTGCCATTCTCGCCGCTCCCATCATTCGTGACGGCAACTTCAACGGGACCATAGCATTCAGGCGCGCTCCCATCGACAGCCGGGCCACGAGTAGTTATGAAAGCGTCGTGGCCGCCAGATGCGAGGGTGTATACAAGCGAGTCAAACACGTAAGCACCGCCTTCGAGCCTGATGTTGTATCCCTTTATAGGTGCAAATTGCCAATCTGGCTTACGTGCGATAGTTACGGCCGTCACTGTGGCTTCAGGAGCAGTTGACCAATCAGTAAGTGTGGTCGAACTACCCTTCTGGTCTAGCCAGGTATCAACACGGCTTACGATCGTGCCTTTAAGGCTAGAAAAACTAGCGGCTGGAGCGGCACTCTTCTGGCCTAACCCCAGCTGATTGAAAGCCGCCTCGAAATTGCTACCAGTTTGAACAGCTGCGAGAGACCAGTTTTTCATATCGCTACGTGTCAGATTAAGTCCATCCGGGCTGAGTATGTAGGCCAGAGTTGTAGCGTAATATGGATAAAGTTGGAAAAAACGAGGATCGTTGGTTCCTGAAATGCCGGCACTTTGCGTCGTTTTCATCTCCATCGGATTGGGTAAGGCACCATTGGGCGCAATAGTCGAGGTCCAAGAAGTCGACGAACCTACCAATGCATTATCTCCCGAAAAGTTTGCCAGGCCCTCGTCAAACCAGAAGTGAATCTCTTCGTAATTATCTGTAGTACTTCTCAGACGCTCAGTAATAGAGTTGGCGAACTGATCCTTGGCCTGCCGATAGAACCCCGCGTCTTTATCAAAGGGTCCGATCTCCGCGAAAATATCTCGAGAATCGAGCGGATTGTTCACTGACTTTACGCAGATAAAATAAGGGAGCGTACCGGGGGTGTCGTCAGTCGCCTCAGGGGTGGGCTTTTCAACTTTCTTGGTTCCAACGAGGTCGGTGATTAGTTCTGGTTCACCCCCAGTGAACCCATAGTTCGTAAGCGTTGCGTCAAGCGCAAGAGCTGAGATTTTTGCAAGACGCAACCGCTCCGCTTCAGTAAGACCGGAGTTACTCTGAAAGCCGACCTGAAGCTTTCGGGCGCTATCGATATAATAAAATTTCTGCGGTTTGCAAACGTTGAAAGCTCCCGAAGCAGGGGTCTGGTCTGGAGCTGATCGTTCAACAACTGTGTAGCCTGCAATAGCTTCATCAAGAGTCTGAAAGGCGGTCTCTTCGACTGGATCGAGTCCGCCTTGATCTATCTCTGTTTCTTCTGGAGTGGCAACGGGTGGCGGCGTGCTACCAGTCCCTTTACTCTTGCTACTACCACCGCCACCACAGGCAGCTAGCGAAACCAATGCAATCGTAAGTGCCGTGAGCTTGAACCCGTTTGCCACATTGCCATACCGCATACACAAAACCCCAAAATGAGAAATTAGCTGAACCTTCCTTAAGCCTAAGCAAGAGCCAGGCCAACTTAATTCTAAGCTGTATGAAGTTTGAGCAAAGGAAAAATCAAAGTAAATAGGTAGTTAAGACAGGTTTAGATTAGATTTTAGCAATAGTCCGTGAAAACAAATTGATGGTTTGTGTAAATAGATGTTGCTGTAATGTAAAAAGGGGGTTGTTCTTGCAAAAACATTACCGCGCCTGTAGTTCAAATGGTTGAGCAATTCTGCCTTCACGCTCTTGGCCGCTAGTTTCGGCGTTATCAACTACGGGTTCATTGGTCGAGATCTGCGCAGGGTCGAGCGAGGTGGTTTCAACCAGTCGCTGATAAACTGCCTTAGACCGTTCGAGGGCAAGCTGCATGAGCATTTCGTCACTGATTTCAATACTGTCTTCTGCCGCTTGCTTGAGCAGGGCCAAATATTCGGCATCACTATTCTGAGGCGCTTCGGCGTTTTGGGCATCAGAGTCGGCTTCGCGTGTCCGCTTAGGTAACTCACTGCCTTGGGCTTCGAGATAATCTTCATACGAGGCTATCTCGTTGCCACCCATAAGCTGGCGACGACCCATCTCTGTCGCCAGCTGCGACTGCGCCAGCGCCGGAGCGTCAACTGCGCGTGAGGCGCGACCAGTCACTCCGACTTTGAGATCCGGTCGCTCCTTCAATGCTGTAGAGAGACTCTGGATAGAACCCTTGGCGGTTTCTGACAGGGTGCTGGAGCCGGCTTCGAAATCTACTTTTTCGATGTCGTCTCCGCCACTGCCGACAAGTCGTCCTATCAGTTTGAATGGCGACTTGACCGCTGTCTTGAGAAGATTGGTGAATGCGTTCCAGATGACTTTGTCGAGAGCGAAATTCGGATCGCTCAGACTGCCTTTCACTGGCACGTCCAGGTTGATAGTTCCATTGGAGTCCTTCAGTAGTGCAATAGCCAGGCTGACCGGTAGGTCGATGGCTTCCTTGCTGTCCACCGACTCCCCAAGTGAGAACTCTTCAATAACGATATCGTTTGAGGCATTTAGCTCGCCTGCCTCCACCTTGTAGTCGAGGTTGAGCCTGAGCTGTCCACGCTGGATCTTGCGCCCGATGTATTTGGCTGCGTAGGGCGACACTGTGGTGAGATGGAAGTTCTTTACCACCAGGCCGAGGTCCAGATAGAGCTGCTCAGCCAGGGCATTGAGATCCCCCTTGATGGTTACTGTGCCGAATTCGCCGACCGATCCTGCGATATCCACTTCGCTGCGGGCGTCGGGTCGCGATGACATGCCGGTGATGGCCCCGCCCAATGATTTCATTGGCAACACCACGGAGGGCTCGATGCTGTTGTCTTCGAAATAGAGGCGACCGTTTTCAAAAAGAACGCGCGCGATGTTGATTTCTGCCTTCGGCTCTACTGCGACATCACTGCTACCATTTGAAGCCTCGGGCGCGTCAGTTGGTGTCTCTCCTCCGGCATCTGGTGTCGCTGGAAACAGCGCCGAAAAATTAGTCTCGCCGGTGTCGTTGATCTTGAATTGCCCGTAGGGCTTGATGGCTGTCAACGTGTCTATAGTGACTACTGCTGGTGCAAATTCCGCCCTCATGGGCCCAGTGCGGAGGCTTTTCCAGCCTATGAGTTCTGCCTTGAGAAGAGGGTCTGTGGCATCGAAGTCATCAACGTCAATGTTGCCAGTGAAATGACCGATATCGCTATCGCCCGTTAGCACCAGTTCACCCTTGCTCGACAGATTGCCCGTGTTTAGCTGCAAGTCGATGAACTGGCTCACGTAGGCTTGGGCGAGTGGCACGTGGAGCTTTTGAATGGACAGCGCCGTTTCGACTTTTGCTTTTGCAGGCACGATCGTACCCTCAATTTCAACAGGTCCTGACTGTTCCGGCGTCATCGATGCGCTGAATGCCTTCTCTTCATCCAGGTTCTGGCTCAGGCCCTGCATCTGCGCGGAAATCTTCTCTACACTGATGTTGGCCGGATTACTAAGCGTTCGGTCTATCCAGGTAACACGGGAATCGCTCAGGTCTATGCGTTCGATCTGCCATTCGAAAGAGCCGGCATCTGCATTGGCGTCTGCACTTGAGGGCTGGTTTTCAGTAGTGTCAGCCTCGTTTGTCATGCCGGTATAGGGCCATGCCACATTGATCTGGCTCTGCGCATTGCGGATAAGCGTGAGGTCTGCAGCAGTGAGATAGGCTTCCTGAATATCGAGATCGGCGGCGTTGTAATCGTAGTCGACGCCCCGCAAGCCCATCTTGCCTATCGTGCCAAGCTCGACAGTATCGAACGCCTTGGTCTCTGGTAGCTCAACAGCAAGATCGCTGATTTCAGCGGAGGCATCGCTAACCTGAAGATGCAGGGCCTGCTGTGTATCAGGCTGCCAACTGAAGACATAGCTGGTACCAACATCGAGGCGCCCTGAGCTGACCTTATAGTCAACAAGAGGCTGAACGTAAGGCCAAAGGTGCGCGAGGTTGAAGCCGGACAATTCGAGCCGCCCATTCGAACGATATGGTTCGGCATCAATAGAGCCCTCCCATTGGACTTTTTGCGACTCACCCAGCGTTATGGAAGCGACATAGCGACCATCTCGGCCTTCATAAGTGACGAAATCACTGACAAGAAGGTCTATAGGGCTGATGTCGTGTTGAATTTTGCTGCCTTGGCTGCGGTCAATTACTTCGACGCGGCCGTCGGTCAGCACGATTTCCTTCAGAAGAATACGTGGCAGCGCACCCGCATCCTGTTGATCCTCGGGCGCGGGCTTGTTGTGTGCTGCCCAGGCCTTGCCAAAGTTGGTCTGGACGGACTCGTCGATTTCCACCAGCGTGTACAGGTCGTTCAGGTGCGACGGTTCGAGTGTCCAGGCCCAGTAATACAGCGAGCCTAGATCAAAGTTGATGTAGAGTTCCGAAAAAGAAACGATGGTTCGATCTGAGTCATCCCTCATGTCGAAATCATTCACTTCGAGGGACATCTCGAAAGGATTGAAGCTGACGTCTGCAGGACCGCCCGTCCAGCCGAAGCGTTGCTCGATGGCGTCTTCAGTATAATTTTTGATGAGGTAGGGTACGAGGAAAAAGCCGATGAGCGCGTAGAGCAGAATGACGAAGAGTAGCCAGAACAACTTCGACTTGTACCACTGACTGGTTAAAAGGCGAGTGTCTGGCTTCATCTTCGGGCTCCTCAGTTAGCGGGGTTGCCTGCTGACTGGGGACCCAGCAAGCCTACTGAGTCATACTCCGAAAACCGAGGATAGGATCAGAACAGATAGCCCAGCTGGAAAGCTGCGCCCGTTGAAGACTCGCCTACAAAGGCAGCCAGATCAATTCTGGTGCCGCCCGGACTAAAGCCAAGCCCGGCGCTCAAGAGGGTATCCTGGTCGATATCACCGCCTTCGGCGCCACCGTGTCTGAGATTCTTGCTGAATCCACCGCGCAGGTGCAGCCAGTCGAGAGGACTGTATTCACCGCCGATAGCCAGCAGTTGGCGGTCCCCCTCGAAGCCAACCCCCTCGCTACGGGTAAGGTCCAGCTCCGCAGTCACAACATAGTTTTCGCCGGTATAGCCAAGGCCCGCCTGAACTTGCGGATTGAGCTCCATTGTATTGCCGCCCGCTGTTTCAAAATCGTAGGGAACGATGTTCTTGATGACCAGCGCGAAGGACATCGCTTCGAGACTATCGAGTTGAGCAGAGGCGCCCAAGTCCATATTGAACACGGTCTTCTGTTCTTCAGATTCTCCGGCATCGAAATCATTTTCGTCGAACGAGTTGGCGTTGGCGGTGTAATCGAAGGTGCGGACGTGCTGCAGTTTCGGCGCTGCGCCAACCTGAAGATTCATCGTGTTCAGCCTGAAATTATGCCCATAGGCAATACCAACTTCAGCGATCGCTATACCAAGAATGCTGGCGTTGGACCGCGGGTCATCAGTAGGTCGCTCCAGATCCGCATCAAGACCAGAAGTATCGTTGGCGTCAGCTGCATCGAGTGCTGCCTGAGCCGCATCGATGACGGCGTTGACCGTGCCCGAATCGTTATATCTTGAGATGCCGTTGAGTTCGACGTTGGTGCCTGCGAAGACTGCGTAGCCAGGTTTGTCACCTCCGGTTCTCGACAGTGCGGTGCCCAGGCCCAATCGCACCTGCAGAGCCTCACGGTCTATCTCACCGAGGCTGGCGTCGACAGCTCTGGCCTTCTCTATGGCATTGGCGAGAGCATCGCGTGCTTCTGCTTCAGTCGCACCGCTATTGCTACCATTGAAGGCATCAACGGCGTTGACGAATTCGTCCCAGCGATCGTTATCCTGGAAATCGTCAATGTTGTCGACCAGGTCCTCATCCATCGCTGCACTGACACGCAAAGACGGCAGTAATAGGGCGGTGCGGCGTTTGTCCCGGGCGCTCGGCATAGCCAGCAACGCCGGGTTCAGAAATGGGGCTGCCAGGGGATTTTCGATGGCGATGCCTGTCCTGCCCATAGCCGCCGATCTGGCATCGGAGAAGCCACGGGGTGCGGCGGACACGTTGACGGCAGTGGCGGCGAGGCAGACTGCCAAAGCGTTGATGGCGAAAAATTTCGGGTTTGAAGCAGCATTATTCATAGGCGTCGGCACAAGGTCTGATTCTGAAAAGAGATAAGCTGAAAGCCTAGCACTCACCGAAGCCAAGACAGGCTGTAGTTGCAAAAAGCAACATTTCCTTACTGCACCGCATCGGTGCGGAAGGCGACATCTTGTCGTGCACCAGATTGGCATGCGACCGAGGTGCGACTCAATTTGGACCGCTTCCCCCGTGGTGTCTGCATCAACTTAGTGCGAAACACCCCTTTCCAAAGAGGCTTGAAGTTCTTAACTATATTCTATGTGATTGATATTTAAGGGTTAAAGTGCGTTTCGTTTAGGCTGGTCTGGATATTGCTGTATGGGAGGTAATCAATTCGGTATGGCTATTATTCGAGGCAGACATGAACCAAACCCTTCCTTCGCAGCAGCACATCGTCGTGGTCGGCAACGGCATGGTCGGCCACAAGTTTGTTGAGTCGCTTGTCGAAGCCATTGCAGCCGGCGATGCGGATCAAGATTTCAAGATCACAGTGCTGGGAGAAGAGCCCCGCGGCGCCTACGACCGAGTGCAGCTTTCCAAGTACTTCTCCGGCACCACTGCCGAAGAACTCTCACTGATCAGGCCTGGCTTTTACGAAGACAACGCGATCGATCTGCGACTGAATGCGTGTGTAGCCCACATCGATTCAGCGCAATCGCGGGTTACCCTGAAGTCTGGCGAAATTGTGCCTTATGATCAGCTGGTGCTCGCTACTGGCTCCTACCCCTTTGTTCCACCATTCCCAGGACATGATCGGGCAGGCTGCTTCGTCTACCGCACCATCGAAGATCTCGACGCGACGATTGCAGCGTCGAAAGGCAAGAAGGTTGGTGTCGTCGTGGGGGGCGGCCTGCTTGGTCTCGAAGCTGCCAAAGCGCTCAAGGATCTGGGGCTTGAGACCCATGTCGTCGAATTCGCACCACAGTTGATGGCCGTGCAGCTGGATCGCCAGGGCGGTACCCTGCTGCAGCAGAAGATCGAAGAACTCGGCGTGGATGTGCACTGTTCGAAGAACACCAAAGAGGTCGTCGATGGTGAGGATTGTGCTCAGCGCATGATCTTTGCGGACGGCAGTCACCTCGAAACCGACATTATTCTGTTTTCCGCTGGCATTCGGCCACGTGATGAACTCGCAAAACAGTCCAGGATAGAAGTAGGGCCGCGTGGTGGTATCGTGGTCGATAACCAGTGCCGCACTTCGCTCCCTAATGTTTATGCCATCGGTGAGTGCGCACTCTGGAACAACCAGATTTTCGGCCTGGTCGCCCCGGGTTATCAGATGGCCGAAGTGCTGGCGAATCATCTGCTCGGCAGGGCATCGTCGTTTACCGGCGCAGACATGAGTACCAAGTTGAAACTTCTCGGTGTGGACGTGGCCAGCATCGGCGATGCGCATGGCAAGTCGGCTGGTGCGAAATCCTACACCTGGCTCGATGAAGATGCGCAGACCTACAAGAAGATCGTAGTGAGCCAGGACAAGAGGCACCTGCTCGGCGCGATCCTCGTCGGCGATGCCGACAGCTACGGTGCGCTGCTGCAGTACATGCTCAACGCCATTGAGTTGCCAAAAAATCCAGAGCAACTCATTCTGCCATCGTTCGGCGATGCGCCTGTTGGACTGGGTGTGGATGCGCTGCCAGCGACCGCACAGATCTGCTCATGTCACAACGTAAGCAAGGCGGATATCTGCAGCGCTATCGAAGGTGGGGAGACCCAACTTAGCGGGCTGAAGAGTTGCACCAAAGCAGGCACAGGCTGTGGCGGCTGCACAGCCTTGCTGGGCCAGGTACTGAACAACGAGCTCGAAAAGCTCGGGATGGAGGTCAACCGCGATCTCTGCGAGCACTTTCCGCACACCCGTCAGGAGCTCTATCACCTTGTGCGGGTGGGCAATATCCGACGCTTTGAAGACTTGATTGCCAAGCATGGTCGCGGTCGCGGCTGCGACATCTGTAAACCTACGGTCGGCTCTATTTTTGCGAGCTGCTGGAACGAATACGTGCTCGAAAAAGAGCATGCCGGCCTTCAGGACACTAACGATTATTTTCTCGGCAACCTGCAAAAGAATGGGACCTACTCGGTTGTTCCGAGGATAGCCGGCGGCGAGATCACACCTGAGAAGCTTATTGTGCTCGGGGAGATTGGTCGTGACTTCAATCTATACACCAAGATCACCGGGGGCCAGCGCGTCGATCTTTTCGGCGCCAAGCTCAATGACCTGCCACAGATCTGGAAATTGCTCATCGACGCTGGTTTCGAGACTGGCCATGCCTATGGCAAATCCATGCGAACCGTGAAGTCGTGTGTCGGCAGTACCTGGTGCCGCTACGGCGTGCTCGACAGCGTCGGTATGGCGATCAGGATCGAAAATCGCTACAAGGGCATCCGCTCTCCGCACAAATTCAAGCTGGCGGTATCAGGCTGCACGAGAGAGTGCGCCGAAGCCCAAAGCAAGGACGTGGGCGTCATCGCCACGGAAAATGGCTGGAACCTCTACGTAAGTGGCAACGGCGGCATGAAGCCACGGCATGCTGATCTGCTGGCAACCGGACTGGATGACGAGACCCTGTTCAAGTACATCGATCGCTATCTGATGTTCTACATCAAGACCGCGGATCGGCTGCAGCGCACGAGCACCTGGCTGGACAACCTCGAAGGCGGCCTGGACTACGTGAAGGACGTCGTCTGCAACGACAGCCTGGGCATCGCCGAGGAACTCGAGGCGCAGATGCAGTATCTCGTTGACCAGTATCAGTGTGAGTGGAAAACGACCATCGAAGACACTGAGAAGCTCAAGCGCTTCCGTCACTTCGTCAACAGTGAGCAGCACGATGAGGAAGTGCTCTTCGTGGAGGAGCGGGGGCAGATTCGTCCAGCGAATAACCAAGAAAGGATCCTGGCCAGATCAGCTTGAGCTATTCACGACACCAAACCCCAAGGCAACAGGAGCATGAGACCATGAGTAACTATATGACAGTCTGCAGTGTCGACGACATTATCGGCAACCTTGGTGTGAATGTGCTGGTAGACCGCCGACAGGTGGCGATATTCATCATCGATAACCAGCCATACGCGCTGTCGAATTTCGATCCGTTCAGTAAGGTGAACGTGCTGTCGCGAGGCATCATCGGCGATTTGAAAGGCGAGCTGGTCGTGGCCTCGCCAGTCTATAAACAGCACTTCTCACTAACGACTGGCCGCTGCCTGGAAGATCCCTCAGTGAGCATACCTGTCTATCAGGTGAGAATTCAGGATGGTCTGGTTCAGGTGTCTACCGCAGTCGAGGCTTCGGCGGCAGCGTGAGCAGCGTGGCGCAGCCGTCTGGAGCGAGTAGGCGGGCACTTGTCATCATCGGCGGTGGTATGGCCGCGATTCGTCTGCTCGAGGAACTCGAACGCTACGATGATGTTCGCTACGACGTCACGATATTTGGCGACGAGCGGCACTTTGGCTATAACAGGATTCAGCTCTCACCGGTCCTGGCGGGCGAAAAGCGCAGCGACGAACTGGCACTGAAGCCTGAGAACTGGTATCAGCAGCGAGCAGTACGGGTATTGTCGGGCGCAAAGCACAAGGTTGTCGCGGTCGATAGAGCGCGAAGGACAGTTCGGACCATTGAAGGGTACGTTTATCCGTACGATCGACTGGTGTTTGCCAGTGGCTCCAAACCTGCGTTGCCACCATGGTTTAGTACAGTCAGCAGTGATCCGGCACTCATGGCATTTCGCTCGCTCGACGATGTCGAGCGCATGCAGGCGCTCGCCTCAGCCAAGATGGCTTCGAATACAGGAGCGCCATCAGCCGTCGTCGTGGGCGCAGGTTTGCTCGGGCTGGAAGCAGCCTATGGTCTGAATAAACTTGGCTTCAGTGTCACCGTCGTTCATCGGGCCACTACCATACTGAACCGTCAGCTGGATGGCACCGCCGCCCGGCTTCTGCAGAAGGCGCTCGAGGCTAGCGGCGTGCGTTTCGAACTCGAAGCGAACATCAGCAGCGTTGAGCTGATCGAGTGCGCGGGACGCAAACATGCGGTTAAATCAATATCTTTTATCAACGGACGAAGCCTTGGTGCTGAGCTACTGGTGGTAGCGGTAGGTATCACACCTGAGGACGAGCTCGGACGACACTGCGGCCTGCAAACGAGCAGCGGCATTGTGGTGAATGACTGTATGCAAACCAGCGATCCGGCGATTTACGCCATCGGCGAATGCGTCAGTCACCGCCGCACCAGTTTCGGCATGGTAGCGCCGCTTTATGATCAGGCCAGGGTATGCGCCAATCACCTCGGAGAGCGTGGCTACGATTATTTTGTACAGCGGCCATTGTCAGCCCGTCTGAAGATCTCCGGTATCAATCTCTTCTCGATGGGGGATATCAGTGAGACCTCCAGCGGTACTGCCAGGCCAGAAAGGCGGGAAATGCTGCTATCCGTTCCAGAGGCTGGTATTTACAAGCGGTTGATCATCACCGGTGGTGCGCTTGCTGGGGTGGTCCTCTACGGCGACACCCGGGATGCCGGCTGGTACCAGTCCCTGATCGAGAGCGGCCACAGCGTTGAAGCCTTTGCAGATGCGCTGCTCCACGGTCAGCGTTATCTTGCTGCAGCCTGATCCTCTGATGCCAAACGAGGTCCGTACAACATGCGCCTACTGCGGCGTCGGCTGCGGAATCCGCGCCCGCGTCACCGATGTCGACCAACGTCAGGTCCAGATCGAAGGCGACAAGCTCCATCCGGCGAATTTAGGACGTCTCTGCTCGAAAGGCAGTGCGCTTGGGGAGACGCTTCACCTCGAGGGCCGATGTCTGCACCCTCGAATACAGGGCAAGCGCGCGAGCTGGAAGGAGGCCACCCGCTTTATTGCCGATCGCTTCAATGCACTGATTGCCGACGGCGGTCCCGAGCAAATCGGCATGTATCTGTCGGGACAATTGCTGACTGAAGACTATTACGTAGCCAACAAGTTGATGAAGGGTTTCATCGGATCGGCCAACGTCGATACCAACTCCCGCCTTTGCATGTCATCAGCTGTGGCCGGTCACAAGCGCACGTTTGGTGAAGATCTTGTGCCGGCCTGTTACGAAGATCTCGAAATCGCAGACCTGCTGATACTGGCAGGCGCAAATCTGGCCTGGTGTCATCCTGTACTGCATCAGCGCGTGCTGGCT
Source organism: Allohahella sp. A8 (assembly GCF_047946665.1). Lineage (GTDB taxonomy): Bacteria > Pseudomonadota > Gammaproteobacteria > Pseudomonadales > Oleiphilaceae > Allohahella. Next base: position 4,525,603 of record NZ_CP172312.1, read on the forward strand.
GCGCGTGCAGCCAATCCCGATAAACGCCTGGTCGTTATCGATCCTCGACGAACAGCAAGTTGTGATGGCGCGGATCTACATCTGCAAATCCGCCCCGGGACGGACGCTTTGCTCTTTTCCGGCGTGTTGTTGATCATGCAGGCCCGACGGCGCATTGATAACGCGTTCGTGGCGTCGTGCACGTTTGGCCTGGAGGACATACTTGCGGAGACCTGCCGGGCATTCACGGCGCTTTACCTGGAACTCACAGGGGCCCAGCCAGGTGATGAACTTTCCGAAGATCAGGTACTGCAGGTGCTTGAATCCCACTGTGACCTGCCACTTGACGAGTTGAACACGTTCCTGACGCTGGTAGAGCAGCAGCCGAGGATGACTACCGTATTCTCGATGGGAATCAATCAGGCGTCCAATGGCACGGACAAGGTCAATAGCATTACCAATCTGCATCTGGCGCTGGGCCGCATAGGCAAGCCGGGAGCGGCACCGTTCTCGATGACTGGACAGCCAAATGCCATGGGCGGGCGCGAAGTCGGCGGCCTGTCAAATCAGCTGGCAGCACACCTGCCGTTCAACGAGGCGGGGATGGCGGCCTTGGGTGAGTTCTGGCAGGCGCCGAACATGGTCAAGGGTCCAGGACTGCCTGCCGTCGACCTCTTTGACGCCGTGTATGACGGGCGGATCAAGGCCATCTGGATCATGGGCACAAATCCCGTCGTTAGTCTTCCCAATGCCGACAGGATCAAGGCCGCACTGCAACGCTGCCCGCTCGTCATCGTTTCAGAGTGTATTCAGGACTCCGCAACGGCCGCTTATGCGGATGTGCTGCTGCCGGCGACTGGCTGGGGTGAGAAAGACGGAACCGTGACCAATTCCGAGCGACGAATCTCCAGACAACGCGCATTCCTGCCCGCTGCGGGCGAAGCCCGGCCCGACTGGTGGGCGCTGGCCAGCGTAGCGCGTGATATGGGCCATGAGGACGCTTTCGACTATGACAGTTCACACGAAATCTTCAGTGAGCATGCGCGCCTGAGCGGGCACGCTCAAGGCGAAGATGGGCTCGGACGAGTGTTCGACATCAGTCAACTGGGTGAGCTCTCAGCTGAGGTCTATGATGCGCTGGAGCCTAAGCAATGGCCTTTGCCGGCAAGGTCTGAAAGTGCGACGCCAGATGATGTCAGTCGCCTGTGCAGCAGCCAGTGGCTGCTGAGCCATCGAGCGGAGATCGTCTCGCTCGGTTCCCTGATCGCCCCTGCTGAAGTGACGTCCCCATCACGCTTGCGTCTGAATACCGGGCGAATACGCGACCAATGGCATACGATGACGAGAACGGGGCTGGCGCCGCGCCTCAACAGACACATCGATGAGCCCTTCGTGGCAATACACATCAGTGATGCCGCCAGCAGAGATATACAGAGTGGTGATTGCGTTCGTCTCTCCAATAACTGGGGTGACGCGGTAGTGAAGGCACAGATCAGCGCAGATGGCAGGCCAGGGGAGCTTTTCATGCCTATGCACTGGTCCGAACAGTTCGCAAGGCGCAGTGGCTGTAACGCACTTGTCGCACCCTTGGTGGATCCGGTATCGGCGCAGCCGGACAACAAGGGCAGTTCGGTTGATGTCACGCGTATTCCCAGGGCTGAAGTGTCCTGGCGAGGCTTCGTTGTCAGCAAAGTGAAGTTACCCTTGCCCGAGATGCCGTACGCCGCCCGCATCCGATGTGAAGGCGGCTACCGTCTTGAGCTTGCCGGTACTGAAGCACAATGGTTGGACCTCGAAAGGAATCTCAATGCCACCGATCCAGCTACGATCGAAAGCAACGACAGCTTCCGTGGCGATGTGCGCCGAATTTGCCTGCAAGATGGTCAGTTGATCTACGCCAGTTTTCGATGTCTGATGAAAGATGCCGGACCAAACCGTCTCTTCCTTGAGTCAGCCCTCCTGCGAACTCACGAAACACAGGACGAAGTGCTCACGCTGTTGGCGGGCCGAGCCAGTGACGGCATCGATTGCGGCGCCATTGTCTGCGCCTGTCTCAGTGTTGGCGAGCGTACCCTCGAAGCTGCTGTGCTCGATGGCGCCCAAACGGTCAATGCACTGAGCTTGGCTACGCGCGCTGGGACAAACTGTGGCTCATGTCTGCCGGAGTTGAAGCGCTTTCTCTGAAGCTGCACACTTGGGCGCTGAATCAGCAGTGCGGACGAGACGGTAAACATGAAGCACAAGCCTCCAATATCACCACAGCAGCTCGCTGAAGAGATCTTGTGGGCGGGCAGCAGCGCACACATGCTCATTCACCCCGATTACCAGCCGGTACACAGTCAGGCGCTTGAGGCAGCCTGCCGGAATGCTCTGGCCGACGACGCTCGTAATTTGCATCACGAGCTGGGCGCCTTGGCTGAGTCCATGGTGATGAGAAGTCACTTTTTAGGTGTACGGTTTGAGCAGGCCTATCTTGCGGCCTGCCGCTTCTTCGGTCCGTACGACGTGCTCGAGGCCAATCTTCAGGTGATCGACGAAGGGCAGACCCTAGGCGAGTTTGACCTGCTTTTAGAGAGTGCCAATGGGGCTGTGCATCAGGAGCTCGCGGTCAAATTCTACCTTGGACTGCCCTCGGCTGCCGGCCACTACATCTGGTTCGGTCCGGGCCAGAGAGACAGGCTTGACCTGAAGCTGGAGGCACTACTGCAGCGACAGCTGCGCCTTTCAGATGATGCTGTCGCGAAGAAGCTCATGGCATCCCTGGGTTTCGCAGTGAAGCAGGTCGAACTCGTCATCAAGGGCTATTTGTTCTACCCATTCGACAGCACTGCTACGCTCCCAGAAGTCACCCAGGATAAACTTACTCCAAGCATGGAGATGGTTAAGTCTTTGCTGACACCTGACCATTGCCGTGGTTACTGGATCCAGAAGACTCATCTGGAGCAGCTCAGTGGCTTCGGTGATCATTGGGTCATCCTGCCAAAAGCGGTCTGGCTCCAGCCGGCGCATAGCGCTCAGGAAGCGTTGGACTTCCACAGTCTGGTAAGCCGGATCGAAGCCTATTTCGCAGCCGAGGCACTTGAGCAGCTCAGCGAGACTCCCAGGCTGAGCGCCGCCAGACCCTTGATGGTGGCTTCACTTAGCCGGGTAAACGGCAGGCTTGTTGAAAACACACGCTTTTTCATCACGCCGGATGACTGGGCCGACCGCGCACTACAGCACCTCGGACCGAAACTGAGATAACTATCTCTTGATCACCGCACAGGCGACGCGCGGACCACCACCGCCGAGTTTCTCGGGTTCATCGGCGTAATTGTCTCCACCCTTGTGAATGACGATTGCGCGATCGATCACGGTGCCAACAGTAAGCCTGGGCGCGAGCACTGGTCTATCCGCGTTGCCAGACTGATCCACGACCAATACCGGCATGTCACCCTTATGACCTTCGCCCCAGGGCTCAGCATGCTTGCCCGCGTCAGCAGGGTCGTAATGACCGCCAGCAGCCTTGGCTGCACCAGTGGAGCCGTCAGGCGCCTTAGGTCCACAGTCAGGGTTCTGGTGAACATGAAAACCATGTGCGCCAGGGGAGAGCCCCTTGAGATCCGGGTCGATCACAAGCCCGGATTCATCATTACTTAATCTGATCGTTCCGATTTTTTCGCCTACGCCCGTGTCGGATACCTTGTGCACGGTCACTTCGAGAGGATCGTCATCGGCAGCCAAGGCATTCAATGGGAATAGCGCTGCGGCGGTGATAGCAGTGGCAATGGTCAGCGTTTTCTGAATTGGTCGTCCAAGCATGAGACAGGCTCCAGTTGATTTTGCGACTGAGTTCCATTCGTCGGCCCCGTGGCCGGCGTCTCTATGGCTTACGCGCTCGAAGGCTATACAGATGCCGTCGTATCACTGGACTAGCGGAATTGTGTGGCGCAGATGGGCGACGACCTGAATAAGGAGGAGTGTGGCCCAGAAAGCAAAAAGGCCCATCAAGATGATGAGCCTTAGTGCATGAAATAATGGTGCCCAGACCCGGAATCGAACCAGGGACACGAGGATTTTCAATCCTCTGCTCTACCAACTGAGCTATCTGGGCAAATCGTTTGAGCCTCTGGTGCTGCGCATTTGCGCGGTATCAGCTGACTAACGATGGGGGCGTATTTAATCGCCTCGAGCGGCGGGTGTCAAGAGTCCGGTGTGGCTTTTAGGAAATTCAGCACATCGGCCAGTACTTTCGAGTCGCCAGCGTACGGCCAGGCGAAGGCTGCAGCGAGATCGGTATGGTTCAGATCGTCATACAGCGCGGTGCGGTAGGGCACGCCTTCAGCCTCCAGTGCGCCAACCAGTCGACGCAGGTTGTGTTCACCAACCAGCTCATCCTGCAGGCCATAGGCCAACAGCATCGGCGGCTCGCTGCCGTCGATATAATTGGTCACTTTCATTTCATAGTAGTCGGTGGTCGTCGAGAAGATTTTCCTGTAGGTCTCATCCTTGGGCTCGAAATCGTAAGGACCCGCCAGGCCGATCAGCCCCTTGAGTGGTGCCAATGAAGCATTGGCAGCGCTCAAATAGCTTTTGTCGGCCAGAAGCAGCGCGGCAATATGGGCACCGGAAGAATGCCCCATGAGCACGATATCTTTAGGGTCACCCTGGTAGTCGCCGATGTTGGCCTGCACCCACGCCACCGCATCGGCGGCATCATGCATGAAAGCTGGAAACAGTACCTCAGGATAGCGGCGGGTATCGGGTACCACCGCCACATATCCAGATTGGGCCAATCGCGCACCAACGTAAGCATACTGCGAGCGGTTGCCGTTCTCCCAACCGCCACCGTGAAAGAAGACCACAGTTTTCACCGTAGCCCCGGTCTTGAGCGCGTCAGCGGGTGGGCGATAGACGTCGAGAGCGAGGTCATGCTGCTTGTTGAACATGATGCCTCTTGTCACGTTCACATCGCTGAACAACAACGGAGTATTCACGATCGCGAATTTGGCACTGCTGCAACCAGCCAGGAACAGCGACAGGCTCGCGGTCTTGGCGAGGCTGCCAAGCCTGAAAATAGAAGACCGCATAGTTGCCTACTGCGTCATGTCGCGAATCACGTAATGAAGGATGCCGCCATGACGGAAGTAGGTCCATTCCGTCTCGGTGTCGATCCTGATATCCACCTTGAACCTGGTTTCCTTGCCGGATTCATCTGTCGCGGTCACATCGACTTCCTTCGGCGAGTCGCTCATCGAACCTATGGTGAAACGCTCCTTGCCAGTCAGCCCCAGCGATTCCGCTGACTCGCCAGATTTAAACTGCAGCGGAGCTACTCCAAAACCGACCAGGTTGGATCGGTGAATCCGCTCGTAGCTCTCGGCAATGACGGCTTTGACGCCAAGCAGCTGCGTGCCTTTGGCCGCCCAGTCACGACTTGAACCAGTGCCGTATTCCTTGCCGGCCAGCACGAGCAGCGGTGTGTTGTCACGCTTGTAGCGTGTGGAGGCTTCGAAGATATCGACGACGTCTTCCGACGGCCAGTAGGTCGTCCAGCTGCCTTCTGTGCCAGGTGCAAGCTGATTGCGCAGTCGAACGTTTGCGAAGGTGCCGCGCATCATCACTTCATGATTGCCGCGTCGGCTGCCAAGGCTGTTGAAGTCCGCAGGGAGCACTGACTGTTCCTGAAGATATTGACCAGCCGGGCTGTCAGGCCCGATTGCGCCTGCAGGTGAGATATGATCGGTCGTGATCGAGTCGCCAACTTTCACCAGCACACGCGCGTCACGAATGGGCGCAAGCTCTGCGGGCTCGGGCCGCATGCCTTCGAAGTAGGGTGGCTTGCGCACATAGGTCGAGTCTGGCCATTCGTAGCGTTCAGTCGCTGCCACTTCGAGCTTCTGCCAGCTTTCGGTACCCTTGAACACGTCTGCATACTTGGTATTGAAGGTGTCTGACGAGACGGTCGTGCGCACCAGCTCATCGATTTCCTCACGCTTCGGCCAGATGTCCTTCAGGTAAACCGGATTACCGTTGGTGTCTTCCCCCAGCGCGTCATTGTACAGGTCAACCTTCATCGAGCCGGCCAGTGCATAGGCGACAACGAGTGGCGGGGATGCGAGATAATTAGCGCGCACATCAGAGTGAATGCGGCCTTCGAAGTTGCGATTACCAGACAGTACGGCGGTAACGGTCAGATCCTTGGCCTTGATCGCCTCGCTGATGGCCTCTGGGAGAGGGCCTGAGTTGCCGATACAGGTCGTGCAACCAAAGCCGACGATATTGAAGCCGAGCTGCTGCAGGTCATCCAGTACGCCTGCCTGTTCGAGGTAGGCGGGCACCACCTGGGAGCCAGGTGCGAGTGATGTCTTCACCCATGGCTTCGCCTTCAGGCCCAGACGGACCGCATTTCGAGCCACCAGGCCCGCAGCGATCATGACATCTGGGTTCGATGTGTTGGTGCAGGAGGTAATGGCTGCAATCACGACATCGCCATGATTGAGTTCAAAATTCTTGTCATCCATTGAAACCGATGCCGCAGCGTCCACATCGGCCTTGTCGCCACTACGCTCGTCGAGGCTGCGTGACAGGTAGTCCTTGAAGGCTTGGCTGGCCTGGGTGAGTGCAATCCTGTCCTGAGGCCGCTTCGGCCCGGCAATACTAGGTACGACATCAGCGAGGTCGAGCTGCAGCGTATCCGAGAAAGAGTCCTTGTCCAGCGCAACTGCCGGCGCGAGATCTCCTCCGATCTGCGGCTTGGATTCACTTGCGCTGTAACGCCATAGCCCCTGTGCCTTTGCATATTTCTCCACGATAGCGAGTTGCTGCGCGGAGCGGCCGGAGAGCTTCAGATACTGCATGGTCTGCTGGTCGATTGGGAAGATGCCGCAGGTGGCGCCATATTCAGGTGCCATATTGGCAATGGTCGCTCTGTCGGCCAGCGGCAGACTGTCGAGACCGTCGCCGAAGAACTCGACGAACTTCCCGACTACACCCTTCTTGCGCAGCATCTGCGTCACAGTGAGCACGAGGTCAGTGGCAGTCGCACCTTCTGGCAGCCTGCCGAACAGTTCGAAGCCGATGACCGCGGGGGCGACCATGGTGACTGGCTGGCCGAGCATGGCGGCTTCGGCCTCCAAACCGCCTACGCCCCAGCCCAGAATGCCCAGGCCATTGATCATGGTTGTGTGTGAATCGGTACCAACCAGCGTGTCGGGGTAGAGCAGGTTGCCGTCGTCTGACTTGCTTTGCATCACCACCTGACCAAGATATTCGAGATTGACCTGGTGAACGATGCCTGTACCCGGCGGCACCACCCGGAAGTTATCAAACGACAGCTGGCCCCAGCGCAGGAAGCGGTAGCGCTCTTCATTGCGCTGGAACTCGATTTTGGTGTTCAGATCGAGTGAATTCTTGGAGCCGAAGTAATCCACCATCACGCTATGATCGATAACCAGATCGACCGGTACCCGCGGGTTGATCTGCTTCGGATCTCCGCCAAGGTCGGCAACGGCATCGCGCATCGCAGCAAGATCCACAACAGCAGGAACGCCGGTGAAATCCTGCAACACTACCCTGGAAGGAATGAACTGCACTGGAATATTGGCAAGATCCTGCGGTCCTGCTGTGGGTGACCAGCGGCACAGCGCCTCGATATCTGCATGGGTGATGGCTTGTCCATCTTCATTGCGCAGCAGGTTCTCGATCAGGATTCGGACTGAAAACGGCAACTTGCTGATGGCGAACTTGCTCTCGAGCACTTTGAGGTCGTGATAGCGATAGCCGACCCCGTCGACATCAAGCTGTTTGAGCGTATTGAAGGTGTTCGAGTCTGCGCTGGTCATGCTGTAGCTCCGAGTCGCTGGATGAATGGCGGAAGTGTTATCTCTGTTACGAAAGATCCTGGCTGGCAGACTGAGAAGTCACTATGGACCGTATATTGCGTAATACGTGTTTCAACATGACGAGGTATGCGCGGCGACAAGGTCACCGCGGTCTCATCAACCAAGGAGTAGTACTATGGATATCATTCGCATCATTCTGTCTATCCTGTTGCCCCCACTGGGTGTTTTCCTGCAGGTCGGCATAGGCAAGCACTTCTGGATCAACATCATACTCACCATTCTCGGCTACATCCCAGGCATCGTTCACGCCGTCTGGATCATCGCGAAGCGCTAGTGAATTTTGTCAGACTTACAAGCTGACTGGCTTGCTCAGGATTCGACAGGGGGCACGTAGCCCTCTGCAGTATCCACGCCCTCATTTGAAAAGAATTTTTGCATCTGCTCCTGAAGATACTTGCGGTTCTCAGGATCCATCAGATTGAGATGTTTTTCGTTGATAAGCAGCGTCTGATGTTGAAGCCATTCCAGCCAGGCTTTTAGCGAGACGTGTTCATATAGATCCTGGCCGATTTTGCCGGGCATCGGCGGCTGGTCCAGACCTGGCAATTCTTTCTGATACTTTCTACAGAACACTGTGCGCGTCATTATGCGTTCTCCGTGAATAAGACCTGTTGCTCACCAGCAGAGAAGTCGAGCGATAGCTGCCCGACGCCAGTTCTGGCGAAGGTTTTCAATAAAGTGGTGATTGGCGCTGGCAGGGCAATCGAGTCAAGACCCCTCAACTCATGCCATTGATAAATGCCGTTGGCCAGTCCCTGAGGGTGTACGGTTCCGGCACCAGCTTCATCCACCGCAAGATACACCGGCGTCATCAGCAGCCGGTAGTGGGTGAAATCATGTTGTATCGTGGAGCCGGTATAGCTGTCGAGTCCCGGATGCAATGGCAGCCCCAAAATGCGGGCGAAGGCATCGCCAGCAACTTCGAGCGGCGCATCTGGCTGTGTTTCAGGTAGCGACCATAACCCGCCCCAGATGCCGGTAGAGGGGCGCTTTTCCAGCAGAACCCGTCGTCGGTCATGGGCCACCAATACGAAGCGATGGCGGATTGCTCGCACCTGCCGCGGTTTCGGTGCGGGAATGACATTTGTGAGACCCTTTGCACGTGCTATGCAGTCTGCCGCTACAGGACAACGCTCGCATGCAGGCCTGCGACGGGTGCACAGGGTCGCCCCGATATCCATCATCGCCTGATTGTAGGCTGCGGTGGATGCTGTAGGGGTGAGGCTCGTGGCCAGCGACCACAAGGATTTCTGCACGCCGCTCTGGCCTGGCCATTCCCGGATGCCTGCACAGCGGCAGAGCACGCGTTTGACATTGCCGTCGAGGATAACTCCGAAGGAACCCTGACCCAGCGACCGTATGGCGCCAGCGGTCGAGCGACCTATGCCGGGCAACTCCATCAGCGCTTCAAGTGACTCGGGCAGCGCACCTGTAGCAGATGCGTTCACGATGCCGGCAGCCTTGTGCAGATTTCTGGCCCGGGCATAATAGCCGAGGCCTGCCCAGTAAGGCATGACTTCAGCTTCTGTTGCGGCGGCCAGGCTGGCGATGTCGGGGAAGCGCTGCATGAAGCGCTCGAAGAAATATTTCACGCGCTCGACCTGGGTCTGTTGCAGCATGATTTCCGAGACCCATACGCGGTAGGGTGTCCTCGGATTTTGCCAGGGCAGGTCATGGCGGCCATGTTCAGCTGCCCAGGCGAGTACGGCAGTGGCAAAGTCAGTCAAAGTCATATCCGGAAAAAAGTGTCGACGAAATAGAAACAATCAAAGCCAATACCTAGCAGAGTAACAGACCATGGCAGTAAGCATCACCACTGAAATTCAAAGGGACTTCCGCATCGAGGCGCCCCTGGGCAAGGTCTTCGACATACTGGCCGACGTACCCAGCTCGGCTTCATACTTTCCCAAGCTGGAGCAGCTGTCCGATCTCGGCAACAATAGCTATCGCTGGGCGCTCAAGCGCATAGGCGTCGACAAACATTCCCTGCAGACCGTATACGCCTGCCGTTATATCAGTGATCGAAGCGCAGGAACCGTCCGCTGGGAGCCCCTTGAAGAGCCAGCGACCGGGGACGATAACAGCCTCGTAAGAGGTCAATGGACACTCGAAGAGGAACGTGACGGTGCGGGGAATGAGGGTACGCGCTGTCGTTTCAGCAATACCGGTACTATCACATTGCCCCTGCCTGGGATCATGAAGCTTGCGGCCAGCCCGCTGGTGAAACATGAATTCAACACGCTCATCGACGACTACATCGAAAATCTTCAGCAGGGCATACCGTCTAGTTGAGACAGGCGCCTTCAGGTATACTGCGGCGCATATATACAGCTGGAATCGAAGTATGTCCAAGACGCCCATGAACGACAGCAGCGGAGTTTCGACCACCTCCTTTGGCGAAGCCCGCACGGCCGAAGTGATCCGCAACACTAATGAAACCCAGATCTCCTGTAGCATCAACCTCGATGGCACCGGAAAGGGCGACTTCGACACGGGTGTTCCGTTCCTCGAACACATGCTTGATCAGGTGGCACGACATGGCATGATCGATATTCGAATTCATGCCAAAGGCGACCTGCATATCGACGCGCATCATACCGTCGAAGACGTAGGTATCACGCTTGGACAGGCTTTCACGAAAGCACTCGGTGACAAGACAGGCATTCGTCGATACGGCCATGCCTACGTGCCGCTCGACGAAGCACTGTCACGGGTGGTGCTGGACTGCTCCGGTAGGCCAGGGCTCGAGATGGACGTCGAGTTCACTCGTGCGAGTATCGGTCAGTTCGATGTCGATCTGTTCTACGAATTCTTCCAGGGCTTCGTTAACCACGCTCTGGTATCACTGCATATCGACAATCTCAAGGGTCGTAATGCGCATCATCAGGCCGAAACGATATTCAAGGCCTTCGGCAGGGCGCTGAGAATGGCGATCGAGCCCGACCTGCGTATGGCGGGTATCATGCCATCCACGAAGGGGTGTCTGTAACACAATGGCAGGTACGATCGGCGTTATCGACTATGGCATGGGCAATCTTCACAGTGTGGTCAAGGCGCTGCAACGGGTGTCGCCCGACAGCAAGGTCTCTTTGCTCACAGATCCAGAGCAGCTTGACGCAGCGGACCGGATTGTTCTCCCTGGCGTCGGCGCCATTCGCGACTGTATGGCTGAAATCCGCCATCTTTGCTTCGATGAGGCCATCAGGAACTGGTTGCCGCTCGGCAGGCCCATGCTTGGCGTTTGCGTTGGCATGCAGGTGTTGCTCGATCATAGTGACGAGAACGGTGGCGTGGAAGGTATGGGGCTGATCCCTGGTCGCCTGCACAAGTTTCCAGCACGAATGCTCGAAAAGGGACTGAAGATTCCACACATGGGCTGGTCTGCAGTGTCCCAACTGGTGCAGTCAGATGAGATGGCTGCGCATCCACTGTTCGAAGGCATCGCTGATGGTACCCGATTCTACTTCGTGCACTCCTATTATGCCGATGTGAACGAAACGGAGGCGGTCTGCGCGACGGCCTCCTATGAGGTGGATGTCACCGCAGCATTGGCGAGAGATAATATTTTCGCCACCCAGTTCCACCCCGAGAAAAGTCATGACGCCGGTCTGAAGTTGCTGCAGAACTTTTCACGCTGGTCTTGCTGACCAGTCTGCGCCTTATCCAGATCTGCATATCGAATTCATTTATCAGAGGTCACACTCATGTTAGTCATCCCGGCAATCGACCTGAAAGATGGTCAATGCGTGCGCCTGCGTCAGGGTCGTATGGACGAATCCACGGTTTTCTCTACCGATCCTCTCAAGGTCGCTGCGCGATGGATCGATGCCGGCGCGCGCCGCATCCACCTCGTCGATCTGAACGGGGCCTTTGCTGGTGAGCCAGTCAATGGCGGCATCGTGAGGGATATCGTGCAGGAATATCCTGATCTCGAATCGCAGATCGGTGGTGGTATTCGTGATCTCAAGACAGTCGAGCACTATCTCAATCTGGGCGTCGACTATGTGATCATTGGTACAATGGCCGTAAAGAACCCTGATTTCGTTCGTGAAGCCTGCCAGGCCTTTCCCGGCAAGATCATTGTCGGCATCGATGCCAAAGACGGCTGGGTTGCCGTCGAAGGCTGGGCTGAAGTCAGCAACGTCAGGGCTGAGACATTGGCCAAAGCCTTTGCGGACTCCGGCGTGAATAGCATCATCTACACCGATATCGACCGCGACGGCATGATGCAGGGCGTGAATGTTGCGGCCACGGAAGCATTGGCTGGTGCCTGTGAACTGCCGATCATTGCTTCAGGCGGCATCACCTCAATGGAAGATATCGTGCGTCTGCAGTCAGCCTGTCTGCGCGGCACCAAGAGCGGGAAGGGCGGCATCGTGGGCGCGATTTCAGGCCGGGCGATCTATGAAGGTACGCTGGACTTCGCTGAAGCGCAGGCCTATTGCGACCGTATGCGCGAAGAGCACGGCTGAGAGAGGACGTCCTGATGGGACTCGCAAAGCGTATTATTCCCTGTCTCGATGTCGACAATGGTCGCGTCGTGAAAGGTGTGAAGTTCGAAGGTATACGTGACGCCGGGGATCCGGTGGAGATTGCACGGCGTTATAACGAGGAAGGTGCTGACGAGATCACTTTCCTCGACATTACCGCGAGCCATGAAGACCGCGACACGACCTATCACATTGTCGAGCGCATGGCTGGCAGTGTGTTTATCCCGCTAACGGTTGGCGGCGGCGTACGCAAGCTCATGGATATCCGGAACCTGCTGAATGCCGGTGCGGACAAAGTGAGTATCAATACCGCGGCGGTCTTCAATCCCGAATTCGTATCGGAGGCGTCCCAGCGCTTTGGCAGCCAGTGTATCGTGGTTGCTATCGACGCGAAGCAGGTCTCCCAACCAGGCGAGACGCCGCGCTGGGAGATTTTCACACATGGCGGTCGCAAGCCGACCGGTCTGGACGCCATAGAGTGGTCTCGGAAGATGGTGGGGCTGGGTGCGGGTGAAATACTGCTCACCAGTATGGACCGTGACGGTACCCGCGATGGCTTCGATCTTGCCCTGACGCGGGCAGTGAGTGAAGCCGTCAGTGTGCCCGTCATTGCTTCGGGTGGTGTGGGCAAACTGCAGCATCTCGCTGATGGAGTCATCGACGGACGAGCCGATGCCGTATTGGCTGCAAGCATCTTTCACTTTGCCGAGTACAGCATTGACGAAGCCAAGCAGTACATGGCAGAACGCGGTATAGAAATGCGTCTGTAATTTTCAGAGGGCAGTGCAGATGGTGGAAGTGGAGACGAGCGGGTTTCCCGGTTGTGCCAGATTGACACTGTCGCCAAACAACGCGCTTGGCTGGCACAACAATGTCAGGATTATTGCGTGTCTGTCCGTCGTCTCGCTGATGACGGCGCTCTACCTCTTTTCCCTGGGTGCGACCCTGGTTCTGCTATTCACCGTGGCAGAGCTCTCACTATTCACCTACCTCACGTATAGAATCTGCCGGCGATGTGCGAGCCGGGAAATCATTGAGCTTTCGGAGAACGCGGTCACGCTCGAGCGTGGATACCGCCGACTCGAATTCCGCTGTTCAATGGAGAGAATGGCTACGCGTATCGAGGTGGAGCGCGATCGCTGGAAGAACCTGCAGCTGTTTCTGGTCTGCCGTCAGGTGAGGGTGCCCATAGGTGCAGAGCTCAACGAAGCAGACAGAGAACATCTACTCAAACAGCTGCGTGCGCTGGTTGAGAGCTATCAGAATCGTTTTGCCATCCTGTCGTAGTCGACCTTTGCTGGCTCATTATCTTCAGCGATCTGCATGAGGCCGCTAACGCTTGCGACAGTCACACCCGCTTCTCCGAGCAGAGCTAGCTCTTCGCGTAGCACATCAATCGTCTCACGATAAGGATGACCTATGGCGATCGCTGTACCATTCTTTCGCGCCAGACTGATCAATCGTTTGAACTGAAAGCGAATCTGCTCCCGGTCCACGACGTGGTCGAGAAATACATCCCGCTTCATTGCCGGAATATCATGATCCAGCGCCGTCTCCAGCGCCACCGTCTGAGCTGTAGTGCGACTGTCGATGAAGTAGAGTGGGGGTATGCGTGCCTCCCGGATGATGGTCATCACGGCTGACATCGCGCGGCGATCCTGTGTCAGCTGGCTGCCCATGTGGTTATTGACGCCCGATACGAAGGGAATATTGTCTATCGCGTTCTGCAGCGTCGATTTGATCTGCAGATCGCTCATGTCGTCGGTCAATGCGCCCTCGCCAAGCGCCATGCTGTAGATATTCTGCATGGGCATGTGCAACATGATTTCCTTGCCCTGCCGGTGCGCCTCAATGGCGTGGCGGCCGGTCGCGGCACGATATGGCAGGAACGCCAGCGTGAGGGGGGCGTCAAGCGCGATGACATCGAGGCCGTTGCTGTTGTCATGACCCATGTCGTCGATGATGATAGCGATCGCGGGCAGCCGAGCCTCGTCATCGCCAGGGGCTTTCATTTCCAGTGCTGGCGGCGTCTTCGCTGCGACGATCGACGACAAGGCCAGCAACACCAGCCGTGGCGCCCAGAAGCAGCTCAGCCGCGCTGGCAGGCGCCGGTATAGCGATGGCCTTGATAGCTTCATGGACGCTTACTTGAGAATTGTCAGCCCACGCAGCACGTTAATGCCTTCGCGGAGCTGAAAATCCTTGGAGATCATTTCGCTGGCTGCCTTGACATCCTCCTCGCTCATGGCCGAATTCTTGCCCTTCTTGCTGCCGCCGTTTACCAGGTGGCCAGCCAGATCAGCTTCCTTGAAAATCGGTGATGACTGTAGTTCGGTGACCTTGGCTCTATTCACCAGGATGTCCGGCTCGATGCCCAGTGCCTGTATGGAGCGACCGCTTGGCGTATAGTAACGGGCAGTCGTAAGCTTCAGACCATGGGTATCGTCCAGCTGGAGCACGGTTTGCACGCTGCCCTTGCCGAAGGTGTCGGTGCCCAGGATGATCGCGCGGCGGTTATCCTGCAGCGCTCCGGCCACAATCTCCGAAGCAGAGGCCGAGCCCCCATTGATCAGAACCACCACCGGCACGCCTTCCAGAATATCGCCAGGCGTCGCATTGAATCGCAGCTTGGAGCTGCGGATTCGACCATCGGTGTAAACGATCAGGCCATCTTCGAGCAGCGCATCTGAAACTTCCACAGCCGCCTGCAACACGCCACCAGGATTGTTCCGCAAGTCGAGAATGAGCCCCTTGAGCGCTTCCTTTTCTCCCAACGCCTTTTTCAGTCGTTGTACGGCCTTGACGAAGTCGCCACCGGTCTGCGCCTGGAACTGCGTAATCCGGACGTAGCCGACGCCACCGCCCAGCAGCATACGCTTGACGCTGTTTACGGAAATTACGGCACGTTCCACTGCTATCTCAAGTGGACCTTCTTCGCCGTCACGAATGATGGTGAGCTTTACTTCGGAGCCCGGCGCACCGCGCATGGCATCTACCGCCTGGTCGAGGGTCATGCCTTTGACGCTCTGTTCATCCAGCTTGATGATGAGGTCCCCGGCCTCGACGCCCGCTTTCTGCGCTGGCGTGTCGTCGATAGGGGTGATGACCTTGATGAAGCCATCCTCCATGCCAACTTCTATACCGAGGCCACCAAACTCACCGGTAGTACTCTCCTGCAGGCTTTCGAAAGCACTGGGTTCCAGATAGGCGGAGTGAGGGTCGAGGCCCGAGAGCATACCGCGGATCGCGCTGTTGATAAGCGTAGCGTCGTCGACTTCTTCGACGTAGGTCTTCTTGATGCGATCAAAGACTTCGGCGAACTTGCGGATATCATCGACCGGCACAGGGGATGGCGCTGCTCCAACGGTCAATTCGCTATCTGCGGCTGGTGCCTCGGCTGCTGGTACTTCTGCGCCCTCCGATGCCTCTTCGGCGGCATGGGCGATCGGCAGAAGGCAAAAGGCAGCCGAGAGAAGCCATGGGTAGACAGTGCGTGAACTGCATCGTGCAGCCATGACCCGTTGAGCGAATAGCATAGTAATCTTCCTGATATAAGGCTGGACGTGTGCTGCGGGTGGGCGTGATGGAATCATCTCAACCACGGCAGCGGATTCTGGGCTTGGCCATCTTTGCGAATTTCAAAGTATAGACCTGCTTCGGGCCGCCCACCGCTGCTTCCAGAGCTCGCGACGATGTCGCCACTGCGAACCTGACTGCCGGTTTCGGCATACAGCGCCTGGTTATTGCCATAGAGCGTCATAAAACCATCCCCGTGGTCAATAATCAACAGAAGGCCAAAGCCTCGAAGCCAATCGGCAAACACGATACGTCCCTGATGGACGGCATGGACCGGCGAGCTTGGCGGCAAGGTGATGAAAAGCCCATTGCCTTCGCGAAGTGAGGTGCGAAACGCGGGTAGTTTCCAGGCGCTGCCTCTCGAGCCGGTTCTAGCGCCGATGCTGGCCAGTGCCGCGTCGTCCAGCGGCCAGCGGAGACTGCCCTTTCGCTTGGCAAAATCCTCAGACTCGTAAGCCATATCGATTCGCGCCAGTGTCTCATTCATTTCCTTGACGAGAGCACTCAGGGACTTCTGGTCAGCTTTGAGCCGGGCCAGCCGGGACTGCTCACTGCCGACTTCTTTCTTCAGCGTAGCTACCAGCTTCTCACGACGCTGTTGCTCACGCTGCAGTTCCAGGCGCTCACTGGCGAGCTGGGCCCGCGTAGCCTCCAGCTTCGCTGCGGTGCTTTCGACAGCCTTCTGGTTTTGACGGAGTGCTTCAAGCTGATCCTTGTAGTCCAGGAGTTTTTCACGTTCAGCACGGGAATAGTAATTCAGATAGGTCAGCTTTCGCTGAGCAGCGGTGGGATCCTCACTGCCCAGGAGCAGTGCGAGCGCGGGAACCTGACCGGCACGGTGGGCAGCGCGGAGCAGTTCCTCTATACGCGATCGACCGTCCTCAAGGCTTGCCTGTATCTGCGCGCCACTAGCCTGCAGAACATCCATTTCAGTGCGCGAATCTCGCAGCCTTGCATCGAGTTCGCGTAGCGCAACGATCTTGTTGTCTACTGACTTTTCGACAGCTCGCAAGGCCGCTTCATTCGAACTCAGTTTCGACGTGCTGTCTTTCAGTGTGGCCTGGGTGCGCTGAATGGCAGCCTTGAGCGCCTTGAGCTTTTCGGCATCCCTGGCCTGAATCTGCTTGTTGATGGTTTTGACTTCATCAGCATTGAGTGACGCATTCTGAGCGGCCAACGCCGGTGAAAAGGGCGTTAGACCGAGAAGGCCGATCACCAGCGCTGAAAAAGCCAGGCGCAGGCGGCCATAAGCGACGCGGCGAAGCCGCGCCCTGATTTCTGTCAATCGCGGTTTACGCAAGCGGGCGGATAAGCGAATGACCTGACATTTCCTCAGGTTGATCAAGGCCCATGAGCGCAAGCAGAGTAGGTGCGATGTCGCTCAGGCTGCCTTCGGTCAGACTGACCTTCGCGTCGCCGACATACACCAGGGGAACGGGTCCCGTCGTATGCTGTGTGTGGGCTTCACCGCTATGATCGATCATTTCCTCGAGGTTGCCGTGGTCGGCTGTGATGAGACAGTGGCCGTGCATCCGCTCGACTGCAGCGCACACCCGCTGGACGCACACATCGACACACTCGGCGGCCTTCACAGCTGCTTCGAAATTGCCCGTGTGTCCCACCATGTCGCCATTGGCATAGTTGCAGACAATCAGATCGTACTTGCCGGAAACGATGGCGTCACATAGCCGATCAGTCACTTCCGGCGCACTCATCTCGGGTTCGAGGTCATAGGTGGCCACCTGTGGCGAGGGCACAAGGACGCGGTCTTCACCCTTGTACTCATCCTCACGTCCACCGCTGAAAAAGAATGTGACATGAGCGTACTTTTCAGTTTCGGCAATTCGCAATTGGGTCTTGCCCAGCTTCTCCATATATTCGCCGATACCCATATGAATGGCAGAAGGTGGGTAGGCGCATTCGGCATCGATGTCATCAGCGTATTCGGTCAGCGTCACAAAGGTGCCAAGCTTCGGAATCCGGGCTTTCTCGAAGTCTGTCTGCTCCGGGTGCACGAAGGCGCGGCTGAGCTGACGTGCACGGTCTGCCCTGAAGTTCATGAAGATGATGACATCACCGTCCTCTATCCGGCCGTCGGCATCGTTTATGGCCGTAGCTTTGACGAATTCGTCATTCTCGCCCCGCTCGTAGGCAGCTTCGAGGCCAGCCAGCGCATCGGCCGCAGCGTATTCGGCCTTGGCATCCGTGAGCAGGTCATACGCACTCTTGACGCGATCCCAACGGTTGTCACGGTCCATGGCATAGTAGCGGCCAATGATGGTCGCGATACGACCGTCAAACTGCTTGTCGGACGACAGCGTGGCGAGTCTGGACTGCAGCTTTTCGAGCGAGACATCAGCACTGCGTGGCGGGGTGTCGCGGCCATCGAGGAAGGCGTGGGCTCTTAGACGCTTGACGCCTGCAGCTTTGGCTGCATCACACAAGGCAAGGATATGGTCCTCGCTACTGTGCACGCCGCCTGAAGACACCAGGCCGAAGACATGCAGCCTGGAATTGTTCGCCACGGCTTTCTGCAGCGCCTTTCCAATCACGGGATTCTCTGCAAAACCGCCCTCTCTCACATCCTTGTCTATCCGCGTGAGGCTCTGGTACACGGTGCGGCCAGCGCCGAGGTTCATGTGGCCAACCTCGGAATTACCCATCTGACCTTCCGGCAGGCCAACGGCTTCGCCAGAGGTCTGGATCAGCGTGTGGGGACGTTCGTGCCAGATCTTGTCCCAGTAAGGCGTGTAGGCATGAAATATGGCGTTATTGTCAGCTTCATCACGATGACCCCATCCATCCAGTATCAGTAAGACGGCCGGTGTTTTACGAGATTGGGTGTCGGCATGTGTGCTGGAGCCTTGCATGTGAGTCCTTCCTGTGAGGGCTGATCGGCCAATAAGTGTAACGGCCTCGTGGCTGCAGTCAAAGTGACATCAGTGACAGGTCGCCAAGCGGCCGTGGCAGTAAGTTCAGCCAGTATACAACAGACAGCTGCTTCAGCTTGCCGCCAGCTGTGTGTATAATGCCGTCCCTTCGCTTTTCAAAGCTTTTTCTCGTTCGTCTCTTCGAGCCCCGGCCAGGAATATACATGTCCCAGTTTATCGAATTCGTTACCAATAACTGGATACTCTGTTCAGTATTCGTCGGACTGCTGATCGCGTTACTCTTTACTGAAAAGAAGCGCTCAGGCAAAACCCTGTCGCCACAGCAGACCGTCATGCTGTTGAATCGTGACCAGGCGGTTGTCCTGGATGTGCGAGACAAGAAAGAAACTTCGAAGGGTGTCATTACCGGTTCGCATGTCATTCCCTTCACCGCTCTGAAGGACCGTGCAGCTGAACTCAAGAAATTCGGCGAAAAGACCATTGTAGTCGTGGACAAGATGGGCCAGCATTCGGGCAGTGCCGTGAAACTACTGAAAACTGCCGGTTTCACAAATGTTGTGCGGATGGGTGGTGGTATCGTTGAGTGGCAGTCGGCCAATCTACCCCTTGTCCAGGCGAACGGTGGCAAGACCGGCAGTGGCAAGGCCGTTGCCAAGAGCAAGAACAAGTCCTGAATCAGTCTCTGCGGCAGAATTTCCGCGGAGGGCAGTAAACCAGCTATTGGGAGACCATGACATGTCCGCTGAAGTCGTCATTTATACCACGACCTTCTGCCCCTATTGTGTTCGTGCAAAGCAGTTGCTCAAGAGCAAGGGCGCCGAATTCAACGAGATCAAGGTGGATTCCGATGCTGCATTGCGTCGTGAAATGTCAGCTAAGGCTGGTGGCCGCACCAGCGTCCCGCAAATCTGGATCGGCGACAGGCACATCGGTGGCTGTGATGAACTCCATGAGCTGGCCAGAGCAGGGGAGCTAGACGCTCTGCTGGCTGGCCGCTAACCATAAAAAACCACGAGTACAGTAGATAAGGAAACAATGATATGGCAGATGAACAGGGCCAGGCAGCTGCGAACGCCAGTGGCAAGAAGCAGCCTTCATTCGCGCTGCAGCGAATCTATCTGAAGGATCTCTCCTTCGAATCGCCCAGCTCGCCCGGCGTTTTCGGTCAGGACTGGAAGCCAGCGGTCAATCTCGATCTGAATACTGAGAACAAACAGTTGAATGACAGTCAGTGGGAAGTCGTGCTGACACTCACCGTCACAGCCAAGGTTGGTGACAACACTGCATTCCTGGTGGAGATCCAGCAAGGCGGTGTGTTCATGATCGAAGGTCTCGAGCCTCAGCAGCTTGCACAGACGCTCGGCGCGTTCTGTCCGAATATTCTTTTCCCGTATGCGCGTGAGACCATCGATTCACTCGTCGTGAAGGGCAGCTTTCCGGCCCTCATGTTGCAGCCTGTCAACTTCGATGCCATTTTTGCTGATGCCGTTCGTCGCAAGCAGGCAGAAGCTCAGGGTGCCGCATCGGGCAATGGTGCTGAAGGCGGTACCCACTAAGGGCTACAGCCATCTGGCGCTTTCAGGGCTGCTTGTGCCCTGGGGGCGCCCATTAACTTCTAGAACAGTTGTCAAGTCCAGTTTACCAAAGATAACAGCATTTTTTGTGCCTTTTTCTCGCCGTAGATAGTAAAGCCCTAATTATCAATAGCTTGTACAGCGTTGCCCCGGCCCTTTAACGGCTGTTTCGGCCTGAGCTCATTTGACATGTGCTGCTAAAACCTGTTTCATACGTCGCGTTCTGAAAATGTAGCAATCGGACAGGAGCAGGATGACAGTTACTGAGCGTTTAAAAAGTAATGCCCCAGAGCAGTCGGACATCACGCTCCGGGAACCTCGCGCAGAGGATGGTTCCTCTGTATTCGACTTGATAAGTCTGTGTCCCCCTCTTGATACGAACTCGATGTACTGCAATCTTCTGCAGGCCTCGCATTTTGCCGGCACATCCGTTGCCGCAGTTCGTAATGACGTTTTGTGCGGATTCATATCCGGGTATTTGATACCGAACCGACCCAACGTGCTGTTCATCTGGCAGGTTGCAGTCCACGAAAGCGCCCGCGGCCAGAAGCTGGCCAGTCGCATGCTCGAAGAGATTCTTGGCCGCCCTCAGTGCCGCCAGGTCACCGAGCTGCAAACCACGATCACTAAAAACAACGAAGCGTCCTGGAGCCTTTTTCAGCGGCTCGCAAAGACACTCGACGCCCCGTTAAACACCACGGTGATGTTTGATCGTCAGAAACACTTCGATGATCGCCATGACACCGAGATGCTGGTAAGCATCGGACCTTTCGCGCTTTAGTCGCACCTCAAGTCGGCAGGCCTCCACTGGCCTGCAGGATCATCTTTGATCCGTTCATGAAGAAGCTGCGAATAATAGAGCCAGCACTTTCATGAGCGACAGAATGAATGGATAGGAGTTCTTTATGAAAATTTTCGAAGAAATCGAATCAGAAGTCAGATCGTACGGACGATCCTTCCCGCGCCTTTTCAACCGCGCCAAAGCAGAATTTCTCTACGATAACGAAAACAACGAGTACCTCGACTTTCTCGCAGGTGCCGGCACACTGAACTACGGCCACAACAACGATATCCTGAAAGAGAAGCTGGTCGAGTACATCCTCGCGGATGGCATCACTCACAGCCTGGATCTTTACACAGTAGCCAAGGCCGAGTTTCTCAAGACCTTCAACGAGAAGATCCTCAAGCCGCGTGGCCTGGACTATGTAGTTCAGTTTACTGGACCTACTGGTACCAATGCCGTTGAAGCAGCGATGAAGCTGGCTCGTACCGTGACTGGCCGTCAAAATATCATTTCCTTCACCAATGGCTTTCATGGCGTAAGTCTTGGTGCACTGGCGGTGACCGGCAATTCTCACCATCGTGGTGCAGCCGGTATCGGCCTTGGCGGGACCAGCCGCGTGCCTTACGACGAGTACCTCGGGGAAGGTTTCGACACCACTGAATATCTCGACAAGGTACTGTCAGATTCCAGCAGCGGTATCGACAAGCCCGCTGCGGTCATTGTTGAAACTGTTCAGGGTGAAGGCGGTATCAACGCTGCCAGTGCTGACTGGCTTCGCAGTCTGCAGGCAGTCTGCCGCAAGCATGACGTGCTTATGATCGTCGATGACATCCAGGCGGGCTGTGGTCGAACGGGCACCTTCTTCAGCTTCGAGGAAGCCGGTCTTGATCCTGATATGGTCACCATGTCCAAGTCACTCTCAGGCTATGGGCTGCCATTTGCCGTCGTACTGTTCCGACCAGAGCTCGACCAGTGGAAGCCAGGTGAGCACAATGGCACTTTCCGTGGAAACAACCTTGCTTTCGTTACGGCGAAGGCTGCGATCGACCACTACTGGTCTGATGATAAGTTCTCCAAGGAATGTGTTCGCAAGGGCGAGTACATGACCAAGCGTCTGAACGCCATTGTTGCCAAGTATGGTGAAGGCAACTTCACGGCCTGTGGACGCGGCATGTTCCAGGGCATCAACTGTGTGAACGGCGAAATCGCCGGCAAGATTACAAAGCGCTCGTTCCAGAAAGGTCTGATGATCGAAACCAGTGGTGCCGATGATCACGTCGTCAAGCTGCTTTGCCCCTTGGTCATCACCGATGAAAACCTTGCCAAGGGCATCGATATCCTTGAAGAGTCTGTGAAGGAAATTTGTCACGCGGAAGATTCCATTCCGGAAGAGGAAGTCTTCTTCGAGTCGCAGCAGCAGGATAAGCCAGATACCCTCAAAGCAGTTAGCTGAGTGCCGCACTCACTAATGGGAGAATCAGTATGATCGTTAGAAATCTAGAAGACGCCGAGAAGGGCAATCGTCGCATAGTGTCGCCCGATGGCAACTGGGAAAGCACCCGTATGCTGCTCAAGGGTGACAAGATGGGCTTTTCCTTCCACATCACGACTATCTATGCGGGTGCCGACTTCGGCATCCACTATCAGAATCATCTGGAATCGGTGTATTGCATTTCAGGTGAGGGCGAGGTGGAAACGGTAGAAGATGGCGTGGTTCATCCAATCAAGCCTGGCACACTGTATATCTTGGACAAGAATGACAAGCATATCCTGCGCGCGTTCAAGGAAATGAAGATGGCTTGCGTCTTCAACCCACCTTTGTCCGGTAAGGAAGTTCATAACGCTGAAGGCGCTTATGAGCTTGAAGCAGAAGCCGTAGAAGGCTGAAACTTGTTAGCTGGCGCCAGTGAAATCGAGCTGGCGCCAGGCCTCATAGCTGACGATGGCCACGGCATTGGAGAGATTCAGGCTGCGGTTATTCGGCATCATGGGGATTCGCAAGCGCTGCTCTTCCGGTTGCGCTTGCAATATCTCTGGTGGAAGGCCACTGGTTTCCGATCCGAACAGTAGAATATCCCCCGCACGATAGCTCACACTAGTGTGTGATCGCATGCCCTTCGTAGTAATCGCGAACAATCGCCGTTCCCCCAAGGCTGCCCCAAAGGCTTCGAAATCGCGATGTACCGTCAGGTTGTCGAGATCTCTATAATCCAGGCCTGCCCGGCGCAACTTGCGTTCTTCCAGCACAAAGCCCATACGGCCTATGATATGCAGTTTGCAGCCATTGTTGGCCGCGAGCCGCATGATGTTGCCTGTGTTCGGCGCGATCTGCGGCTCGTATAGGGCTATATGAAACATTGTGCCTACTTGCTGTGCTCGCTGGCACGCTCGACGGCGAGGGCAACGCCCATGCCACCGCCGATGCAGAGGGTGGCGAGACCTTTTTTCGCATCCCGTCGCAGCATCTCATGAATGAGAGTCACGGTGATGCGGCAGCCAGACGCGCCAATAGGATGGCCAAGCGCTATTGCGCCACCGTTGACGTTGATGCGGTCCACATCCCAACCCAAGGTCTTGTTAACAGCCATGGCCTGCGCAGCGAATGCTTCATTGGCTTCAACGAGATCGAGTTCATCGAGTGTCCATCCAGCACGTGATAAACAGCGCCTGGTGGCCGGAATCGGTCCGGTGCCCATGATGGATGGATCAACACCGGCGCTGCTGAAGGCGGCTATCTTCACCAGTGGCTTCAGGCCCAGCTCGGCAGCTTTGTCAGCGCTCATCATGAGTACGACAGCCGCGCCGTCGTTCAAAGAGGATGCGTTGCCAGCGGTAACCAGGCCTTCTTTCTTGAACGCCGCTTTCAGGCGCGCAAGGCTGAGTGCATCGGCGTCAGCGCGTGGCCCCTCGTCTCTATTCACTGTGAGCGGATCGCCCTTGCGCTGCGGAATTTCTATGCCGACGATCTCGTCGTCAAATCGTCCGGCTTCCTGTGCCGCGACCGCCTTTCGGTGCGAAGCTTCGGCAAAAGCATCCAGCTCTTCACGATTGAACTGGTATTGCTCTGCCACGTTTTCTGCAGTGATGCCCATATGGTACTGGTTGAAGGCATCCCACAAGCCATCCTTGATCATGGAGTCGACGAGCTCCCAGTTGCCAAGGCGCTGTCCCTGGCGTGACTTCGGCAGGAGGTGAGGGGACAGGCTCATGTTTTCCTGGCCGCCGGCGAATACGATGTCCGCTTCGCCAGTTGCAATGGCCTGGGACGCCAGGCCGATGGCCTTGAGTCCGCTGCCGCAAACCTTATTGATGGTCATTGCCGAAACTGTGTCGGGTAGTCCGGCCACCAAGGCCGCCTGTCGTGCAGGATTCTGACCGCAGCCGGCGGTGAGGACCTGACCGAGGATCACCTCATCCACACTCTCTGGCTTCAGGCCGGTGGACTTCAGGATATCACGAAGCACGGCAGCGCCCAGCTCGTGCGCGGGCACGCTTGAGAGGGCACCGTTGAAAGCACCGATCGCTGTTCGTTTGGCCGCTACGATTACGACCTCTCTGTACTGGCTCATGATCCTGTCTCCTGACCTGGCTGGAATGCTGCTGGCGCTGTGCGCAATGAGTACGGCAGTCTACTGCAGCCATGGAGCGAGGCCAATGGCGACGGCAGCAAATTGCCACATCTGGTGCACTTCAATCTGGAGCTCTGATCAAGCCTCTGATTTCAAAGGTGTCTGCAACACCTTGCGGGTGTGGCATGAATCTTTCATGCACTTGGTTCTGCGTCAAAGCTCTGGCGAACATACTGGAAGTGTACTTATGAAAAGATGCCCGACTCTCCTAGGCTCATGTGCCATATTGGCCGCACTGTTACTTAGCGCCTGCGAAAGTGGCCCAGGCTGGCTGTATCACACACATGATTCAGGCAACGGCAATGTTCAGGTCAGGCCTGAAGGCGTCGCTGCACCCGAAACGCTCGAACCAATCATCATCAGGGCCAGCGGCTATGGCACCTATGAGCATGCGTCCGATGCAAGGTCGCAGCGCAAGCGCCTGTTAGCCATGCGAGCTTCCAAGCTTGACGCCTATCGTGCCTTGGCTGAGCGTATCTATGGCACATCAATTACAGGATCATCGAGCGTCAATGATCTGGTGCTGCAACACGATAGCTTTCGTACACTGGTTGATTCGGTCGTACGCGGAGCGAGAGTCCTGAGCACAACCGAACTGTCTGGTGGCGGCTATGAGACCCTTATGGAAGTTTCGCTGGACGGCCGCTTTCAGCGCTGCCTCACCAGCCTCAACTACTTCCGATACGACGCCGACTGTCGTCTGCCTTTACCGGCAGCAGATCCAGGATTGACGAGTTATAGCACCGTTACCGTCCCAGGCGAAGACTGGCGTTTTGCCGATAGCAGTACTTCGTTGGATGCGAATCTGCCTGTGCAGGCGAGAAACGTTCAAGAGCCGCAAATTGCTCAAGAGCCACAGGCTAGCCGAAGTGTCCGGCCGGCTACAGCAGAAGGTAGGAAGCGACTGGTTGAATCCGCGCGCAAGGGCAGCGGGCTCTATGCGCCGGCAGCAGACAGACAACAGGGCGAGTAGGCCATGCATTTCAGTAAGCGATCTCTTTGCGTTGGTGCAACTGCGTTTGGGCTTGTACTCGGTGCTGTGCCAGTCATGGCCGGGCAGGCCGAGCTTCAGGCTGCAAGCCGTGAGACATCGGCACCCGCTCTGGTGACTGAAGCGTCCAGTGTCCAACTCCCGTTGCAGCAGAAACTCGCCAGAGGCCAGCTTAAAACCGGCGTCCTGCAGTGGCAGGGTAATGGTGCCTGGGTGCGCGCTATCGGCGAGGCGGCGGTAATCGGCGGTGACGTGCAGGCTGCAAGAGCTGCCGCGCAAAAAGATGCGCTGCGAAATGCGGCATTGTCCTATGAAGCGGATATTACAAGTTCAGAGACCGTTGAGGCCGGGCGACTGCTGTCGTCCAAGACGACGCTGTCGACCAGAGCTCGTGCCACGCAAGTGGTCTGGAATGATGAGCAGCTTGTTAATGACACCATACTGATGGCAGTGGAAGCCTTTATGCAACCGCTGCCGCTATGCCCTGCCGAGGCGAGTCAGAGCGCGCATCTACGACGTTCAGTGGCTGTCACGGGTTTTCAGATCGATGATCTGCCAGATGCCGGTCTGGGCCGCCTGGACGATCTTCAGCGTAGTTTTCCTGCTCGCATAGGCCAGTTCCTGAAGAGTTCCGAGCGGCTCGATCCTGTGTTGGTTACCGACATCAATGTGCTTGGAGACCTGCGCAATGCGCCGGCTACCAATGAGCATGGCATTGGCCCCCAGCAAAGTCTTGGACTGGCAGAGGACTTTGGCACACAATTCATAGTCTCCGGCCTGATCCGACGCATGGATGTCGAATCGCCTGATGCCTATAGCAACTCCGTCTATACCAATGTGCGCGATCTGCTCGGCAAGACTAACAAGCAGCGCTGGTTCGAAGCCGATCTGTTCATTCACGACGGGTTCAGTGGTGCGCTGATCTTTCAGCAGCGGTATCAGGTTCAGGGACGCTACGATGCGGACGCAGAAGTTGCGCTGCAGCTGGATGATGCCGCCTTCCTCAAGATGCCCTATGGTCAGGCCGTGCTCAGTGTGGCGCGTCAGATGGCTGCAGATGTCGAAGCCAATACAGCCTGTCAGCCCTTCATGGCGCGAATTGCCGGTCTCGACGACAAGCGTGTGATTCTGAAGAAGGGGAGTGTGACCGGCATTCGTCCAGGGGACCGTTTTCAGGTCTATCGCTCCCGAGAGCTCTACATGGATGGTGAGATGCTGGGGCGTGAGCTACTGGACCTGAAGCTTGTGGCCAATGTGTCGCATGTTCAGCCCCAGTTTTCATTAGCCACTCTACCGGCCGACCCTGGCCGGTATAACGTGCAGAAAGGTGACGTACTTATCTTCTGGTAAGCGGACTTACATGATCTGCTTGGAAACGACTTCAGACAGATCGCTTTCTTCGCCATTGAGATCCACCGTTGCGACAGCAAAATGATGCTCGCCGCTCGGGAGGCCGTTAAGCTCATAGCTCAGTAGCGACGATTCTACCTTGTAATCGCGACCTATGCTGCCATCTGCGTTGCTGTGGTAAATCCTGTATGCAGCAATATCAGTAGCTGACAAGGCGCTGCCATCAACACGCTTGGCTGGCGCGGTCCAGGATAATCTGGCGCTACGGTCCACAGCGACTGTCAGGTTCGCCGCATGAGTTGTTGCTGAGGCCTTGCCGCTGGTGATTACCACATCATAGCTGCCGCTATCAGCCATAACGGCGTTGTTGATAGTGAAGCTTGAGCGTACCGCATTCGCGATAGGCTTGCCGTCCTTGCGCCACTGATACTTGATAATGCCTTTTGACGTGGCGCTTGTATTCATGGTCACGCTTTTATCAAGGAATACAGTCTGCGAGACGGGGTGGAGTGATATGTCCACCTTGCCACCGATATTCTTCTTGCTGGCCGTGTCGCCAACGGAATGTTGGGAACCAGAACCCGCCACCGAGCTATCTGAATCCTTCGTAGACTGCTCATAGCAACCCTGCAGGCCCAGTACAGCAACTAACATGCTGCCGGTGAATAGTCTGTTGAATGATATGAAAGTCATAACTGCCACCCTAAAACTGTTCTCGATAACGTTGAGATCAGTCTATGTTCAGGTGCTGGCTTTCACTGGAATGCCGTCACTTTTAGGGCATCAAAACCGTCAACTAATTGTCATCTGACTATTAAGTGCTCGATAATTTGCGCTGGTTCACAAAAAGTCGCTTAGAGTATGCGTTTCGTGACTACTGCTGAGAGTGTGCTCTCCATGCCATTTATATCGACGGTGGCGATGGCGAAGTGGTGGGCGCCACGGGGCAGGTTGTCCAGTTCGAATCGCTGCTGGCTCGGATCGACTTCGTAGTCTCGTCCAATGCTGCCATCGTCGTTGCTGTGATAGATACGATAGGCAGCAATTTCCTCCTCAGATAGCGGTGTGCCGTCAGCACGCTTGGCCGGCGGGGCCCATGAGAGGCTCGCGCTGCGGTCCGCTTCGATAGTGATATGGGCAGTGCGCGACATAACGATTCGCTGGCCACTGATGACAATGACCTCATACCTACCAGCATCTGCTGCAGTAGCGCTCGCCACGGTATAGCTTGCGCGTACAGCGTTGCGGATCACTCGACCATTTTTTCGCCACTGGTAGCGAAGCGTTTTGTTGCCAGTCGCGCTGACATTGAGCGTAAAGCTCGTTGTAGGTGCCACTGCCTGCGACATGGGGTGAAGCGAGATCGTCACCGAATCGCGTTGCGGGATAGCAGTGGGGCTGTTCATGTTGCTGGCTTTAGCCGCAGAGTCAGTGCTGGTTGATGCGCCTGCGCCACTGTTGCTTGTATGACCGGGAGCGGTGTTGCTTTGCTGACCTGAGCTCGTGGTGGCCGTGTTACCTGAACCCGCCTCAGTTTGGTTAGCTGGGCTCGTGTTAGCTGTGTTGTCTGAGTCATCGCTGGGCTGATTGCTTGAGCCCGCGCTGCTTGCATCATCCGCCCCAGCACCGGTGTTATTGCCAGAATCGGTGATGGCGTCATTAGCGCCCGGCGTAGTCTGCTCATAGCAACCCTGGAGGTTGAAAAGCGCAATAAAGACGAGTGTGGAGAAGAATCGGGTGAGTGATATGAGGTTCATACTGCCATCCTTGATTACATTTCCTTAACAGGCGGGCAGTCTACGATGAGCAGAAATTCGTATAGCGACGGGCGTCACTTTTATGGATATAAAATCAGCGGGATTACGTCAAAATACGTATGAATGTATGAAACTGAGAGGCGTCTCACACTTCTGGTTTGGCGAGGATTAGACAGCTTAAAAATCATGAACTACCGCGGAGCGGATAACGGAGATATGAGCGGCAGCGGGCCTGTCGCATCTGCCCGCTAATACCGTCGCCACCTCTTCTGCTAACTGCGTGCGATAGTCTGTATAGTGCCGATCATGGCTCTAAGGCCATTGCCTCGAGTAGGGCTCAGATGATTCAGTAGCCCAAGCTCGTCAAAGACAGCGTGAAGATCAGCATCGGCCACTTGCTTGGCTTTCTGCTCATTGGTAGCCAGCATGACGATAGCAGCGAGACCTTTGACGATATGCGCGTCGCTATCAATCAATACTCGTAATATATCGGACTGCTCGTCCCGAGTAGCGAGATACCAGACCTGACTCTGGCAGCCGAAAATCTGATTGTCCTCCGTACGTGCTACTTCAGGAATGGCTGGCGATTTTCGACCAAGCTCGATGATGTAGCCGTAGCGATCCTCCCAGTCTTCGAGAAACTCAAAGTTTTCCTTCACTTCAGCCAGGGTCAGCTCGGAACCGAGCGGGTTCTTCGCCAGTAACTCATCCAGTTGCGCTTTATCGAGACTCATCAAAGCATTCCAAGTTCAAGCTTGGCCACTTCAGACATGCGATCATTGTCCCATGGCGGATCGAAGATCATCTTCACGTCGACTCTGTCGACATTGGGCACCATCGATACCTTGGATTTTACGTCGTCAGCGATCACAGGTCCCATGCCGCAGCCTGGGGCGGTAAGCGTCATATCAATTTCGACAATGTTTTCATCGCCTGTCTGCTGAATCTCCATCCGGTAGATCAGACCAAGGTCGACAATATTTACAGGGATTTCAGGATCGTATACGGCGGCGAGAGCGTCCCAGACATGAGCTTCGCTGACTTCGCCTTCTACAGGTTCTGAAAACTCAAAATCAAACACGCTCTTGCCAAGCGCGTCCGCATCTTTCGCTTCGATTCGGGCCATGTTGCCGTTGTAGACGATGGTGAAACTACCGCCGAGCGCCTGTGTAATCGTCACGAATACATCGGCAGGCACTTCGATTTCAGTACCATCAGGCACCTGCCTTGCGATACAGGGCCGCTTGGTAAGAACGACTTCACGCTCCAGTGCCATCCGTTTACTCCGTTACAAGGGTGTCGGTGGTGAAGCTTTCACCGCAGCCACAAGAAGCGCCTGCATTGGGGTTGTGGAAGCGAAACATTGAGTTCAGCCCCTGCTTGACGAAATCGACGGTGGTGCCGCTGAGCACCGGGAGCGCCTGCCGGCTGACGACGACGCGTGTGCCTTCGAAGTCGAAAACCTCATCCTCGTCATTGATCGAATCCGCAACATCGACCACGTACATGTAGCCGGAGCAGCCACTCATCTTCACGCCAATCCTGAAAGCCGCAGCCGTGGGGTGCTGCTGCATCTGCGAGGCGATATGCCGTCTAGCGCTGTCGGTCAACTCGAGGGCGGCCCCGCGGGCGCTGGGCTCAACCGTATTTACCTGTGCAGTCATGGCGTTACCTTCCCGATTGTCGAGTGCTGCGCAAAGCTGTCTGATGCATCACGCATAGATTTTTACAATTTTCCGTAGTCCATTGAACAGCGCGTCTACTTCTTCAACAGTGTTATAAAAGGCGAAGGACGCTCTGGCAGTGCCTGTCATGCCGAAATGATTCATCAAGGGCTGTGTGCAGTGATGGCCGCTGCGGATGGCGATGCCCTGCTGGTCGAGCAGTGTACCGATATCGTTGGAGTGAATACCTTCAACGTTGAACGACAACACGCTGACTTTGGTTGGCGCAGTACCCACGAGCTGAAGGCCGGGGATATCGCGCGAGGCCTCTGTCGCCCTGGCAAGCAAGGCCTGCTCGTGGGCTTCAGCGGCTTTACGATCCATAAGCCCGAGATAATCCAGCGCCGCAGTCAGACCAACCGCCTGAGCGATGGCAGGTGTGCCAGCTTCGAATTTGAAGGGCAGCTGATTGAAGGTGGTGCCATCAAAGGACACGCGCTCAATCATCTCGCCACCAGTTTGCCAGGGCGGCATGGCCTCCAGCAAAAATTGCTTGCCGTAGAGTGCGCCAATGCCAGTAGGTCCGAAAACCTTGTGCGAAGAGAACACGTAAAAGTCGCAGTCGAGCGCCTGTACATCGACCGACAGGTGCGGCGTGGCCTGGGCACCGTCGACGAGCACCTTTGCATCAACTTTGCGGGCCAGTCGAATCATCTCCGCAACAGGATTGATGGTGCCGAGCGCATTGCTGACATGGCTCACGGCCACCAACCTGACCTCGTCCGTCAATTTGCTGCGATAGTCATCCAGATCGATTTCGCCCTCTGGTGTAACCAGAACAGGCTGGACTTCTGCGCCGGTCTGCAAGGCGACCTGCTGCCAGGGCACGATGTTGGCGTGATGTTCCAGCATCGACACCAGTATCACGTCGCCGGTCTTCAGGTTTTCTCTGCCCCAGCTCTGCGCGACCAGGTTGATGCCTTCTGTGGTGCCCTTGACCCAGATGATCTCCTGAGTGCTCTTCGCGTTCAGGAATTGCCTGACCCGCTCGCGAGCGCCTTCGAAAGCAATCGTCGCCCGGTCCGCCAGCGCATGAGCCGCCCGATGCACGTTCGAATTGAACTGCTCGTAATACAGCTGCTCCGCTCTGATAACAGATGACGGCTTCTGCGAAGTGGCCGCATTATCGAGGTAGACCAGCGGCTTGTTACGAATCTGCTGCGCGAGAATCGGAAAATCTGCCCGGATCTTGTCGACATCAAAAGCCTGTAGCGTCACACCGTCTCCTGGAAGCGCTGCAATAGAGCCATGGCAAAATCCTGCTGCGCCGTCGCCGGCATCAGCTGAATCGTTTCCACGATGAAAGCCTCACTCAGCAGCGATCGAGCGCTTTGTTCATCGATGCCGCGTGATTTACAGTAGAACACTGCATTGGCGTCGAGCTGACCAATGGTCGCACCGTGCGCACATTTAACGTCATCAGCGTATATTTCCAGCTCGGGCTTGGTATTGACCTCGGCCTGCGGACTCATCAGCAGATTGCGGTTGTTCATTTCTGCACGAGTCTTCTGGGCGTCGCGATGGATATGGATGCGACCGTTGAAAACCGCCTTGCCTTTGTCGCTGACAATGGTACGAACCTGTTCATCGCTTTCGCAGTGCGGCGCCATGTGTTCGAGGGCTGTGTGATAGTCACAGCGACTGCTGCCATTGAGCAGCATGTGTGCGTTCAGTGCAGCATAGGCGCCAGGTGCAGTCAGCTCTACCGTGAGATCGTTCCGCGAAAGTGCACTGCCGGTATTTCCACCATTGAAGGCATAATTGGCGTGATCACCGAGTTTGACGAAGGCGGCCGAGTAGAGGCAGTCCGTGACTGCAGCCGCTGTGAACTGATAATGCTGCAGTACACTGTTGGCTTCGAGGCTTGCCTCGAGTACAGAGGTCGCAAACACCGGGGCAGACCCTGAATCAAGCCGCACCTCGGTCAACTCGGCCTGGGCATCACGCGCGAGGTTGACCAGCACGCGGCTGTGCAACCTCGACGACAATGCTTCCTGATCGCCGCCTTTGTCGCCGTTAAGCAACAGAATTCTTGGTTTGACCACGCTGCTGCCAGTGGAGGCTGCTATCTGAATTTCGAGACAGCTACTGAGAAGTGCCGCATTTGCAGATACGAAAGGGAAATAACCTTCCGGCACGCGATCGCCAAATTGTGCGAGTAGCCCGGGGGCCTCGCTCTGTGACTCGAGAGCCTGACCAGAAGTCTGGTTCAGCCGAAATGAAAGCAGTTGAGCGGCTTCATTGTCTCTACTTTCGAGGCTTGCGCTGCCAGTATCCGAGAGACGCACCACCAGGTCCGCTTGATCGATCAGCGTCTGAAGTGCTTCAGCTTGTGGTGCGGTTTGCGCTTCACGGCTACCAGTTTTGGGTTCAGCATTCGTCGTTGTAGCATTGATTGCCGCAATCAGCGGCTGCACGCTGGTATAGCGCCAGGATTCAGTCTTGCGCGTGGGAAAGGGCGTGGTCTTCAGCGCCTGCACAGCATCCGTCTGAATCTGTCTGAAACGTTCTCCCACAGAAGACCAGTCCTGCCCAGCGCTGCGAGAGATGGCCTCCTCGACCAGCCAGTCACGAAGATCATCCGGCAAGCTGAGTGGCTGAGCCTGTCCGTCCGCGCTGCCGGTAACGAGTTCGGTCTGTGATGTCTGCGTGAGTTCGGCGCTCATATCGTTGCAGTCACCTCATCGTCGATGTTCAGCCAGCCGTAGCCTTTCTCTTCCAGTTCCAGCGCGAGATCCTTGCCGCCTGACTTGACGATACGGCCGTTGGCGAGCACGTGCACGTAGTCTGGCACGATGTACTTCAGCAGGCGTTGATAGTGTGTCACGAGGATGACCGAGCGGTCTTCTCGCTTGAGTGTATTGACGCCAGTAGCCACAACCTGAAGGGCATCGATATCGAGACCGGAGTCGGTCTCATCCAGCAAGGCAAGCTTTGGTTCGAGCATCAGCATCTGGAAAATCTCATTACGCTTCTTCTCGCCGCCGCTGAAACCTTCGTTCACGCCACGCTTGAGAAATTCAGGATCGAGATCCACCTTGCCGATCATCTGACGGGCCTGGCGCAGGAAGCCTGCAGCATCCAGCTCGGCTTCGCCACGGTGCTTGCGAATGCTGTTGAGCGAGGTACGTAAAAACTGCAGGTTGCTCACGCCGGGAATTTCTACAGGATACTGGAAGGCCAGGAAGATGCCTTCGCGGGCACGTTCCTCGGCAGCAAGTTCCAGCAGGTCTTTACCCTGATAGGTCACGCTACCTGCGGTCACTTCATAACCTGAGCGACCGGCAAGTACGTGACTCAGGGTGCTCTTTCCTGAGCCATTCGGGCCCATGATGGCATGCACTTCACCAGGCTTGACCTGGAGCGTGAGCCCCTTGAGTATTTCCTTTCCCTCGACCTGAACATAGAGGTCGTTGACTGACAACATGGCAATATCCTGTATCAAAGCTGTGATTGATCAATTCTTCCTGCGCGACGTGGATTAACCAACCGCGCCTTCGAGACTCACTTCGAGCAATTTGCCCGCCTCAACAGCGAACTCCATCGGCAGCTCTTTGAATACTTCCTTGCAGAAGCCATTCACGATCATCGAGACTGCCCGCTCTGCATCGATGCCGCGCTGCTGGCAAAGGAAGAGCTGCTCGTCACTCACCGTCGAAGTTGTGGCCTCGTGCTCCACGACACCACTCATGTTCTTGCTTTCAATATACGGAAAGGTATGCGCGCCGCACTTGTCACCAATCAACAGCGAGTCGCACTGCGTGAAATTGCGCGCACCTTCAGCGCCAGGTCCGAATCTCACCAGGCCGCGGTAGCTGCTGTCGCTGCGACCCGCAGAGATACCCTTGGCGATGATCGTGCTTTTGGTGTTCTTGCCCAGGTGGATCATCTTGGTGCCGGTATCGGCCTGCTGGAAGTTATTGGTCAGGGCTACCGAATAGAATTCACCAGTTGAATGGTCGCCCTTGAGGATGACACTGGGATACTTCCAGGTGATGGCCGAGCCGGTTTCGACCTGTGTCCAGCTGATTTTGGCATTCTCGCCAGCGCAGACGCCGCGCTTGGTGACGAAGTTGTAGATGCCGCCTTTGCCTTCCTCGTCACCGGGGTACCAGTTCTGTACGGTGGAGTACTTGATTTGGGCATCCTTGAGAGCCACGAGTTCTACTACGGCTGCGTGCAGCTGGTTCTCGTCACGCATGGGGGCCGTGCAGCCCTCGAGGTAGCTAACGTAGCTGCCTTCGTCGGCAATGATGAGTGTGCGCTCGAACTGTCCGGTCTTCGCCGCGTTGATGCGGAAGTAGGTAGACAGTTCCATTGGGCAGCGAACGCCCTTCGGAATGTAGACAAAGGAGCCATCGCTGAATACGGCAGAGTTCAGGCCGGCGTAGAAATTGTCACGGATAGGTACCACTGATCCCAGGTACTTCTGCACCAGTTCAGGATGCTTGCGCACGGCTTCGGAAATAGGGCAGAAGATCACGCCCGCCTCGGAAAGCTTTTCCTTGAATGTAGTCGCTACCGATACGCTATCGAACACCGCGTCGACGGCGACGCCGGCCAGTGCAGCGCGTTCGTGCAGTGGAATGCCGAGCTTTTCATACGTGCGCAACAATTCAGGATCGACTTCGTCGAGACTCTTCGGGCCGTCGTTCTTCGATTTCGGCGCCGAATAATAAATGATGTCGTTGAAATCGATCTCCGGGTGCTTGACGTGCGCCCAGGTCGGCGTCTTCATTTCAAGCCAGGCACGGTACGCTTTCAGGCGCCACTCGAGCATGAATTCAGGCTCATCCTTCTTCGCCGAAATGAAGCGGATCACGTCTTCGTTCAGACCAGGCGGTAGTGAGTCACTCTCGATATCCGAAGTGAAACCTGCCTGGTATTTACGCGACATGTATTCATTAACTGAAGCGTTGCTCATTGTTGCTCCGCGCTGATCCTGAAGTATGTGTCCCCGGGGAGGGGTTGCTGAAAGCTTGACGGGTCTGGCTTGAATTCACTCATCGTCTCTATACTGCAAATATTAAGGGAGCAGGGCTTTTAAATCAATACCAATATGGTAATGTATAGCTGAATCCTGTATTTGAGGCACGACCGTGGCAGCAATGAAACACGCAGCAATCCATAGAGTGACAAGGCCTTGATGCGTCTGGCGAAACTGGCCGATTACGGGCTGGTGATAGCCGCGACACTTTCGCGTGCAGAAACCGCCCGGGCGGCGGAAGATCGGCTGACTGGTGGGTCGACGGAGAAGCTGACGGAGTTGGTCAAGCTGGAGTGGGTGGCTGAACAGACCTCGTTGACGGTCGCGACTACCCGAAAGATCATGAAACTGTTGGTGGACGGCGGTATCGTCGTATCGGAGCGGGGCATGCGCGGAGGCTATCGCCTGGCCGCACCGCCGGATCAGATCAGTCTGGCCGATGTCCTCTCGGCCGTCGAAGGCGAAGTCGCACTGACCGACTGCTGTAGCGATAGCCGGCAGTGTGAGGTCATCAGTAACTGTAATGTGCAGCGTAATTGGTCGGTGATCAATGGCACCGTCAATTCGCTGTTTTCCGCCATTTCACTCAAGGATATGTCCGGACAACTCACCCGCGAGGATGTCGTTGCCCGTGTCCAGAATGATCAAACGGCGCCGGGTCGCATCGCCATGGTGCAGCTCGCCCGCTAGTCGATCGACGCCCGACTCAGATCGACGTATTGTAAAGCGTACCGTGAATGGCGGGACCTGTGGGCTGGCCAGTAGTCGAGCCGCCCTCTGGTTCGAGGCTGATGCCGAAGGTTGCCGAGCGCAGGAGTTCCGCATCGAAGTCCTGTAACCGCTTACGGGTGGGTCTGTCTGCGGACTCAAGCAGGCCGAGGGAGTGCACGCCGGGGCCGAGCTGGTCTGACTTGATCCAGAGCTGATAGGTCTTGCCCGGAACCCCCTCCGCCTTCACAGGTTCAATTCTCAGCTGTCTCGTATCCAGGTCAACCGTCATGATGAAGGCAGGCTGTTGATCATCTTTCTGGAATACTGCGACATAGGGTGAGTCATCAGCCGGGCGCGGTACCAGTGGCGTGCCGAGTAGCAAGGCCATCAGCAATCCTGCGGCAATACCAAATCCACCCACTGCTGCGGCGCGCCAGCGCGCAAGTCGCCTTCTCAGATCCCCAAGCTCGTCCGGTACCCTGGCTGAGGGAAGGTCATGTCGTGTCCCAGGTGAGCCTGAGCTTTCCAGCGCCTGTTCTATACGACGCCAGAGATCTTCGCTGGGCGTGACTTCGTCCACCTCGTCCAGAAGTGGACTCAGACGAATTTCCCAATCGATGATCAACGCATCCAGCTCTGGTTCACTGGCGCGCCGCAGATTGACCCGTTGACGGGTCTCATGATCAAGCGTGCCGACAACGTATTCGGCGGCAACGCGCTCGAGGTCGTTCATGCCAGCACCTCCGCCATGCAGGACCGAATCTGTTTGAGGCTTCGGTGCAGCCACACTTTTATGGTGCCGACCGGCTGACTGAATCTTGCTGACAACGCCTCACGGGAAAAACCATCGAGGTAGGCCAGTTTCACCATCTCGGCCTGTTGGCCGCCCACGGTATCGATACAGCCTTGCAGCCGTCCGAGCGCCTGGCTCACTTCGGCCCGTCGATGCGGGGTGGAGGCGTTGGTGTCAGCGATGCTTTCGAGCTCACTATTGTCATCTGCTTCAGGTGTCCGCTTCCTCACCTCGTCGAGCGCACGATTCCGGGCAATCGTTATCATCCAGGTCATGGGCGTGGCCTTGCCCGCTTCGAAGGTCTCGGCCTTGTTCCATATCCGAAGATAGACTTCCTGGAGAATCTCCTCCGTCAGCGACTCTCGCTTCATGATTCGCAGGACCACGCCATACAACTTGCGGCTGGTAGCCTGATACAGGAGGTGAAAAGCGGCTCTGTCGGCTGCCGCAACGCGGGCCAGTAGGGCGGCCAGGGTGGTCGTGTCTGTCATCGAGGATAGCTGGGTCGGAGCTGATGTCGGTATTCCCGCAGAAGGTGAACTCATGGGCAGTGCGGTATCCGATAAAGCAGGTGGATCGGGGTTCGGGATGTACCGAACCAGGGCAGCCCGGCGATGTGAAGCGGACATTGCTGTTCGATCATAGCCTGATAATCTTGCAGGAGTCACGTCGGCATGCCGTGGTAGCGGGCTTACTGATGTTGGTATCGATCGTAGTGAACTCATCAATTGGCCCTGCGGACGATACATAGATGAGCCCAGTTACGGTGTAACAGGAGAATAGTTTCAGCCATTTTGCTCAACCAGCGTTTGCCTTACGCTGCGATGCTGGCCAAACTGAAGCGAATTCGAGCAAGGTACGGACATTCTCATCATGCAAATTACCATGTGGTCGCAGAGCCTGCCGGGCAATCGCGCCCTCCTGTTTGCGGAAATCGCTGGCCGCCTCGCCAGGGGCTCAGGTTTTCCTGCCGTCTTCGAGGAAGTGCAGGCCGTGGTGCCGAGCTGTTATCACCGCGGCCTCAAAGCGCTTGCAGCAAGTGTGAGAGCGGCGCCCGAGAAGCCTTTGCTGACGCATTTGGAGTCTTCGGACTTTTTCGTCGAGTGGGAACTCAGATTCATTCGCTTCGGCCTGGCGAGCGGACGGGTGGTCGAAGTGTTTGCCCGGATTTGTGACCATCACACCATATTGGCTACAGCCGGCCGCTCGCTATTCTTCGGCTTCTGGCTGCTCTGGCTAAGTGTGACGCTGCTGCTGCCGTTTATCCTGCTGATTCCCGGCGGCTCCGCCGCGGGCGATCATCTTATGGCGTTGGGCGTGCTTCACGCGGTGCTCCTGTTGCTCGGACTGCCGGTGTACACCTGGCTGGTTCGCTCGTGGATCCGCCCGGATGCTCGAGTTTGGCGAGCGCTCAACTTCCTGCCACTTTTTCGTCAAACGCAGGGCTCGCGCAGTCTATACCACTACCTTCTCAATCTCGGGTTGTGCATTCAGGCTGGCCTTCATCTGAAGCGGGCGCTGAGCCTTTCTGCCGATGCCGAAAGCACGGCCGTGCTGAGGGAGAAGTACAAGTTGGTGAGCGCTGATGTCACCCTGGGGCATCCGCTATCGATAGCATTCCAGCGCAGCGGTGTATTGCAGGAAACCCTGTTGATGGTTGACGCCAGTCAGTTGAAGAAGAGTAAGCTCTGGGAGCCAGGCGTGACTGATATCGTGAAGGCGTCCTATAGCGAGCTACTCAAGCGCACCAGGCCAGCTATTCTTGCGCTGGTAGCGGTGGGTGGCTTGTCGCTGGTTACGGCTGGTCACTATCTCATCTATCAGATACTGCGTTGAATTTACGGTAAAAACAGGATGAGGCTCACAGTTCTGAGGGGCGTCGGCATGACATTATGGGCGTCATAATAATAAAACCACAGGACTCCACATGCGCATCTTCAACAAACTGCCGAAGCCTTTGTTCAGAAGACAGATCAATACGCTGGACAGTGGGTCGACCACAGGCCGCACACCATCTGCCGAACCATTACCTGCTTTCCATCCACCACTACTGACCGAGATGCAGCCCATCCCGGGTAGCACGCTCAAGCGTCTGCCGGTTACTGGAAAGCGGATGCGTCGCTCACGCAACTGGCAAAGACGCCTTGGGGATGTGAACCGCCTGCCTTGGGGTTGGCTGACATTGGGTATTGGGGTGGGCAGCTGCCTGATGTTCTTTCTGATGGCGGCTTCGTAAATCGGGTCTACCCGTACAGGCAGACCCGGATCGGCCTAGTGATGATGGCCTGATTCGCCGTCGAAGCCGTGCGCATGCCCATGTGCTACTTCTTCTTCGGTCGCCGCTCGTTCACGCAGCACCTTGACCTTGAACTGGACGGTCTTGCCAGCATAGGGATGATTGGTGTCGACATCGACCATGCTGTGACCGACCTTGGTGATGGTCACAATTTTCTGGCCATCTTCCGTGCGCAGTGGAATGACATCGCCTACAGACAGCTTGCCGTATTGCTTGAAGTGCTTCTTCGACACGCGCTGCACCGAATCAGGCTGCAGTTCGCCAAAAGCTTCGTTTGGTGCCAGCGTGATTTCGATATCATCACCCGCAGCCTTGCCGTCGAGCGCCTTCTCGAGCGCCGGCATGAGATTATTGTGACCGTGCAGGTAAACCATCGGCTCGCCATCTTCAGTCTGGTCGAGCAGCTCACCTTCGCTATCAAGTATCTGGTAACTGACTTCCACGACGCTATTGTTGCTGATCAATTCGTATCTCCTGTCATTCGTAAGGTAGTGAAAAATCCAGCGGCACCGTGAGTTCGGTCTCGGCACCGAGCGGCTGCCCCACCATCTCATCGTAAGCCGAGTGATGAACGAGCCAGATATCCCGCAGTGGCAGGGTCTGGAACGCCTGTTTGACGCCCTGCAGACTCATGAAGCGCTGGACCTCGAGACCATCACGGGAATAAAACCGGCTGGCGTTCGCCGTTCTGAACTCGACCGAATAAACGAAGTAACCATGGGAATGTACATTGACCCGTACGTTCGCTGGCAGGTTGGGCAACTCTCTGTCGGTGATCAACATCGTGAGGCTCCGGGACGCTGGCGCTAGCCTGGTGGACCAGCCACCAGGCCGCTGACGTGCTGAAAGGCTGACAGGATGTGTTGGTCTGGTCAATTAAAAGTTCAGCAGGGCAGGGGCCCTCAGCCAAGGCGTCGGCGCTGAATGCCGAGGCTGAAGTCATTGACCATGTGACGACAGAAAGCGTTCAGGACCCCGAGCTGCTCTCGAGGCGGCTGGTCGCGAGCCAGCCGGCGAATCTGATGGTAGTACCATCCGGCCTGGCCCTGGTTGTTGATGGCACGTATGGCCGCCGATGAGCTGGCCGTGCCGAGAAAGCCCTTGCCAAGAACCAGCTGCTTCTCATGATCGGGCAATTGCTCAAGATGCCCAGTCAGTATGTCATTGACGAGGTCAGGCGCGACGCAAAAGGGACGTGCGAGACCAATCATCGCCGTAGTTCCGGCTTCGATTGCAGAGACCATAGTGCTGACCTTGCGAAATCCGCCGGTAATCATCAACGGCACCGTAGTGGCAGCCGCTATGGCTTCGGCATATTCAAGGAAGAAGGCCTCACGCCGGCGCGTGCTTTCGCGTTTCTCGCTGCCTTCACTGGTGTCCATGAAGACCAGGTTTTCATAGGTTCCGCCTGAAATTTCCAGCAGGTCCACGCCGTGCTGACCGAGCCAGGTAGCCACCTGCAGGCACTCTTCGAGGGTGAACCCGCCTTTCTGAAAGTCAGCCGAATTGAGCTTGACCGAGATAGGGAAGGCGGGATCGGTCTGTCGCCGTACTTCATCAACCGTTTCGAGGAGGAAGCGTGCACGATTTGCCAGGGTACCCCCCCACTCATCCTGACGTCTGTTGGTAACGGGGGACAGGAACTGTGATCCGAGATAGCCGTGTGCCGAGTGGATCTGCACACCTGTGAAACCGGCTTCCTTCACCAGCGCGGCCGAGCGACCAAAGCGATGGATGACATTCTTGATATCAGCCACCGTCATTTCGCGTGGTTTGGCGAAATTACCGAGCAGCTCGAGCTGCACGCCTGACGGGCTCATTGGCTGGCTATTGACAATGCGGGAGCACTGTCGCCCCGGATGGTTGAGCTGGACCCAGAACTGATTGCCAGCTTCTGTGCCTGCGGCTGCCCAGCGGCGGAACTGTTCGAGTTGCAGATCATTTTCCAGAACCGCATTGCCGCCGCGCTCAAGATAGCGCCCATCGACCATGATATTGCCACTGAGCAGCAACCCGGCCCCACCACGCGACCAGCGTCTATACAACTTTTCCAGCGCTTCGCCCG
The DNA here is from genome assembly GCF_047946665.1 of Allohahella sp. A8. Taxonomy (GTDB): domain Bacteria; phylum Pseudomonadota; class Gammaproteobacteria; order Pseudomonadales; family Oleiphilaceae; genus Allohahella. The sequence goes on from NZ_CP172312.1 coordinate 4,567,083, forward strand.
GCACCCCGCGGGGGCTTGCGAGCCCTTCAGTCATGGCGGCCTTACAGAAGCGATTGGATATGGTTGCGCCACAGGCAAGCGCGAGCGGCTGGGCCAGAGCCTGAGGTTCGGGTAAAGAGTTTTCTGTAGTAACCATGCAGGCTGAGCTCCATTATTACTGCTGTTGTCAGGTAGGGATGCCGGTTTAACTGACCGCGGGTCATTTTAGTATATCCCGACGTCCGATGGGTGGGTAGCTCAAATGCGCGGTTCCATCGGTCATTAACTGAAAGCTGATGTGGCAAGGTCGGAAGCGGACTATAATCTGATTCAACAGCCCTCCGGGGGAACTCACTGGCAGATGTATTACCATGGGCTCTGTATTACCGTTCTCCAATGACCCCTTTCAGCTTCCAGAAATCACCGACCTGTTACTCGATACCGTTTTTGTGGTCGACGCAGAGGGTATCTGTATTTCTGTCAGTGCCGCCTGCGAGCAGACCTTCGGGTATACCCGTAATGAGCTGATTGGTCGGCGAATCATTGAACTGACCCATCCAGACGACCGTGAAATGACAGAACGCGTGGCCGCCCAGGTCAGGCAGGGCGTTCCGCAACGTCACTTCGTGAACCGTTACATTCACAAGGAGGGCAAGACGGTGCATATCATGTGGTCGGCTCGCTGGCTGGAGCATGAACAGTTACGATTGGCGGTAGCACGCGATATCACGGATTTGAAACTTGCCGAGGCCCGGCTTGAACACCTCGCCCATCACGACCCGCTCACCGATCTGCCAAACCGCACTCTGTTTAATGAAGCTCTCGATCTAGGTATGGCACGTGCCCTGCGCACGCAGGAAAAGCTCGCGCTCCTGTATATCGACCTGGATATGTTCAAGCCTGTGAATGACCGCTGCGGCCATGAAGCCGGCGACCAGCTTCTGATAGCTATCGCGCAGCGTCTCAATGCAGAAATGCGTGGTTCGGATGTGGTCTGTCGATTGGGTGGAGACGAGTTCGCGATCTTGCTGACGGGGTTATCGGCCACAGACAATTTGGGATCGGTTTTGCCCGTCGCCAAAGCCAAAGTCGATGCTGTCTTTGCAGAACCGTTTCTGGTCGGCAATGAGCGTTGCCCGATGACGGCCAGTCTGGGCTGTGCTCTGTTTCCAGACGATAGTATCGATCGAAATTCGCTGTTTAGGATGGCTGACTCACGAATGTACGCGGCAAAGCGCAGAGCACTGCCTGCTTAGGCTAAACCAGAGGTCGACGATTCGACCGCTTGTCCTCCCAATCCAGCGCATCGACTTCATACCATCCCATTCTGCTCAGAACCGCCTGCTTGGTAGGCTCCGATAGCGTCGGCCAGAGATTGCGAAACTGGTCCAGCCCAATTTCCCGTCGATGGCTCATCTTACTGTTGAGGGCATTCTTGATCTGCGGCAGGCGCAGAGCTTCCCCCAGCTTGCCTGGGAAGATCATCGTCTGCCCCAGCACCTTTCTGGCGTGCGTCCGCTGACGAAGAATGGTATCGAGCGCAGCAGCTGCTTCCTGCGCACGCTCGACCGTAAAGTGGCTTGGATCCATAACATCAGACTATACGTCCGGATCGGATCCGTCGATCTGACTTTCTTGATCAGGCACACTCATCGTGCCAACCACCCGCTCATCGTAGACAGTCTCCAGGTGCACGTCGAACCCCCACAGACGGTGGATATGCTTGAGTACCTCTTCAGCATCCTCTGCGTGCAGCGGCACACGGTCGGTAGGTGCATGACGAAGCGTAAGCGAACGATCACCGCGAACGTTGACGTTGTAGACCTGAATATTCGGATCGCGCATGCTGAGATTATATTGGCGTGCCAACGCTTCCCGCACCCGCCGATAGCCGTTCTCGTCGTGAATGGCCTCGATGCGGTAATGCGACGCCTCGTCGTCGTCAAGAATATGAAAGAACTTGAAGTCGCGAATTACCTTGGGTGAGAGAAACTGCAGGATGAAGCTCTCATCCTTGAAGTTGCGCATTGCGAAGTGCACGGTTTGCAACCAGTCAGAGCCTGCTATATCAGGGAACCATTTGCGATCTTCTTCGGTGGGGGACTCGCAAATGCGCTTGATGTCCTGAAACATGGCATAGCCCAGCGCATACACATTTATCCCACTGTAGTAGCGACTGTCGAACTCCGGCTGAAACACCACTGACGTATGGCTCTGCAGGAACTCGAGCATATGCCCGTCGGGGATATAGCCCTTGTCATACATGCGGTTGATGAGCGTGTAGTGCCAGAAGGTGGCCCAGCCTTCGTTCATCACCTGAGTCTGGCGCTGCGGGTAGAAATATTGGGCGACCTTGCGGACGATACGAACGATCTCACGTTGCCAGGGTTCCAGTAGCGGCGCGTTCTTCTCGATGAAATAGAGCAGGTTTTCCTGCGGTTCCAGTGGGAAGCGGGTCCGTTTCTTTTGCGCGTCCTTGGCATCCTTTTGCGGGATGGTTCGCCACAGCTCATTCACCTGCTGCTGCAGGTACTGCTCACGCTCTTTCATCTTTCTTTCTTCTTCACCGGCCGAGATCGGTGAAGGGCGCTTATAGCGGTCGACGCCGTGATTCATGATGGCATGGCAGGAGTCGAGGAACTTCTCGACCTCTTCGACGCCGTGGCGCTGCTCGCACTTGGTAATGTAGTTCTTCGCGAACAGCAGGTAGTCGATAATCGCACTGGCATCGGTCCAGGTACGGAACAGGTAGTTGCCCTTGAAGAAGGAGTTGTGGCCGTAGCACGCGTGCGCGATGACCAGTGCCTGCATCAGGATGGTGTTCTCTTCCATCAGGTAGGCGATACAGGGGTCGGAATTAATGACGATCTCGTAGGCGAGGCCCATCTGGCCGCGCTTGTAAGCTTTCTCTGTCTGCAGGAACTGCTTGCCGAAAGACCAGTGGTTGTAGCCGAGCGGCATCCCCACCGATGAGTAGGCATCCATCATCTGCTCGGCGCTGATTACCTCGATCTGATTGGGGTAGGTGTCAAGACCATATTCCTCGGCACACTCTTTAATGGCGCGGTCGAACTCATCGATGAGCTCGAAGCTCCAGTCACTGCCTTCGGTAATAGGTTTGAAGCGTGTCTCTATAGGCTTGATGGCGCTCGCCTTGATCGGGTGTGCCCACGACACTGTCTGCGCTTTGCCTGTTGGATCGTTCATCGAATGCTGCATGATCTTTGTCACCCTTGACGGTCACCCGTTCTCAAGCTGCTTCTGAAACAGTTTTCGGAATACGGGGTAGATATCTGAAGCGTCGCCGATCTGCTCAATGGCGAAGCGCCCTGGGAACTGCGCAGCGATCTTCTCATACTCATACCAGAGCATCTGGTGCTCGTGCGGTGTTATCTCTATATACGAATAGTACTGAAGGCGCGGCAGAATGCTCTCTGCCAGCAGCTTGCTGCAACGGGGCGAGTCATCATTCCAGTTGTCGCCGTCGCTCGCCTGCGCCGCATAGATGTTCCAGTCCTGCGCAGGGTAGCGCTGCTCGACGATCTCAGCCATCAGCTTTAGCGCGCTGGAGACGATGGTGCCGCCGGTCTCCCTGCTGTAGAAGAACTCCTCTTCATTGACCTCTTTCGCACTGGTGTGGTGGCGAATGAAAACAACGTCGATCTTCTCGTAGTTCCGCTGAAGAAAAAGGTAGAGCAATATGAAGAATCGCTTGGCGATGTCCTTGTGGTTCTGGCTCATCGAGCCGGAAACATCCATCAGACAGAACATAACGGCTGAAGTGGCTGGCTTTGGCTGCTTCAGATGCTGGTTATAGCGGATGTCGATTTCATCGATGTACGGGATCGACTTGATGCGCTTGCGAAGCCGCGCGATTTCCGCTTCAACCTCGAGCATACGGTCCTTGAGCTTGAGTACAGGATCATCAATGGCCGGGTGTGCCTTCAGGGCCTCTAGTTCAGCCTCGAGTTCCTTGATACGGCCGCGCGTGCGCCCGCCCAGTGCAAGTCGTCTGGCATAGGCGCCACGAAGACTGCGGACGATATTGATCTTGCTCGGTGTGCCAGAGGTGGTATACCCGGCACGCACGTATTTGAATTTGGTGGTGTCCTTCAGCTGCTTCTGCACCAGGTTCGGCAGTTCGAGGTCCTCGAACATGAAATCGAGAAACTCCTCCTGTGAAATCTGGAACACGAACTCGTCGTTGCCTTCACCGGAATCACCCGCCTTGCCCTGACCCTGACCTTGTCCACCACCACCTTCCGGCCGTTCGATCAGGTCGCCCTGGGTGTATTCCTTGTTGCCGGGATGCACGACATTACGACGGCCACCGCGGCCACTGCGGAACAGCGGCTCACTGATGTCCTTGGTTGGTATGGATATACGCTCGCCCCGATCGATATCGGTGATGGAGCGCTTATTGACAGCCTCGGTAACCGCCTTCCGAATATGACTCTTGTAGCGGCGAAGAAAGCGCTGTCGGTTGACAGCACTCTTGTTCTTGCCGTTGAGCCGCCTGTCGACGACATGGGTTCCATTCATTCAGCCACCACTGGAAAGACCGCAGGGATTGCATCGCCAGGTAAGGCAAAGGCATGAGCATCATTCAAACCAAGTCGCATTACTGGGATTTGCGCACCCTCAGATACCATTCGCACAGCAGTCGCACCTGCTTCTCGGTATAACCTCGTTCTATCAGTCGCTTGACGAAATCCTGGTGCTTGGTCTGGTCGTCCTGCGAGGCCTTGGGATTGAACGAAATAACGGGCAGCAGATCCTCGGTGTTCGAGAACATCTTCTTCTCGATAACAGATCGCAGCTTTTCATAGCTGAGCCAGGATGGATTCTTGCCCTGATTGTTCGCCCGCGCTCTCAGTACGAAGTTGACCACCTCGTTCCGGAAGTCTTTTGGATTACTGATACCTGCTGGCTTCTCGATTTTCTCCAGCTCATCGTTGATGGAGCTTCGATCGAAGTTCTCACCAGTCTCGGGATCACGGTATTCCTGATCCTGAATCCAGAAATCGGCATAGGTGACGTAGCGATCGAAAATGTTCTGGCCATACTCGGAATAGCTTTCCAGGTAGGCGGTCTGAATTTCCTTGCCAATGAACTCCACATACTGTGGCGCCAGGAACTCCTTGATGTTACGCAGGTAGCGGTCCTGAACCTCCGGCGCGTATTGTTCCTGTTCAATCTGTCGCTCGAGCACATACAGCAGGTGAACAGGGTTGGCCGCAATTTCAGTGGTGTCGAAATTGAACACGCGGCTCAATATCTTGAATGCGAAGCGTGTGGACAAACCATCCATGCCTTCATCGACACCAGCGTTGTCACGATATTCCTGAATCGACTTCGCCTTTGGATCGGTGTCCTTGATGTTTTGCCCGTCATACACCTTCATCTTGCTGAAGATGCTGGAATTTTCAGGCTCCTTGAGCCGAGACAATACAGAGAATTGCGCCAGCATGTTCAGTGTGTCGGGTGCGCAGGGCGCGCCAGCGAGTGAACTCGAACTCAACAGCTTGTCATAAATCTTTATTTCTTCTGTAACGCGCAGGCAATAAGGCACCTTCACGATGTAAATACGGTCGAGAAAGGCCTCGTTGTTCTTGTTGTTGCGGAAGGTCTGCCACTCGCTCTCGTTCGAGTGCGCCATAATGATGCCTTCGAAGGGAACAGCACCCATGCCTTCCGTGGTGTTGTAATTGCCTTCCTGCGTCGCTGTGAGCAGTGGGTGGAGCACCTTGATGGGGGCCTTGAACATCTCGACGAACTCGAGCATGCCCTGGTTGGCCTTGTTCAGACCACCAGAGAAGCTGTAGGCATCAGGATCATCCTGTGCATACTCCTCGAGCATCCTGATATTGACCTTGCCGACGAGCGCGCTGATATCCTGGTTGTTCTCGTCACCAGGTTCAGTCTTGGCAAGTGCGATCTGGTTGAGCAGGCTGGGGTAGAGTTTGACTACCCTGAACTTGCTGATATCGCCGTTGTATTCATGCAGCCGCTTAACGGCCCAGGGCGACATGATGTAGTTCAGGTAGCGCTTCGGAATGCCGTATTCGTCTTGCAGAATCTGGCCGTCTTCGAGCGGGTCAAACAGGCCGAGCGGGCTCTCCTGAATGGGTGAACCCTTGATGGCGTAGAAAGGCTGTTTCTGGAATAGCGACTTCAGTTTCTCGGCGAGTGAGGACTTACCGCCACCAACTGGACCAAGGAGGTAGAGAATCTGTTTCTTTTCCTCGAGGCCCTGGGCCGCATGCTTGAAGAAGGACACGATCTGGTCAACGGCCTCTTCCATGCCGTGGAACTCTTCGAATTCCGGATAACGCTTGATGATTTTGTTACTGAAGATTCTGCTGAGACGGGAATCTTTCGCTGTATCGACGAACTTGGGTTCACCGATTGCCATAAGCATGCGTTCAGAAGCAGATGCGTAGGCTGATGGGTCCTTCTTGCAGATTTCGAGGTACTCCTCCAGGGAGTATTCCTCTTCCTGCCGCGCTTCGAACCGATTCGAGAAGTGAGAAAATAAACTCATCTGGCTGCTCCGGAATGACTGCTAAGTGACGATGTGCGGCATGCCATACGCGGCATGCGATGCCAACAATTCTACTTGCCTTCCTTTGCTTCTGAACTCCCCCGGGCACAAGGGTTGGTCATCAGAAAAACCGTCTTGACGACCATGCTTTCAGAGCTCAGAAAGCATTGCGTTCACTTAGAATATAGTCGAATTCCGGAGGCATGGATAGACGTCTTATGCTCGAAATCGCTTCATGACGATTCTGTAAGTAACACTCCGTAGTACACGGCGATGTAATGGCAGGTGCTTCCGCCGAGCACGAAAAGATGCCAGATCGAGTGCGCGTAGGGCACCCTGTCGAGGAGGTAGAAAACGATGCCAACGGTGTAGACGATGCCGCCTGCAATGATCAGGTCAAGCGCCACTGGCGGCAGGCTCATCATCAGTTGCGGCGCGACTATCAGCCCCATCCAGCCCATAACGATGTAGTTCACCAGATGCACCTTGTGGCGCTTACCTGGGCTGCGCAGCTTGAAGTAAATTCCCGAGATCGCCAGGGTCCAAAGAATGGCGAAAACCACCCAGCCAGTTGTGCTCCGCATATTAACGAGCAAAAAGGGGGTATAGGTTCCGGCTATGAGAAGATAGATGGCGCAGTGATCGAATTGGTTCAGCAGATATTTCGCCCGGGGGTGCTCGACGCCGTGGTACAGCATGGATGCCAGGTAGAGCAGGAACAGTGAGGCGCCGTAGATTGAAACGGCTACGATGGCCCAGGCATCACGCTCCTGACTTGCGAGCACGATGAGGATCGTGATAGCGGCCACGCTGACAAAGGCACCGAGCCCGTGCGTGACGGCATTGATGATTTCTTCGACTTTCGATTGCGCACGGACGCTCTTGCCGCCTGCTGGTTCAGGGCTGTTTGCTTCAGGCATGGAGGCATTCTCTCTGGTTTCTGCGCGCCCTGTTGAGCGCGACCAAGGCTAGTCTAAATTATAGCGCTCCAAACATGAACTTTGTGCGAGTTCGTTTTCAATGGCTAGCAGACTGGCCTGGCGCCGTGCAGGTGCCAAGGACTTCTCGGAATCGGTAGTGCCGTCATCCGTTGGGGAAGGGCCGTTAATAAACCGTAGGCCATAATTGGTGCCTACGTCAGAGTCCGTAACATAGACAAACTGTGCAGGCAGACCGCGGATTTCAATCAAGCCAACCGCAGCGCCGCCCGGCTCCGGCGAACACTGAAAATCGAAGTCGAATAGGGCGTGAGGAGCCTGACGCTGGTTGTCCCTATCCGCAAAGCGGCTGATATCGACTGGCTCGTGATGAAAGAAGCCAAGGCCCTGATGATTGAAATTGGTGGGCGTCACCGCAATCGGGCGGCCGTAATAATCCGGTGCGCTGTCCTTCTCGCAGACGCAACGCGGCAACAGCAGGCGCACATGGCAATTCGCGAAGCTGTCACTGCACAGGTAGCGCTGCAGTTTTCTGCGCTCCTGTGGATGGCTACCAGACTCATGGCCGTTTTCGTCGCTCATGACTTGTGCTCATCAAGGGTGGGGTAGTTGAGAATAAGGCCGCCTTCTAAGTGCTTTTGAAGCTTTACGCCAAAGCTGCCGTCAGGGATCTCGCGATTGATGGTGTATATTTTCCCCGTCGAATCCTTCGGCTCCTTCAGCAGGTCGAGCAAAATTTTCTGCTCGAGCTTGCGCTTCTGCGCGTCGAGCACCACCACGATCTTGGGCTTGAGCTTGCTCTTCGGATTCTGCATCACAACGATGCCGACCTCGCCAGTATGCAGTTCCACAATGGAGCCCGGTGGGTAGATGCCGATCATCTTGATGAACTCTTTCGCAAGCTCATCATCGAATTGCGTGCCCCTGAAACGATAGATGATGTCCAGTGCCTCCATGGATGCGCGTCCACGGCTATAGGAGCGATTGGAGGTAATGGCATCGTAGGTGTCCACGATGGCGACCAGCTTGGCGTAGTAGGGAATCTGATTTGCCTTGAGCTTGCGGGGATAGCCATTGCCATCAAGACGTTCATGATGATTGTACGCAACATCCACTGCCTTGTTCAGCATGCCGGGCTGACTCATCAGAATATCCCGGCCGAACTCTGCGTGCCTGCGCATCAGCTCGAATTCGTCTGGCGTCAATGATGTCGGCTTGTTCAACACTTCCAGCGGCACCTTCATCTTGCCGACGTCGTGTAGCATACCGCACAAGCCAATGAGTCGAATCTCGTCCTCAGGCAGACCGAGCCGCTTGGCAAAGGCAGCAGAAAGAATGCAGACGTTGAGGCAGTGCTCGGCCGTATACTCGTCCTGGTTGCGAATCTTCGATAGCCACATGAGGGCGTCATCGTTCCGCAGCAGGCTGTCGACGATATCGTCCACCACTTCCTTGGTCTTGTTGATATCGAGAGTCTTGCCGATGCGAATGCCCGAGAGGATGCTGGTGGCCATGCTCTTGGCGATCTTGTAACTTTCCCTCGCCTTGCCGATTTCCTCACTGACGTCGATCTTGTTGATATACACGAACTGGGGCGTCCGTGTAGCTGTGGCAGCCCGGCCAGGGGCTTGAGCCGGCTTGCGATCGGCAACCTGACCGTACTGCTTGTAAGACTTGCCCTCAACATAAATGAACTGGCACTGTTCACGCAGGGCGTTGATTTCGTCCTGATCCTTGACAACGAAACCCTGAAGCATGAAGTCAGTTTCTTCCCACGGACGATCGAGCCTGATGACATGCATCCCAAGCTGGGCTTCGCTGGCAGGAATCTTTATTTCAAACAGATCTACGCTCATCCAACGAGTATAGGCAGAAGCTGTAAAATCGTAAATTTGTAGTCGAAATGAGCGCCGTTATCTGTAGGCCGCATGGGGTAAAGTTTCTCACATGACTACACTTGTAGGGTCACTAAGGCGCATTTCTGTTTAGCCACGAATGCAACAGCACAGGGAAACACTGGGTGGAAGACGCACAGGAACAGACAGCACCGGCTTCGCCAATCGACGAAGTAAACAGCGGGAGCAGGGGCCTGCCGCCCTGGCTGCAGCGCATCGAACGTTGGTTATGGCTGAATGAACAGGAGAACCGTGGGCGCCTCATGCATGGCCTTTGGCATGCCTGCCGTGTGCTGTTCGCGGTGGTTCGAGACGTTTCGCTCGGCAATATTACCCTCCATGCCATGAGCCTGGTCTATACAACGCTGCTCTCGATCGTACCAATGATCGCGCTCAGCTTTTCGGTGCTCAAGGGTCTGGGTGCCCATAATGATCTCGAGCCCATTCTACACAGCGCCGTGGAGCCACTCGGTGCAGAGGGCGAAGCACTGGTTGGTCAGATACTCGGCTTCGTCGACAACATGCAGGTGGGTGTACTCGGCTCGGTAGGCCTTGGCATGCTGGTGTACACGGTCATTTCGCTTATCCAGAAGGTGGAACGCGCCTTCAATGAGATCTGGCGGGTTGGTCAGGTCCGATCGATGGCGCAGCGTTTCAGCAACTATCTGAGCGTAATCGTGATCGGGCCGGTACTGATCGTTTCGGCGCTCGGCACGACGGCTACGGTGGTGGGATCGGACATGGTCAAGGATCTGCTGACCATCCAGCCCTTCGGCATGTTGTTCTCAATCCTGAGCCGATTAATGCCGTACCTGATGATCATCGCCCTGTTCACCTTCGTGTACGCCTTCATCCCAAATACTCGGGTGAAGTTGCGCTACGCCCTCATCGGCGGCGTAGTGGCCGGTGTAACCTGGCAATCGGCAATTTATGGTTTTACACAGTTCGTCGTCAACTCCAACTACCAGGCCATCTACTCAGGCTTTGCCGTAGGCATATTGCTGCTGATCTGGCTCTACGTGGCTTGGCTGATACTGTTGATGGGGGCCTCGGTGGCGTTTTATTCGCAAAACGCCAAGTACATCACTCGTGAACGTCAGCTCTCAACCAGCGCATGTCTCGATGAGCGTATAGGCCTGGGCCTATTCTTCCAGGTAGCGCGAACCTTTCACGAAGGCCGGGGCGTGTGCCCCCTTACCGAACTCGACAAGACGCTCAGAGCAGGACCGGAGATCAACCACCGCTTGCTGAAGAAACTGGTAAGGGCCGGCCTGCTGGTCTACGCGGGTCCACATGGTGAAGGGCTCACACCTGGGCGTCCGCTCGAGCATATCAGCGTGGCCGAGGTACTGGACGCTGTCAGGAGCCAGGAGCAACTGTTTCCGCTGTATGTGGCGTCAGATATGCAGGCGGCGGAAGTCGTGGCTGAAATAGAGCAGGCGGTGCACAAGAAATATGACTCCATCACGGTGGCGCAGTGGCTCGATCGCCACCACCACTCACCGCACGACGTTGTTAGTTGACAGAACTCGAGGCTTTGCTGTTCATCTCAATCACAGCTCTGATCAAGGGGGTCCATAAGTCTGAGGGGAGCCCACCGCTTGGCGACACGGTAAAGGATAGCGCGCGGGTTTGCTCCACAGTATCGCTATTGGACTTGCGAAGTTGGGCGAAGCCTGCGTACTGATCGCCGAGACGACCCACTTCGAGAAACATCGATTTTCCGGCCGCTTCATCAGAACGGGCCTCTGCCCCACGTACAGATAGGGGCAGTCCTGTGAGCCGCTCCATCCAGCTGCCAATGAGATCAAGCTGCTGCGGACGATAGTCATTCATGCTGAACCTGATGAGTTCCGGCGTATTGCTTAGGAGATTCAGTACCAGATTGACCGGCGCCCTGCTGTCGCTGCTCGGGTTCGGAAGCAGCCCGGAAAACTCGACTGATGTCGGTTCGGCCGAATTGACGGTACTAAAATCGGTCACCACCAGACGATGCTTATGAATCCGAAGCGCGTCGATGCTGGGGACGGGCTTATCACTTTCGATCGTCAATTCACCACCCTCAAGGATGAGCTGCCTGAACCAACAGTTGTCCTGATAGGCCGTGAGTGCCGACAGCTCCATGCTGGTGTTGATGCTGACTTGCTCGTGTGCTGTGGCAAGATCATCAGTCAGGCCACAGAGCGTCAATGCCCCTTCTGCAAGGCCGAGTGTCTGACTGTCGAGGCGAGCCTTCAGGCCCTGAATCGAAAACTGATCGCTGTGGATCTCGAATAGCGTTTGACGCTGCCAATCGAGGAGCAGCTGGGCAGTGGCTGCCTTCGTGCTGATGAAGGATTCTGCGGTCGGGGGAGTGGAGTTGAAACGCAGCGATGTGAGAACCAGCTCGCTACTCGTCTGCAGACGTATTCTTTCGGGTGTCCAGCGTGCATCGTCAGATAACCATTGAAGCTGGTCGACGTCGGCTGCAAACTGTTCCGCACGAAAGTTGAGGGTTCGTTCAGCGCCGGTAGCGTCGGTATAGGCGCCCTGGCCACGCAAGCCAGAGAAGCCTAGCTGTAAATCAATGGCAGTCAGTGCGCGCTTTTCAGCTTCGAACTCCACGACCAGTTCACCCTGCATCGCAAGCTGTCCTTCCATCAGCGCAAGAGTTTCAAGCCCTGGCAACGGCGGCAGAACGAGACCGGCACTTGAAAAAGCGGTGGCCTCGAATTGCAAGTCCTTAAGTTCCAGGTAAAAAATGGCCCCATCAGTTGTCAATTGGGGCCGCACTGATAGCTGGAACGGCCGATCGTTGATTCTCGCGTCGATATCCCAGTTGTGCAGGGGTGTGGCCGCTGCCATGCCGGAGCCGCCACGTTCAGCAGTGTTACCGCCCGTCAGGAGGCTACCGGTAAGCTCGCTAATCCTGAACACTGAACCAGTGTCGCCTAGGCGGGCCTCAAAGTCTTCAAGCTTTACGTTGTGAACAGTAGCCTGGAAGATCGTGCGAGGCAGCTCGAGAGTTGACGGCCAGTCAGCGTCAGAGGGCGAGAGGAACAAGGCGTTTAGCGGCTGCAGCCAACCTTCAGCATCGAGCCCACGTTCAGTATGCTCTATACCGAGTACGGTGGCCGCTGAGTCCACGGCCAACCATCCCCTTTCGAGGGTGAGGCTGCGTTCGAAGAAGTCGATGGTAAGTCGCTCAACCTGACCAGCCTGTATCGGCGCCTGTTTCGATGTAGTTTCTGCAGGACGCAGGCCCAGTTCGAGCTGCTCAACGGTGAGCTGAAGCTTGAGTGGATTGAAGCTGGGCTCTCCACCAAGGCGCTCCAGTGCCAGTGGCGCAAGGTAAGCATCAATGAAGGGGCCGCTATAATAACGAACGAGCAGGGGAGTACCGACCAGGAATACAAAAAGCGCCGACAAGGTCAGCGCAATAAAAGCTCGGCTAAGGGTAAGGAACAAGGCGCTGGTCTCTCAACAGCGCATCACCGCCGAAGACCAGATAGCACATCACAGCGCTCCTCAATCATCTGACGATATTGCTGAACGAGATTCAGCTGTTCCAGAGTCTGGGCACGATTCAGGTAACCGCCGAGTTCCAGCAGTTCTCTGAACAGGCGCCGCTCAGTGCGTGTTCTGGGTTTCACCGGGCTGGCTCCGGCGAGCGAAGAGATCGACATTACGTGGTCATCCTATACTTATCGAAATTACCATGATCAAACATACTACGTGTAGTGATCCCCAATGGGATCTGCGATTACACACTGCTCCGGTCTCTCCGATTCAACATCCTGTACTGATCAAGAAATAAACGGTAAGCAAGTTTTACCGTTTGTTATAGTTTTGTCAAACCTGGTTAACAACAATTGGTGAAGTACTGTGATAGCAAGCCGACACTGACCATCACAGCATGCTCTCGCCGAACACCCAGATCAGCTGTGCCACACCGGCCAGCATGCCGAGTACGCCACCTATCATGATGAGCTTGACCTCATCCTCCTGAAAACATGGGCGCAGCAGGGCCTGGAACTCTTCAGGCGACAGCAGCATCATGCGCTCGCGCATTATGGCCGCTACCGCCGTGGCTCTTGATTTGTTGAACAGCGGATCGTCGAAGGTTTCGTGTGACAACATGATAGCGTGTTCGCCAACCTGTTCTCGCAGTTTTGCGAACCCCGACGGACCAAACGCAATCTGAGTCAGCGGCTTGGTGATGCCAGCTGTCTCATCGACCAGCGGCTTGACATGCTTGCGGATAATGGCCCGCATGTGGCCGGATTGCGGGCCATTCAGCATGAAGTTGAGGATGTTGCCTACGGTGAGTATTTCCTGCGTCACAATATCGCAAAACACGTTCGCCACTTCCGGCTGGCGCTTGAGAAATAGTCCCTGGATCACGAACGGGCCTATCTTGGTCGGTCGGACTGGCCGGAATATGATGTTGAGCGCAATCCAATTGGTTGCCCAGCCGACGATGAATCCGCAAACGGGCAGCACCCACGAGCTGGGATAGAAATACCAGGCCACCATCTGGAACAGTCCGAAAATGAAGCCGAACACAAAACCGCTATTGATAATGAAGCGGAATTCGGCCTCACCGCATTCCTGAAACAGCCTGTTCAGCAGCTCACGATCTGCCTCGAGGCAGTCTGCTACCAGCTTCTTGAGATCCAGGAGAGTGTCTATTTGCAGACCGATATCGGTGACCAGCTTGTCGACCAGTGAGGGCGCGCTCTTTCGCACACGATCGTAAACGATCTTTCTCGCTCTCATGGGCAGGTTTTCCCAGAGCGTCCGATGCTCGCGCGTCATGACATCGTCTACATATTCTTCTACCCGGGGCATCAACGAATCAATGACATGTTGGCTCAGCAGCTCAGGGTCGATCTGCTCGAATATTTCCTGCACCGTCCCGAGCTTGGCTATAGTGGCGTCGACACAGAGGTCAGCCATTTTCCGCGCCTTGGAAGGGATGATGCCCTGCCAGCCAAGGAACGGGGGAATGCCCACGAACTCCAGTGGCTTGAATGTGAGCTTTACGGCGAGCCAATTGGTAATCCAGCCAATGAGCGCCGCGACAACGGGAATTGAGGCGTACTGCAGTAGTTCCGCAGTTGAAAGGTCAGCAGGTGTCATGGTGTATCAGGATGTCCTTTTCCTTTGAACAGCGAACCCATCCGTGCCTGTGCGCCTTCCAGCAGCGACAGCATGATAGGAATGGCAAACAGTATGAGTACCGTAGCGAAGGCCAACCCGAAAGAAATGCTCGAGGCCATTGGGATCAGAAACTGGGCCTGCAACGACGTCTCGAATAGTAACGGCAACAGACCTGCAATAGTAGTCAGCGATGTCAGCAGTACGGCTCGAAGGCGTTGGCAGGTTGCTTCAACCAGGGCTGTGGCGACGGGAATACCCTCACGCCGCAGATCCTGATAGAAGCTCACGAGTATGATCGAGTCATTCACGACTATGCCTGACAGCGCAAAAAATCCAAACAGCGAGAGGATGGTCAGATCCAGGCCCTGAACCCAGTGTCCGAAGACCGCACCGGTGAGACCAAACGGAATCGCGATCATGACCGCCAACGGCCATAGATAAGAAGAAAACACCCAGGCAAGTATCAGGTACATCAGCGAAATACCGAGGACTGCACCCAACAGCATGTCACCACCGGTGTCCCGCTGTTCTTCAGCGCGCCCCTGCAGCTCGTAGCGTACGCCGTGATCGGCCGCTATGGACTGCAGTTCATTTTCTGCCAAGCCCGTGAGAATGGTATTGGCATTGGTGACCGATGCATCCACATCAGCCGTGACGTGAATACCGAGTTTACCTCCGGTGTGGCGGAGCACTTCCAGCCCGCGCCGAGGCTTGATGTCAACGACGTCATCGAGCGGGACGGCAGCCCCTGTTGGGGTAATGATGGGGAAGGTAGCGAGCGTGCGATGATAATCGCGGGCAGCGTCGCTGAGCATGATGCGAACTTCGACTTCCTCTTCCTCATCATGATAGATCTGCAGGAGCTGGCCATCGAAGGCTGAACGCAGCTGCGCACCCACTTCTGCGACCGACAAGCCAAGCGCAGCGCCGGTTGGCGTGAGACTGTAGATGGACTGCTGTCTGCCGTAGGGCAGGTCGTCCTGAATGTTGCTGACGCCTTCGAAATTCGCGAGTACGTCGGTGAGATCGTTGGCTGCCCGTTTCAGGGTCTCTGGCGCAGCACCACTCAGAAAGATGTCGATGTCCTCTCCAGGCGGTCCGCCGCGCGGGCTCGTCATGGAAATCTGTTCGATTCCAGGTGTTTTTGGCAGTGCGTCGCGCCAGGCAGCGATAAGCTCGGTATTCCTGACATCACGCCTGTCGGACGAAATCAGTTCAGCCTGTACGTTGGCATACTGCTCACCCGACTGGAAATTCCTGCCGCCATCGAAGGTGCCCTGGCCAAGCCGTACGACAGAGTGGACTACGAGGTCGGTTTCACCGCCCAGCGACTTGTTGACCCGCTCCAGGGCATGGTCCATTTCCAGTGCGAAAACCCGCACTTCGTCTTCATCGGCACTGGCAACGAATTTGACGCTCGCGGTTATGAGGGTGCTCTCAGGCGTTGGGAAGAAGGTGAATTTGATCTGGCCGGAGGCCAGTAGCGATATGCTGAGCACGAAGCTGCAGAGTATCATCGCCAGGCTCAGGGCTCGGTGCCTGAGTGCAGCCGCCACCAGCGGCCTGAACATATTGTCGCGGAAGTGATTGAAGCCAGCATCCAGCTTGAGGCGCAGCTTACCCGGCTTGCGATGACGGTTCTTTTTGAATGAGCTTTCGAGATGACCCGGCAGTATCAGGAAGCTTTCGATCAGCGATGCAATGATCACGCAAATAATTACGATCGGGATGGCCTTGAGAATGCTGCCGATGATACCGCTGATGAGCATGAGCGGCAGGAAGGCGGCAATCGTCGTGAGCGAAGAGGACATGACGGGTACAAACATGCGCCGGGCGCCGCCCTCTGCCGCCTTCAGCGCACTCTCCCCCTTGGTGTAGTGGGTGAGCGCATCTTCGCCTACCACAATGGCATCGTCGACTATGATACCCAGCGCCATGATCAGCGCGAACAGGCTGACCATATTGATACTGCCACCGATAAGGTAGAGCACGAACAGGGTACCCATGAAGCTGACCGGTATGCCGACGGCTACCCAGAAGGCCACGCGGCCATTGAGGAATATGAACAGGATGGCGACAACCAGTACCAGACCCCCAAGGCCGTTCTTCAGCAGTAGGTCGATGCGCTCCTGTATGAGCACATAGGCTTCGCTGAAAGGCAGCACTTCGATGCTCGGGGGCAGGGTGCCTTCGATATCTGCCAGCCAGGTCTGCAGAATGGCGGCGTTCTCAAGTGTGTCGGCATTTTCGGTACGCAGCAGTTTCATCAGTACTGCCGGCTTGTCGTCGTACAGGACCTCAACCGTCTGGTCTTTGGAGCGACGTTCTACCTCGGCGATATCGCCAAGCCGCAACTGTTCACCGCTGGTTGTCGTCAGCAGTGCGAGCTGGCGGAAGCTTTCTGCATCGCGCTTCTGTTCGAGCGAGCGCAGCTCGCGCGCCGCCTCCTTGCGTCCTGTCGTGCCGGCGGGAATGTCCTGACTCTGGTTGACGATCAAGCGCCCGATGGCCGGTATTGGCCTTTGTAGATCGATGATGTCGGCGGTATCGAGTTGGATCGCGAGCTCCTCTTCAGGCAACCCGGTAAACTCGATCTTGGCAATACCGCGTTCGAGCAGCTGATCTTCCAGATCTCTTGCCACCGCTCTCAACTCGGCTAGCGAGCCTTCCGAGGTGACGATCAGCGTCGCCACGTCCTCATGGCGATTGAAGGTGCGTATCTGCGGATCCTCTGCCTCCGCCGGCAGATTTCTCACCAGGCTCACCCGGTCCTTAACGTTATCGAGGGCAATGCTCATATTGCTGCCTTCCTCGTACTCCAGCACGATCGAGGCGAAACCACGTGCTGATGTACTCCGCATCTCCTTGACGTTGTCCAGATCCTGCAGCTCCTGTTCGAGCGGCGAGGTGATGGAGCGTGCGACGTCTTCTGCAGAGGCGCCCGGCCATACGACACGTACGGTAATGAAGTCCAGCGCGAAGGTGGGGAAGAACTGGGTATTGAGCTTGATAAGGCCGACAACGCCTGCCATCAGCATGATGATCATCAGCAGATTGGCGGCGACCTTGTGCTGGGCAAAGAGGCCGATCAGGTCATTGCGGTGTTGGCCAGCATTCTGGATCATCGCACAGTTGCCGATGAGTCACTGGGTTCACGAACCTTGACGAGCTGGCCGGTCGTGGCTGTGGGCAGCTGTGTTGCAACGACCTGTACGCCATCCATATCCACGACATCCGTAGCTGACCCGCCTGTATCGAAGCGGAATATTACCTGCTCCAGACCCTTCGGCCCGGTAAAGCGGCCGAGCCTTGTTATGGCCCGAGGCTGCATGCGACCGTCTTCTACGATATAGACGGTGTTATCGCCATAAATCGCCGACTCCGGAACGGTGTACACCTTCTCAAGCGGTGGCAGGCTCAGGATGACTGGCACGGCCTTGTTGACTGAAAACGGCGGCTCACTCACGAAGGCGAAAAAAGCATCGATGCCGCCGGTGCCAGCGTTGGTTTGCGCAGCCATGCGCTTGAGTAGCAGCTCATGAGCTTTGCCGAAAACAAGAGCCTGGGCGCGTGAGAGTGTTTTACGCTCATCTTGACGACCCGCGGTCAAGGCACGCTGCACGGCCGGTACCCAACGGTTTGGAATCTGCGCACGAACTTCCAGGCTATCCAGCCCAACCAGCTGCATTAGCGGCTCCGACACATTGACACGATCACCCGCTGCGACGTTCACGGACGCAACACGGGCATCGAAAGGGGCGAGCAGTTCGACTTGCGCATAATCCAGCTCTGCCAGTGCCAACTGGGCCTCGGCACGATCAAGCCGGGCCTGAAGCTGGGCCAGCTGGTTTTCAGCGTTTTGGACAGCGAACTCTCGGTTGACGAGGGCGAGCTGCTGCTGAGCCAGCGCAATCTGCTTTGCCTCCAGCTGCTCCTGCGAGCTTACGTTGGCGCGCGACAACGACTCCTGTCGCTTTACAGCCTTTTCATTGAGCGCCAGCAGGCGTTGTTCGGTTTTAAGTGCCGCACGATCGGCTGCGGCCCTTGCGCTCTGTTCCGCGATGAGCGCTTTCAGCTCAGCGACTTCGCTTCGGCGCTGGGTCAGCGGCACGACCGCCTCGGCTTCATTGAAGCTGAGCAATGGCTCTCCGGCGACCACATTGTCACCTTCGAGCACGTGCAGTGTTTCAACTGTAGCGTTCAGGCGGCTACGAACCTGTGTCTGCTGCGTCGATTCTATAACGCCCAATAGCGGAACTTCCGGCGCGATGTTCTGCTGCTTGAGTACACGAACGTCAACCGTAAAGCTGTTCTCGACCACCTCACGCTGGGGCGGCTGGCTACGGGTGGCGAACATGAAATAAACAAGACCTGCGGTAATAAGTACGACAAGCAGCCCCCAGGGCCACAGACGCCGCTTCTGTTCATGCATTCGAAGTTTTCCTGAGATCGCCTGCCTGCCATTGCAGGATCGTAAGCGCCGCGAGCGGCGCCGTTTCGGTACGGAGTATTCTGGGCCCCAGCGTCCACGCCTGATAACCAGTCTTCAACGCAGCATCGACTTCGTCTTCGCTGAAGCCCCCCTCAGGGCCCACCAACAGACACGGCTCGGCAATACCTGCCGCCATCGGGTTGAGTTGCGCTGCGTCGGCATTGGCTGGGTGAAGAATGAAACCTCGGTGGCCTTCATCCAGCCAGGCATGCAGCTGGGTGAAGGGGAGGATTTCAGGGATATCACTGCGGCCACATTGTTCTGCCGCGGAAATAGCGATTTGCTGCCAGTGGCGTAGCCGCTTGGCCCTTCTATCCTCATCGAGCTTGACATCGCAGCGGCTGGTCAGCAGAGGCACAATGCGGTGCACGCCAAGTTCGGTCGCTTTCTGAATGGCAAAGTCCATCCGATCACCTTTGGACACGCCTTGCGCGAGCGTAATGCGACAGGGGGAAGGCTGCAGGCCTGGTGTCTCGTTCTGTAGCTGAACGCTCAGGCTTCGTTTTGAACCAGCACCGATGATGGCCTCAAATTCGCTACCAAGGCCGTCGAACAGCACGATGCTATCGCCCTCACGAAGCCGCAATACCGTAGCGAGATAATGGGCGGTCTGACCTGTGAGCTGGAGCTGTCTGTCCGGCTGCGCCATGGTTGCCGCGAGGCCACCATGTTCAGCTGGATCGATATAGATGCGGGAGGTTCTCATGCGATGCGACTAGTGATCCTGAAACGACTGCCAATTGAGCGTGCCTCAGTCTACCGCGCCATCGCAAGTGAGAACATCCTTTTGCCGGACCTTCTGGCCGAAGTGTCAGAGCCGGGCCTCCACGGTCCAGACTCTGTGATCTGCTCAGGCTAGTACGTGCAAGTAATCACGATATCGTCAACGTAGTTCGGCGTCGCATCAGCGGGGGGCATGGTGCCAGTAGCGCCGGATGTGACTTCGCACGAAGCGTTGTCCAGACCACCGTATTGAGCAGCGATTGAATACGTTTCTCCAGGAGCAAGTCCCAACGGCATGGTGAACGCTCCGGGCGTGGTAACCGAATGAAAATCGAAATTGACGTTATTTTCGATTTGAAGTGCATCCGATTCAACCAGTCCGACCACGGTGCCGCCCAAAGACCCAGCAACGGGATCATTTCCACCCCCATTGCTGCTGGAGCACGTGATTGACACGTTTGATATATTGGCATTTCCCATTGTTCCACTGGCGTTTACGATCGGATCACAGCTGATACCGGCCGACGTGCCCGTAATGCTGAGTGAATAGCTTGTGCCCGGCTGCAGATAGCGGGTAACGAAACTTGTCGTTCCGCTGGTCCCCGTTACCTGAAGCGCACTGTCACCTGCATTTGTGCTCAGTAGCATGTTGAGGGTCGCGCTTTCATCAAGGCCTGATATAACGCCAGAAAGTGTTGCGCCTGTACAGGCGATATCGGCTATCACACCCAGTGGATTGGGGTTGCCTGCGCTCGTGCTCAACACGCAGCTGAGGCCTGAAGGGGCGCCGAGCACAGACAATTGATAGTTCCCTGTGAATAATTCGGCAAAACTGTAAGCGCCGTTAGTTGTTATGCTGATGAGTGCAGACCCAAGATCGCTGTCGATATTCGAAAGAGTAATCGTCTCTCCGCTCGGGAGACCTGATGCAACGCCCGAAATACGGAACTGCGGGATTGGTAAGCACAGCACTCGGATATCATTGATAACGTTGCTGTCGCGACTGAAAGGGATACTGCCTGCGCCATTCTCAACACTGCACTCAAGTCGCGCCGGGTTCTGGTTCAGCACAGTGACCTCGTAGGCGGTAGCGAATGCGAGCTTGGTTGTGAATGCGAAGCTACCGTTGGCATTGATGGCAATTGCCTCATCCCCGCTTGCCAAGGTAAGCGACTGGTCAGGGGCCAGTCCGCTCACGGTCCCTGAGAGCGTCATATCCATCGGCTCGTAAACGACGCAGTTGATGGCAACATCTTTGATGCTGCCGACTGGCACAACACCACTGGCATTGCCCAACTCACACTCGTAGCCGATGGCGCCCGCAGGATTCTTCAGCGTAATCTCATAGCCCGCACCAATACGGGTATTCCCAATGAACTTCCAGGAGCCATTGGAACCGAGTTTTAAAGTTTCAGTGGTCGATGTACTGTCGGTGAGCGTCAGAGTGAGCGCCAGCTCTTCCCCAGCAGGCATACCAGTTAACGTGCCGCCGATACGTTGGAAGTCATTGGTGTTGAGAAGGTTAATCAAATCGTTCCGACATGCGTTGACTTTACAGAGCTTTTCCTTGGCTTCAACCGACAGTTTGGCGAGTTCTGAACTGATGTGGGCCGCTGCCGTGGTTTTGTCTACCAGCGTAAACGTTTTGCCTGAGAAGTCTGCCAGTTTCGAGAACAGCGCGTTTGCCGAAGCGGCAAACTGTTCATCCGTACCGGCTAGGTTCACATCGATACCGAGCGCCTTTAGATCAGGCAGTCTGATGCGAGTCGTAGACTCTCCGGTATTGAGGGATTGCAGCAGCTGTGCGATGCGCAGGCCCTTTTCTGCGTCGTCGCCAAGGGCAGCTAACTGGTAGACATGCGTGGTTGTTTCACAATCGACTCGGCCAAGCGCCAGATTTCCCAGATAGAAAGTGACCTTGGAGCCAGTCTTACACCGGTACCCACCACTGCTATCGGTGTAACGCATTGTTGAGTTCGTCTCGAGAATCAATGACTGCTTCGACGTGTCGCTACTGGCATCGACACTGTGGTTCGCAAGGCCATGCTTGTTTGGCTCACCAGCCAAAGCCAGTGTGCCCCCATCCGGCGAAATATAAGCCGAGTGCAAGGGATTGCTTGAACCTCCTCGCGCGCTCCAGTTTCTGCCACCATTGTCAGAAAACAGAAGACTGCCATCTTCCCGTGTGACGTACATGAGCAAACCGTCAGCGGACGTAGAAAGGCTTCGTCCGATAAAGCTGGGTGGGCGATTTGTATCGAAGAAACCTGGCCGAGCGCCTACAGTGCCCCAAGTGGCGCCGAAGTCCGAAGTGATCCTGAGAAATGTCGGAGAAGCGAACACGATGCGAGAGCCATCCGAAGACGAAGCTACGCGACCGAAAAGTTTGCCACTACCGAAGAAGCTATTTTCAAGGGAATCCAGCGTCTTGCGGAAGGTCTTGCCCCCGTCTGCTGATTGATACAGGTTAGATGCGCCCTGGGAGACATAGGCTATATGCATTCCATCGGCCGAAACGGTCACATCTTCCACGCTGGCGAAAGTCGAGTTATCACCGCCGCTGTTTAGCAGGTCGGTCCATGTTTTGCCCATATCTGCAGATTTTGCAATGCAGTCAGAAACGAAGAGCCCATTAAAGAATGAAGATCTACCGACTATGTACAGTAATCCAGACGCGCCTGGAGCAAGCACTTGCCTGATCGAGGTACACGGTGAAGAGTCGGTTTGCTCAGCCCAGGTCGCTCCTCTGTCGGAGGACACGACCAATCTTTTGTCGGCAGTGCCTGCAACAAGGAAGTCACCACCGGGCGACACGGCCACCGCGGACCAGGTAATGCCTTCGTCAGTATCAGAAACGTTCTGCCAGGTTCTACCGCTGTCCTTGGAAAACGCAAGATTGTGGGGTGCGATACCGAAGCCGAGCTGTATCGTGCCATCGCTCGACATGCCGAACTGATAGCGCCCGTCGTAGTTGAGTTGGGGGCCCGCGACGAGGCCTTTGCTTGTGTAGCCCAAGCCCTCTACAGGCGCATCTATGAAGACCCCTGAGCGTTTATCTCGAGACCCAGAATCGTCATTGCACGCAGTAAGGATGAATGAGAATGCCAAGGCTCCGGCAACTGTCAAGTGCCGTGAATACTTGTGAATTTTCCGCATAATGGGTTCTCCGGCCAAAACGAATGGTGGCCGTCACCTGCGGCGTCACTTTCTGGAGTGTAGACTCAAAGAATGCGCCCACATTGAGCAGCATCAAAACGTTACAAAACGTCCACAACGAGCCGCAGCGCTGCTCTTTCGATTCGAACTCGAGGCAAGAGCAATGACCTCCCTCTCCGCGAGGATGCGATAGTCCGGTGAAAGCCACAGGCCATTGGCGTGCCAGGCGGCGTAGCCCTTCCAGCCGAAGGTGTCCAGCGCGTATTCATCTGACTGCCTGATCAGCCTTTGGTCTGTCTCGCCATGCTCGGACTCGACAGACTCCAGGATGCTCATCGCCTGCTTTCTGTGTTTTTTATGATAGGCCCAGTTTTCCAGTCCCTTTATCAGGGTCCTTGCCGTCTGTTTCATTACTCATCAATCCACAGATTAACGGTTGTGTGCTGAAGCCGGGCTACTTGCCGATGCTGATTCTAGGGCGTGCTAAGTCAATCAACATGTCTTGCTTTGCCCTTATAGCCGATGCCGACTACGCTTGGCGGATAGAGGAACTGGCTACAGTAAGCGCCAGACCAAGCATGAGCGAGACAGAACCCCATGAGCGACCAGACTGCGATCCACGTAGGCGATTACTACGACACTGAAACCTTCAAGCGCATCAAGGATTTCTGCGACGGTCGGGAAACACCATTCCTTGTGATCGATACCGCCACCATCCACCGTCAGTACGATGAGATGATTCAAGCCTTTCCCTATGCAAACGTCTATTACGCAGTCAAGGCCAACCCGGCACCGGAAGTACTGACGATGCTGCGCGACAAGGGATCGAATTTCGATATTGCTTCTATCTATGAACTGGACAAGGTGCTTGGCCTGGGCGTTACACCCGATCGCATCAGCTATGGGAACACCATCAAGAAAGCCCGCGACATCCGAACCTTTTTCGAGAAGGGCGTACGCATGTTCGCGACTGATTCCGAGGCAGACCTGCGCAACATTGCCAAGGCGGCGCCGGGTTCTAAAGTTTACGTTCGAATTCTGACCGAAGGCACACTCACAGCCGATTGGCCGCTGTCACGCAAGTTCGGCTGTCAGGCCGATATGGCCATGGATCTGATGATACTGGCCCGTGACCTGGGGCTTGTTCCTTATGGCGTGTCCTTCCACGTCGGCTCGCAGCAACGCGATATCGGCGCCTGGGACGCTGCACTCGGCAAGGTCAAGGTCATCTTCGAGCGTTTGAAAATAGAAGATGGTATTGAACTGAAAATGATCAATATGGGCGGTGGCTTTCCAGCCAACTACATCACCCGCACCAATGATCTGCAAACCTACGCTGACGAAATTACGCGCTATATCCGTGAGGATTTCGGGGACGACTTCCCCGAGATCATCATCGAGCCCGGTCGCTCGCTTATTTCCAATGCGGGCGTGCTGGTGAGTGAGGTGGTGCTGATATCGCGGAAGTCGCGCACGGCGCTGCATCGCTGGGTGTTCACCGATGTGGGCAAATTTTCGGGTCTGGTGGAAACCATGGATGAAGCGATCAAATTTCCGATCCATACCGAGAAGACCGGAGAGGTCGAGGATGTAGTCATTGCAGGTCCCAGTTGCGACAGTGCCGACATCATGTACGAGAACTACAAGTACGGTCTGCCGCTTAATCTGGCGATAGGCGATCGCTTGTACTGGCTCTCCACAGGTGCCTATACCACGACATACAGTTCAGTCGAGTTCAACGGCTTTCCACCGCTGAAGGACTACTACATCTAGCCTGCCGTATCCCGCGGCCAGACGGTCATGACGGCTTCTATCACCTGATACAGCCTGTCCTGACTTGCGCCGCTTTTGGCCTGCACTGCCAATCCGCCAACGATTGAGCTGAATAGAGTGGCAAGTACGTCCACGCTGGCCTGTGCAGAGAGCTGCCCATCCCGCTGCGCCAGAAGCAAGCGCTCCCGCAATATCGCTTCGCTATTCTGCAGTGCGGCCCGCAAGGCGGCATCGACTTTTTCAGGTGTAGCGGCGCCACCACAGTCGGCACTACCAGTTACGATAAAACAGCCCCCGGGTAGGCTCGCGTCCGTTAACATTGTGGCCAACGAACGCAGGAAGCCCTCGACCGCGCGATAACCATCCGGCTCCTCCGCAAGAATCGCAGCATGACCCGCAACGTGGTGGGCCGCATATCGTTCCAGCGCTCTCAGGTATAGCGTTTCCTTGTCTCCGAAAGCTGCATACAGGCTTGGCTTGTTCAATCCCATTGCGCTTGTAAGTGCTTGCAGGGATGTAGCCTGGAAGCCATTTTTCCAGAACACCTCAACTGCCTGATCGAGTGCAGCTTCAATGTCAAAACCCCTTGGTCGTCCTCGCTGAGCGGCCATTTTGCTTGCTCCCGTTAAATCTGCTTGCGCCACAGTATACAGTTCGCTAAATTAAATACCGATCGGTACAGAAAGGAAAGGCCGACAAGGGTCATAACGCTTTGCTGAGGCAAGGATAATCAACCGAACTTTCAGAGATACATGATGATGAACAGACTGACTGGAAAAACTGCTTTGATTACCGGTGGAACCACCGGCATTGGTTTCGCTACCGCACAGCTGTTCCTTGAAGAAGGTGCACGCGTTATTGTCGTCGGGCAGAATGCCGAGCGCGTCGCCCAAGCCGGTAAGGCACTCGGTAATGGCGCCGTGGCTGTCCGGGCAGACGTGAGCTCTTCAGCAGACATGGCCGAGCTTGCGGAAAGGGTAAAGGAAGAGTTCGGGCGTCTTGATATCCTATTTGCCAACGCAGGCATTGCCAAGCCCATGCCTTTCAGTGACGTGGATGAGACGAATATCAGCGATCAGATCGCCGTGAACCTTAAAGGCGTGATCTACACGATCCAGAGCATGCTGCCCTTGCTGAACAATCCTTCCAGTGTGGTGCTGACCTCCACCACGATCATCGAGCAGGGTATGGCTGGCATGAGTATCTATGCGGCTACCAAGGCGGCTGTTCGCTCGCTGGCGCGTACACTTTCGGCTGAACTGGCGCAACGCGGCATCCGCGTCAACAGCATAAGCCCAGGCCTGATCGAAACGCCGATTTTTAGCAAGCTCGGGATGCCAGCCGAAGCGGTTGAAGCCTGGGCAGGGGAGTTGCTGGGAACCGTGCCTGCCGGCCGCTTCGGACAAGCCTATGAAGTTGCCAGAGCGGTACTCTTCATGGCAAGTGACGACTCATCCTATATGCTTGGAGAGAACCTGATGTTCGATGGAGGAATGGCGACCATCTAACCGCGTTCGCGCTCCATGAGGACGAGCATCAGCAAACCCAGCAGGACGCGCTGCTCGTCTTCTTCAGGCAAGGGCTCATGACGGTCAATCCTGAATCGACCCTCGAAAAACGCAGCCTGCTTGGCCATGCTCGCTACTTTCTTGTCGTTCTGGAGGACGTTATAACTCGGATGCAGGAAGTATCCTGTAAGGAAGCCAAGTACCGGCACGTTGCCGAGCACACTGTCGATCATCTTCGCCCAGGGGTTAGCTTCGGCGATAGTGAAAATGAGTGAATCATCGGCGTCATACACTTCATACGTCGCACGCCAGAGTGAGCGCATGCCACGGCGTTTCACGCTGCCGACCTTCGTGCCTTCGGCATTGCGAAAGTTGTATCTGGTGGAGAAATCGATGATTCGATCCGCCTTGATCTCGAAGTTCACCCGCTGCTTGTTCGCATCCGAATAAACCGTCACCGCTTCCTTGAGCTTGAACAGCTTCTGTTGTACGTAGGCCTGAACCTCACCCTGCGCGTCGGTAACGGTCAATTGCGGGGCGATTGCTATGATCTTGAAGGTCAACTGCAGGGGGAAATTCATAAAGCTCCTCAATTAAGCTAGAAGGCACTGTTTCAAATGTTGATTACGCCCTCCAGGTATTTCACCGTCTGTCCGGCCACCATCACGCGATCACCTTCAACGCGACATCGCAGATGACCGCCACGCTTCGACGCCTGATAGGCTGTCAATTCTTTGCGATCCAGCTTTTCAGCCCAGAAGGGCGCAAGCCCCGCGTGAGCAGAGCCTGTGACCGGATCTTCCTCGCCACCTGAGGCTGGCCAGAAATAACGTGAGACAAAATCAACAGTCTCGCCTGGGGCGGTCACAATGACATCCCGAGGGTAAAGGCGTTTGATGTGTTCAACCGTCTGCTCAAGGTCTAGTACGTCGGCTTCGCACTCGTAGACGGCAAAATAGGCCTGTTCATTGGCGAGTACCTCTGTTGGTGTTATAGATCAGAGAGATTGTTTTCGATAGCAATAGATTGCATCAGCTCATCACTGAGCCAGTTGTCGAGGATGATGACGGCGGCAGGATTGCCTTTGAACAGTTTGTCTGTGAATGCGTCTACAACGTGAATTCCAAGTGGCATGGTGATGCCTCTCCCTGGCTGATGAGTTTCACAGAACTTTAGCAGGAAGCGGGTCGTTACAGGCGGTACAGATGTGACAATTATCGGGCTGAAAGTGACATGAACACGTAGTGGTATCGCGATACTGAAACCGTAGGGACTAGGCAATACGGATGTCCGGATTTAGAATCAGCTCACACTTGCCGACCCCCGTAAACTAGTAGTCTGGCCGTGGAAGGAAGTTCAACAATGCTCGCACGACATGGAAGATCACGCAATGCGCCACACTTTGGATTTACAGGCTTCAGCCGCCAGAAACCTATCATTGGCATTTCTGTTTCTGATCGCGCCACTTGCTGAGGCTGGTGTCATCATGCCTGAGCACATCAGGATTGATATCAACTCGACCCCAGGCCACATCAATTACGCCTTTGAAATGGATTATGACACAGGCGATCCGGACATGGCCGTCGATGTACTGTTTCTCGGCATCTTTTTCGCCACGTACGCCAGTGAGCGGGATGAGCCATGGCTGAGTGCAGCCTACATCGAGAATTTTCCTGAAACGTCCCATGACCTGAATGGCACGCTACGCCGGTTTCTCTTCGAGAAAGAATACGGCGGACAACGCTACGACTTCATGAATCGAGTCTCTCTGGAAGATACCTACGTCTTCGCCTTCGCAAGCGAGGTCTACTACACACCTACAAATTGCACGCCGTTTGCTGACGATTGTCCGCCTGCGCTGGCGGTATCGGGCTATGGCGAAACGCTGATTACCTTTTACGACGGCCAGGACGGTACTGACAATCCGGGCCCGGGAAATCCTGTTGATGTACCGATCCCAGGCAGTCTTCCTCTGGGCATGATCGCCGCGCTGGGTATCTTCCTGCGCAGCCGTTCTTCGGGTGCCGGCCGGCAATAGCTCAGAAAATACTCGGCTACTCGAGCATCTTGTCCGTATAATGCTCAACTGAAATAAAAGAACGAAACTATAAAACTTTTGAGCATATGGTTAGTCCCTGACGTTATGAAGATCCGCTTTGAGCAAACGAGCAAAGATTTCGGCGATCTGCCGGTCATAGACGATTTCGACAGCACGATAACGCCGGGTGAGGTTGTCGCGCTGGTGGGCCCGTCTGGCTGTGGCAAGTCAACCTTGCTGCACCTGGCGGCAGGTCTCGAACTGCCAACCGGGGGCAAGGTCTATGCCGATGAGCAAACGATCGATCGGCCTCATCCTTCCCGCACACTGGTGTTCCAGGAACATGCGTTATATCCCTGGCTAACGCTGACCGACAACGTGGCGCTGGCGCTGGAATTTCAGAAAGTGAAGCGGGACGAGGCCAGACAGCAGGCTTTGCAGTGGTTAGACAAGGTCCAGTTGAAGGACTTTGCAAGCTACTATCCGCATCAGGTTTCTGGCGGCATGCGCCAACGGGCATCTCTGGCGCGCGCCTTCATCGCACGTCCTCAGGTTCTGTTGCTCGATGAACCTTTCGGAGCGCTGGATGCACTGACCAGAATGACCCTGCAGGACGTGTTGAGAGATTTGATTCGGGAAGTGCACCCCACAGTGCTACTGGTCACCCACGACGTCGATGAGGCGCTCTTCCTGGCTGACCGGGTGCTGGTGTTCAGCAGCCGGCCCGCGCGGGTGCTGAAGGAAATTCACTTGGCGCACTTGCCCAAGACGCATGATCTGTCCGCCTACACCTACGAGCGACGAGAGGTCCTGTCACTGCTCGGTATTGACGCAGAACAGCCTGACGCAAAATCTGGAACCGGAGGAATGTTTATATGAAACGATGGCTTGTTATCCCCCTCATGCTGGTGTTATCCAGCGTCAGTCTTGCGGCCGAAAAAATGAAAGTCGGCTTCGTTCGGGTTATGGACGATGCGCAGGCCATGGTGGCGTATGAAGGTGGCTACTATGAAAAGCATGGCCTCGATGTCGAACTCGTGGAGTTTGGTTCGGGTACCGACCTGATCAAGGCCATCGTGGGCGGTCAGCTGGACATGGGCGTGCTTGGCTTTTCCAATGCCTTTACCTGGGCCTCACGCGGCGCCGACCTCAAGATAGTGGGTGGGGCGCAACACGGCTATCACTCGATTGTGGTTCGCAATGACAGTGGTATAAAAACAGTCAAGGATCTCAAAGGCCATTCGCTAGCATCTCAGAAGGAGGGGAGTACAGCCGATATCGTTCTCAAAGGCGTGACATTGAAAGACGCCGGACTAAGCGATGATGATCTCCAGATTATGGGGGTCAAGCCTGCAGTGGCTGTACAGTCACTGGTCGGTGGCCGGGTCGATGCAGCTTTTCTGTTCGAGCCTTACGACCGAATCGCCCAACTCGTCGCACCGGTAAAGCAGATCTACGAGATAGGCGAAGTCTGGCCCTTCCCGTGCATGGTTGTGATCACCTCAGGCAAGACGCTGGAGAAACGCAAGGATGCCATCTGGGCCGCTCAGGATGCTCAGAAGGAAGCCATTGAACTCCTGGAAAACAAGCCTGCAGAAGCGGCCAAGCTCATTGCTGATTACTTCATCGCCGAGCCGACGCTGAAGACTCTGGAGCATGGGGACATGCCGCGCGAGCAGGTCATCGAGCAAGCCATCAAGACCCAGACATTCAGTGCGGTACTCACCGACAAGGAAGTCGAACGCATGCGTGAGCTGGCAGAAATCATGGTGGCGCGGGGCATCATGAAGCCCGATTCGCTTGATATCGACAAGGTGCTGGACCTGTCCTGGCAGAAAGCACGTGACCTGAACGCTACAGTCGATCAGCCTGCCAATGCGCAGGCCGCCAACCACCAGTAAATACACCACGACTGGCCCCGTGTCTGCTCAGGCACCCGGCTGGTCGATGTTTCAAGAGTCTTAGCTCCGAATGTCCTTATCGCGTCATCACAAGAAATTTGCAACGGCTTCTGCTGTCTTCCTGATACTGTTCCTTTGGCAAATCGCCGCCTGGATGCTGCCGGACTTTCTAATGCCGGACGTGCACACGGTACTCATCAGATTGGGGCAGGAACTCCAGACCGAGCAGTTCTACGAGGGGCTGATGGGGAGCCTGAGCAGGCTGGGTATTGGCTACGGCTCGGCGATGTTCTTCGGCATACTGCTTGGTCTCATCGGCGGTGTGCTCTATTTTTTCCGTTCCGCACTGAAGTCAGCCATCGTCATTCTGCAGTCGATTCCATCTATTGCCTGGGTGCCGCTGTTTCTGATCCTGATGGGTTTCGGTAGTCTGCCTATCATCGTGGTTATCGGCATTGGCGCATTCTTTCCGATGGCACTCAGTGTTATGAATGCGACAGAGAGCGTTCAGAAGGTCCACGTGTCAGTCGCTCGGGTGATGGGTGCGTCGCAGGCTGACCTGCTACGGCGTGTGTACCTGCCAGCTGTCATGCCCGAGCTGATTACGGGTGCGCAGCTTGCATTCGGCAATGCCTGGCGTGCATTGATATCTGCAGAGATGATCGTCGGTTTCGGCGAGGGCCTTGGGCGCTCGCTGGCTTATTCGGGTGAGATCGCTGATATGACGGGCGTGATGACCAATATTCTGGTTATCGCGATACTCGCAGCAGTGATCGACCAGGTGGTGCTCGAAGGGATCAAGCACCGGGTGCTGCGGTATCAGTACTTGTGATGTCCGTTGCCTGATTCCGGAGGTCCTCTATATCATCCCCGACCCGATAACCACCCAACCACACGTTACCCAGCCGATGTAGACAGAACCGTCACTGTCTAAGCCGTACCCGCATGCTTCAGCAAGCTCGAGCTTGCAGTGATAACTCGACGAATCATGGACGGCATCGCGCGGCAAGCCCTGAAAGTAGGGGCGCTTGAATTGGCAGTTGGGCGGAACCCAACTAGGCTTAACTTGCTGAGACCTGTCGCCCAGAGGTGTCGGCGAGCCTAATTCCAGTTGCCGGAGAACTACCGTGCGCGAATCAATAGCATTTCGATTTAGTCTCATCGCGAGCATTATCGTGGCGATGGTGTTGTTTTTGTTCGGACTCTATAACTACTCGACGACGGCTAAGCGCATCGAACAACAGCAGAGCGTCCAGGCTCAGGGCGTGGTAAACCGACTGCAGCTCAGCCTGCCAGCTGCAATCTGGAATTTCGAAACTGATCAGCTCAGGCGGATTATCGAAGCCGAGGTGCAGGCCACTGTCATTTACGGCATCTATGTGTCCGCTGGCGACAAGCACCTCGTGGGCGTTGTCAAGTCAGAGACCGGTGATCCGGTGGTCATGCAGACGGCTCTAGAGGATGCTGCAACGCATGATGCTGGCAAGATCCTGCACGCTCCGCTGATGTATGACAACGGGGGGAACCTCTCGGAGGTAGGCCGCCTGACCATCCTGATCGACGACTCTGAGCTCGAGGCTTTGCTTGCAGAGTCGGTGCTTCGCAATGCGATACAGATCGTCATTCTTCTGGCCATTCTCATCACGGCGTTGACCTTACTGATGCGCAGTATGGTGTCGAGACCCATTCAGCAGGTCGTCGGTGCCCTGGAAGGCATTTCCAAAGGAGAGGGCGATCTTACGTTCAGGCTACAGTCCAACCGAAATGATGAAATCGGCCGGCTGGCCACGGCTTTCAACGCTTTCATCGACAGAATTCACAGTCTGGTGGTCGAAGTAGTCCGGGCCGTCGATGAGATCGATGGCTCGACCGGCACCCTTGAAAAGATCGCGGTGCGCACCAGCGAAGGCGTTGATAGTCAGCGTCTCGAAACGGACTCAGTGGCTGCAGCCATGAATGAAATGAGCAGCACTGCGCAGGATGTCGCGAAGAGCGCCCGCCAGGCCGCAGATTCGGCATCACAGGCTGATGAGCGAGGTGAAACAGCCAAACAGGTCGTGCTTAATGCCATGGGGGCAATTCGCTCGCTGGCCACCGACATTCAGGTCAGTTCAGATGTCATTGGTGATCTTGAAAAAGATGTCGAGCACATCACTTCGATCCTCGAGGTCATTCGAGGTATTGCTGAGCAAACCAATCTACTGGCACTTAATGCGGCAATCGAGGCCGCCAGAGCAGGAGAGCAGGGTCGCGGCTTTGCCGTCGTCGCAGATGAAGTCAGGAATCTGGCCAGCAAGACTCAGCTCAGTACCGAGCAGATCAGAGAAATGATCATCAAACTACAGAGTGGTACCCAGAAGGCCGTAAATGGAATGCAGACCAACCGAAGACTCGGTGAACAAACGATTCACCAAGTAACAGAAGTTGAGCATGAACTCGCTTTCATCGCCGAGGCCATTACTTCCATCAATGCCATGAACACCCAGATTGCCCATGCGGCAGAAGAGCAGACCAGCGTTGCAGAAGATATCAATCGCAGTCTTGTTCGCATCGTTGATATAGCAGAGGACACCGCACACAGCAGCCATGATGCACGATCGTCAAGCAAGCGAGTGGCTGATCTTGCGGCAGGCGTGCAGGGGCTTGTAAAGCTGTTCAAGGTCTGAAAATACTACTCGCCGTGTGGCGGCTCTGATTGAGAAGGTAGGTGATATGAAAATGCGGAATGGCGTACTTACGATTCTACTCAGTCTTATGTGGGTTCCGGCCCAGGCTGAAACTTACAAGGTGGGCGTGGAAGATATCGATTATTATCCGGTGTACACGACACGTGATGGTCAATATAGCGGGTTCGCGAAAGACCTTCTGGACATGTTTGCCGAGGCACATGGTCACAAGTTCGAATACAAAGCTTATCCGATTGCACGGTTGATCGGGACCTTCGTGGAAGGGCAAGTCGACTTCAAATTTCCCGATAATCCAAACTGGGCCGGTGATGCCAAGAAAGGCAAAACGGTTCATTACAGTGAGCCAGCTCAGCCATATACCGACGGCACGCTGGTTTTGCCGAAGCATAAAGGCAAAGGCCTAGATGCTTTGGGGAAGCTTGGCATCGTGCGGGGCTTTACGCCTTGGGATTACCTTGGCTCGATCGAACAAGGTAAGGTGCAGCTCAACGAGGTTTCTAACGTTGAAGCTATGATAAATTTGGGACTGAGTGAACGCGTGGGCGGTGTTTACTTTAATGTGGATGTGGCTCGCCATGTTCTCGCTGAACAACTCAAAAAACCGGGTGGGCTGGTATTCGATGACACTTTGCCACACACCAGATCCCAGTATCATCTATCGACAATTAAGCATCCTGAACTCATAGAGCAGTTCAACGTGTGGCTGGTAGCCAATGCGGATAAGGTAGAGAAGCTTCGGAAGCAGTATGGGTTGAATTAAAGCCGGATGCTTGTTCATGTGGCGCTGAGCGTTAGGGACGACAGAAGCAGTCTGCATCAGCCAGAGGGGTTACCAGGCCTGATGGGTTTCGGTATCAGTACTTGTGATCTGGATTTTCCAATGCGCTACGGATAGCTGCCTCCACATAGTCTGGTTCGGCACGGTTCAAGGAAACAGCCTCACATCCCTGAAATCGACAGAATCGGGCGATCGAGTCCAGGAAGGCGGCAACGAAACGAACCAGGTCAAAATCGTGTCGGTCAAGGTATAGCGACTTGATCTCCAGATACCCGCTTTTGCGATGCGCCTTGCAGTCCATTCGCCCCACGAATTCATCCCGGTACAGTAACGGAAGGCTGAAATACCCATGCCTTCGTTTGTCAGCTGGGACATAACATTCAATCTGATAGTCGTATTGGAATAGTGCTCTGAGCCGTTCGCGCTGAATAACGCTGTTGTCGAACGGCGAAAGGATCACGATTCTGTCTTTCAAGCGGGGAAGCCTACGTTCGAGTGCACCCGCTTCCATGAAGAATATCTCACCGCCGCTGACCTGTACCTGCTCCAGAGAACGCTGCGCCAGCCTTTCAGCAACCAGTCTCTTCACAGCCTTGCGTAGGCTCGTATTCCGGCGCAGGTAGGTCACGCCCTTTAATGAAATCAGGCCATGACAGCGCAGTTGTTGGTCGAAGATGTGCGTGGCGAACTCGTCATCGCTGGGCATTGAAGAATCCACATAAGGCGGTAGAACCCGCTCAGTAAGATCGTAAGTTTTCTGAAAGCCCTCACGATTGCTGACCATCAGGTCGCCCTGCATATACAGCTGTTCAAGCGCCTTTTTCGCTGGCTTCCAGTCCCACCAACCTGCACGTGAGCTTGCGTCAGTCTCGAGGTCTCTGGATCGCAGCGGACCGTCGATGCGTATTCGGGCCAGCAACTCGTTCATAAGTTTAACATCACGAGTCTTGAACCAGTGCGTCTGTCCGCTCTTTATCGCGTGCTTGTAAGGCAGCGAGAAGCGGAAGTCTGCCATGGGCAGAAACGCAGCCGCGTGTGCCCAGTACTCGAAAATGTCACGGTCGAGCAACATCTGGTGCGTCATTGAGGGCTCGAAATCGGGCACCCTGGAATGGAGAACATGATGATGCGCGCGCTCTACCACCGATATGGTGTCGATCTGAACATAGCCGATATGACTAATGGCTCGACGTGCTCCAGCGAGGCCGCGCCCGAAGGGCTGGGTCTGTAGCAGACCTTGTGCGGACAGGGCGAGGCGACGTAGGCGAGTCAGGTCTTGTGGGCGTTCAAGTACGATCATGGTTTCGGTCGTCGGAGCTTGGAAAGTTGAGCGCTCCCCAAGCGTACAGCGCCTCCATCACAGGAATCAGTGTCTTTCCGTAATCGGTGAGCGAATAGCTGACGTTCAATATCTTTCCCTCAATTACATGGCGCTCGACGAGTTGATCCCGTTCCAGCTCTCGCAGCTGTTCAGTCAACACCTTCTGGCTGATAGGAGCCATGCCGGCCTTTATCCCGCCGAATCTCATCGGCTGCTCGATCAGGGCATGAATGATCATCGGCTTCCATTTGCCACTGATCAGGCAGAGCGTCGAAACCACAGGACAGTTCAGGGGGTTATCGGGGTTTTGTCTCTTCTCCAACATACCAGTTACCAAAAAGTGCCTAATTGACGGCATTCGCTGCCCACATATACTCGCCGACAAATCAGTACTTTGCGGCCTGACCATATGAATGAAAGATTAACTGAAGCAAGCATACACAGAATACCCATTTTCCCTCTGGGAATGATCAATGCGTTTCTACTGGTGAACGCAAGCGGATGCGTTCTGATCGATACAGGCTTGCCTGGGACAGAGAACAAAGTCAGCCGAGTACTGAAATCGCTGGACCTGAGCTTCAGAGATATCAAACTGATCATTATCACGCATGCGCATATCGATCACGCCGGCAACACCGCAAAACTAAAATCGCTTTCGGGCGCGCCAGTCGTCGCCCACCTGAATGATTTGCCTTATTTCACCGGAGAAAATGTAATGCACTTCTGTAGCACTGGTTGGTTCGGCTGGCTGTTCAGCAAGACCGGCGCTATTCAGAAGCCATACGAGCCATTTCAACCGGATATCCTGCTCAGCACGCAGGACAGCTTCAGCCTCAGTGGGTATGGCTTTGATGGCGAGGTCGTTCCTACCCCAGGGCATACCGCCGGTTCGATTTCTGTGGTGCTCGATAACACTCAGGCTATCGTGGGTGATCTTGTTTCTTCGGGCATTTTGCTCGGTGGGGTTATCAGAACAGGCAAGGCAAAGCGGCCACCGTTCGAGGACAACCCGTTAATGGTCAGTCAGGAACTGCAGTCGATTGCAGACAGGGGTGTGTCTACATTCTTCATGGGGCACGGCGGACCGTTGCCCCGGCAGGAGGTGTTGCGGCATATCGAGAAGTTGAAGGCCTGTCAGGTGCCACGGCAAGAGCCCTCTTGAGGCCAATCGTGATGGTGGTAAGCGATCAAAGCATCTTTTTCATTGGTGACTTCGAACCGATGCCGAATGGCAGGGTCCTCTACTAACACTGAAAGCGGATACAAGTTTGCTCTAGTCACAGCTTCCTGTCCTGTTGAACAACAACCTCAAAAAGTTGTTGATGAATCGACTTCCTATCTACATTAACGGCGTCCTGACACACGAATTCAGCTTTCTCTTCTGCCAGGATAGCGATCGCGTCAGGCTTGCAGATTTGCATGAAACTGAAATGAGAGGCTCGATCTATCTCTATATAGCGAAGGCCGGTGCTGTCGCTATTCAGATGAGGCTTCAACTGCAGGGCAGGCGGGACGTTTTGGTCAAGCTCCGCACCAATTACCAAAGTGTCTGCCGACAGATCCTGCAAGCTGCCGGGCAATATAGCAGGTACGAAGCCAGGCGCGATAGCCACCGAGCGTTTCACTCTCTTGTCTCTGTGATCGCCGGAAATCATGAGGCGATCGTTTTGTGACAGCCCTTCAAACGCGTCCTGGAAGTAATTGCAGGAAACGTCGGTATTCAATGAGCAGTATTTCTCGTAGCCGGACATATCCAGTCTGGCTCCAGCCAATGCCAAAGCCGTATATCCACCCAGGGAAAAGCCGACAACGGTAATGTTGTCCTTATCGATGTGGAAGGCGAACTTGCTCGATAAAATCTCGCTGATCAGGAAGGAGACGTCTCGTGGCTGCTCCCACAATCTGATAACGCTTTCTGGTGTGGCTTGGCCCGTCGTGTAATCAGGGTGGTTGGCCGATACGACCAAAGCACCGCTTTCTGCTAGAGCGCTGCCTAGCCAGGACAGGTTCTTCCAATTCCCTGAGGTGCCGTGGACAAGGAAATAGACTGGCAACTGTTGTCCTACAGGGTTTGCATTTGCCGCGGCCTTGAAACCATAGAACGCGGGATTCTCGGCCAAAAGTTCTTCTGATTGTCCTTTGCTCGTCGGATAAAGAACTCTTGCCTCGATGGATCTATTTCTTGACGTATCCTCATAGTATTCTGTGGAAATGCCGATACTACTCAGGCACAGCGGGCTGAAGATGGATAAACTCCAAAACACGATATTCTTCATGCGTTCCCTTGCATATTGATCTTGATGCCGTGAGGTCAGTCCAGACGTTTCTTCATATGATAGAGAAGAGACCCAGTGGGACGATCTTCAAGGATACCGAAGACCTGGTAGCCCTCATCTATCGACACGCCTGCCTATTGTGACTTGGATTGTGTTACCAGGGATAGGCTATCGGAACATTCTCTCGTTATAGAGTGTTTCGCTGCTGGTCGCGAGGGATAGATGCTTTATATCGGGATGGAGCGTGTTGATCAATGCGATTTTGTCGTTTAGCGATGGTGAAGCTGCACTTGGGAGAAGGAGCATGAGCGCGTCACCCCTATCAAGCCAGGCATCGCCAAGCGACTGAGTTGTGGCAGGGTAGGGGAAGGCACGCCAGTTTTCAGGCAGGCTGTCGTGCGCAAGCTCATCCACCCGGGCCGCGCGCCTGTCGAGCGTGTAGGTTCCGAGTTTGAACGATGGCGGAATCATTCTGGGTGAAGAGATGTAGTTGGCGATTTCAAGCAGCGCGACACTCGCTGAGTGCCATATACATCACAGGATGTCCCGCAGAACTCCAACGCCCTCCATTTACGAAACTCCCGCCGTGGCCTGAGTAGTTTTCGAGATAACGCTACAGGCGTAACTCTGTAGAGTTCCATCAGCTGAAATCGCCGGTCTCGATATGTCTTAGTACAGTGGTAACCCAGCGCCGTCCCTCGAACGTGTCGAACAGGTCTATCGGTCGCTCACCATCAAGCGCGGGCACCGGAGAGGATAGCCATTGCTTCGCTGATTTCAGGCCGCCCCACACTCTGTTCGCTTCAAATATCAACCGTAAGGCATCCAATAGTATTTCCGATTCTTCAGGACCGAGCGATATCTTGCTGTAGAAGCGGTGGAGATTTCGCGCAGTTGTGTTGAGGATCCTTACGAAAAGATCTCAATCGCCGAATTCATCCACTGCAGCCTTGACCGTTTGGCCTGGAAGTCCCTGGCGAACGGCTTCAATGTAGGATTTAGGACTAGTGAAGATTGAGGCTGGCAAACCAAAAACAGCGCAACCTTCGTTGTTGGCTAGCATATCGTTGTCTCACCTATTCATCAGAGTGATGATGACACATCATTGTGATGTGCATATAGAGAGAGAGCTATGGTCGAAGCGCTCAAGGTCACTTCGAAAGGATTCTGGCCTTCCATCGCCTCAATAGACGGACAGCCGAAAATATTGTTAACCACCCTAGTCCAACGTTAATCGAGAAGTTAAGCAAGGAGACAGACGTCGCGTATTCCTGGGGAAGCATCACATGGTAGGTCTGGGGGAAGGAGGGTGGATCGAGTTGGGTTACGCGTTGCCAAACAAAAGGCATCGGCAAGCCGTAAGGGACCTTCACCATTTCTGATCGGCTGTATACCGTCGTAGGCACAAGCAAAGAGCTGACGACGAGGAAGGTGGCGAGGCAGAGAGTCCAAACCAATTTTTTCTTCATATATGCGCCTCACTCACCAGCTCATACTCAGTGCCTATCGCAGTGACTAGCCTCGAGTAGAAAGCATCGCTAGCGGCCAATTCTCCTGACTATCAGAATTATCGTGCTATCGCCCATCTACTCGCTCTTTGACATATCTATACCACAGGTCATGTGTGCCCTTGATGATCTCTGCCGACTTCAGTGCGCCGAATGAGTTTGGGAAAAGCAGATAGGTTTCACCATCACGGAACGTGAAGTCTGGACCACAGATACAACATGGGAACTCTGACCGACCGCTCCACGTCAGCCAGAACCAAGGCGCTTTGTGCCCGAAGTAGTCAAACCCGTCATGGGTGCCTTTTGGCTGGCCGCTGAATAGTACGGTAGAAACAGGCGGACCCTTGATGACCTCGATCACGCGAAGCACATTTTCAACACTGAATACATGCTCGCCTTGAGAGGGATTAGAAACAGAACAGAGACGACTGTCACCGTCTTAAATGTCATGACGCTTCATTCAGATATCACCGCAGGCGGTATATCATGAGATTTTTTCGGGGCGATGAGTCGAAAGGCCTGAGCAGCAACAGCACCCCCAACAGCGCAAAGCACGATGCCGATGGTAAATTCCATCCACCTGGCCGCTGAAGGTGTGAAATGGGGGTACTTGAGCGGCCAAGTCATTACAGCAGCCGGGATAGTACCCAAAAAAGCCCCCGCGATGGCAAACGGCTGCCAATTGAAATAGCCAAACCTACGTAGAAACGCATAAGCCGGTACGCCAACCAACGAGACATACCCTGCAGTAAAAATCAGGCACAGTATAAAGGTGACGAAGACTCCGAACCACATGTACGAGTCGGTGATACTTAGAGAAAGGTTAGTGAGGCGATCCAGAAGAACGAAAGCGCTCATCATCAGCGATGGCACGGACGCCGCCGCGAGAATTGCAAAGACTAATTTCATACTTCTCCTAGTCACCATTCACTCTGCAGATTTCGCCGCGGTAGGGGACTTAGCCTCACTCACTGAATTTCGGAAAGAAACGTCAGGCCAGCCGCCTTTTCACACGCCAATCAGCCAGTCAGCGCTCATTAAACAATATCCTATTACAAAAAGGATCCACCACCTCAAACATCCTGTCGCCCCATGGCGCCGTGGTGATCTCTGGTCGCGAATATCTGTATCCGCGCGATGTAACTTCGCGGTGCAGAGTATCGAGTTCATCGGTGTTCACAAAGATCTTCGAGCCCGGCGTGCAGTCTCCCGAATGCTCGCTGAGATGAAGAACCAGATCGCCTCTGGAAACCTGCATGTAGAGAGGCGCGTCGGGCTCGAATCGGTGCTCCCACTCCAGTGACATACCGAGGAATTCCAGATAGAACGCTTTCGCCTTGGTTTCATCGAAAATCCGCACAACTGGAATGACTTTAAACTGCATCAATACTCTCCTTGCCTGATAAGCCTGTAGCCAATTTCTATCTGTTTCGCCTCACTCGACAGCCTCGACCCCCTAGCTATACTCGATAACGACCATACCAAATTCCACCCCTGGCGAGCCTTCTCGCCGCCATTATTAGACGACCCTCTTGCTGTGATCATGAAACGCACCACACTCTTTCTTGCGCTCGCTGCAGCAAGCGCACCCACTCACGCTGAACCTGTAGAACCGACCTGGGGCCTGTTCATTCCCCAAGGTATCACGGTAGTCGATTTCAATATCGGCCAGGGCAGAGTGTCATCACAATTCAATGAACAGGGTAAGCCTGAGCGGTTCAGCAGCACGCTATCCGGCGTACCGCTGGATGGCTTTGGGCTTCTAGGTGACAGCAGTCAGGTGGAACTGTCTTTCGAAACCAACTTCATCGAAATTACTGCCGGTCACGGGATTACTGACGATCTTGCAGTGGGTGTACGCTTGCCACTGGTTGACTCCTGCAGCGACGCGACGGTAGGGACACGCAACGGTTCAGGAGACGTGCTGTCAGCTGCACTTACCGCACAGGCCGGACCATTTGCCTATGAGGACGTCGCCAGTCATTGCGACTCTGGCCTGGTAGCGCCTATCGTTGGCGCTTTCTGGCGCATCCATAGCAGTGGACGGGACAGTCTGTTTTTCATGCCCGGCATTCGCCTGGGTCGGATGACGGACAAAAACGACCCAGACATCCTGTTCCAGCCAATAGCTGATGACGGCGCCAACGACCTCATCCTGCGCTTTGATTATTTCAGAGACCTTGGTTATCGCTTCGATCTGGCAGTACAGCTCGAGCACGGCATCAACCTGAGTGATCGCCAGACGCTCAGAGTGCCGCAATCAATGCTCTCCATCACGCCTGCTGCCTTCAAGGAGCATCTGAAGCGGGATGTTGGTGACTATACGATACTCGACATCGAGTTCGGCTACCGCTTTCTGGATGATCAGATGCGTGTCTTCGCGGCCTACTATCAGAAGAACAAGGGCAAAGACAGCTATAAGTCACCGTCAGGGCAGTCGACGTTCTACCTGTCGGACAACAGCGATTTTCGTGACCAGGAGTATCGCATCGGGTTGAACTGGAATGGCATCCCTGCCTGGCAGAGAGGCGCGCTTCCACTGCCGATCCAGTTGGAGCTGAATTTCTGGGAAAGCTTCCGCGGCAAGAACGCGCTGAAGTACTACTACAACGAGTTCAAGGTGTCTCTGGCGTTTTGACGACTCGAAAGGACTGCTAACGCAGCACCCAGACTAAGTAGTCTGTGGCTCATCATCTACGGTAATGCAAACCCGATTCTTGCCATGGCGCTTGCCATAATAGAGTCGGGCGTCCGCCAACTGAATAAGTTCCTGGATCGTCTCCTTCTCCTCAGAGCCAGCAACGCCCATGGTAATCGTCGGCTGGATGGCCACTTCTCCAACCGCCACCGGGGTTTCGGCGATCAGCCGACGGACCCGCTCCGCTACATGTATCACGTCCTCCCTCGATGTTTTGGGAAACAGGATGATGAACTCCTCGCCACCCCAACGTGCCACCTTGTCCTGAGGCCGAGTCGCCTTTCCGATCGTTCTGGCAACAGTCTTGAGCACCTCATCGCCCACATCGTGGCCAAAGGTATCGTTGACTGACTTGAAGTTGTCGATATCGATGAGGCCGATACAGAAGAGGCTCGGATATCGCTGTACCTGGGACTGCTCATAGTGCGTCAGCTGAAGAAACGCGCGACGGTTCGACAGGCCGGTCAGCTCGTCCGTCATCGCCAGCGTTTCGATTTCTTCCATCGCAGTCTGGAGCTCCTGCGTTCTCTGCTGGACCTTTAATTCGAGGTTGTGGGTGAGATCGTTCAGGGCGAGATTGCGCTTTTCCACAGTGCGGAGCAGCATCTTGTTCTGCTTCGACGTATTCACGAACCGGGAGTTGATGAGAATCGACTGCGAAAGGATCATCACGCAGAGGCCGATATCCAGCCAGTAGCCGGTCTGGATAATTAGCTTGGCATACAGAATATCGTTAAGAATGAATATGAAGAACGTAGACCAGCCGAAAACGATGAGCTTTGCACCATCTCGATTGTTATGAATGGCCTTGATGGCGATGTACACGAAATACAGTATCGCAACCAGACTAAGCAGCTGATAGAAGGTGACAAGTTCGGCGAACCACACGATTGGCGTGAATACTACGAACAGGAGACCAGCACACCCGAGACCAACTACCAATCGAGCCGCGCGCCGGTCAGTCTCCGCTGGAAAGGCGAATTTCGTAAACAACATCGAAGCGGCGGTCAGCGCATAGAAGGAGCCATACTCAAGCTTCATCAGGATGGAGAAGGGCAGGTCAGGAAACAAAAACAGCATGATTGTTTCGCCCGTCGATACCGTTCTCGCTAGTGCCAATACCGTCACAGCCACATAAGCCAGTGACAGCCAGTCATTCCGGCGCATGAGCCAGAAAGACAGATGGAATAGCGCGGTGACGCAGAAGATGCCTGCTACAAAGAAGTCCCAGTAGATATCGGCGTTTCGTTGCTGGTGTACCGTATCCGCGAAACCAAGCTCTACTGAATACCAAAGCCCAGCCCAGTTATAACTGAAGTTGGACACGTGAAAGAGCAATTCGACTGTCTGGGCATCCTCGGGCAATGAAATGCTCGCGGTACCGTATTGGGGTATGCTGCTCGCTTCAGTCGTGCCAGGCACACCAATCTGCTTCGCCAGGCTGCCGTTGATATACAGGGCATAGCCCGGCCCCTCGTTGGGGATTCGCAGGCCGAGTTTGCCCGTAAGGGATTCGGGCAGCTTCAGCTTGAGGTAATAGGACGTGTATCCCATGACGGGCACCGCCTCACCATCGAGCTCATAGAAGTTCCAGCTGTCCGGTACCACCACGGTGTGGGCGCGGTCATGCGGAAAAGGCTCGGTCGGATCAGCGAACTCTCCGAAGAGAAACAGCCACTCGCCATCCAGCGGCAAAAGCTCAGACGTTCCCAGCGGATAATCCGTGAGATCGATAATACCGGCCTGGGCAAGCGGCCGCTCTGACTCCACGGCAGCGCTGGCGTGCGAAAGGCTTGCATGTGTGAGGGTGAACGCAAGCATCAACAGCGTCAGAATTCTCAGGCTTCCGTAGCTAATGTCCTTGTGGCGCCAGGCCTGGAGATAATCAGTGACGAGCAGGAGCGCTCGTCTGCAGGGCAGATGAATGGTATTGGCCTCGTTCATGAGTCGAATTTTGGTGGAAGCAGGGCGGTTAAGAGAAAGGATAGACTACTGCGGGCCAGCCGGTGCGCTCTAAACTATAGCTTTGCGCTGCGTTTGATGACGGATAGCGGATACGAATGTGCCGACTATACTTCCTGAAACAGATGCATTCGAGCGCGCTACATCGCGTTCACGTAGAACTCGACGATAGGGGAGGGGTAGTGATTTTGACCAGCAGAACGAGCGTGACGCTGGTTTTCAGGGTATTAAGCACGCTTTGTATCCTTTTGGTCCCCATCGCTTCTGCGTCTTCATCCGCGTTGAATGCTGAGCGATTCGATATCTCTGTGAGCGAAACGCAGCAGTCACTGAACGATCACCTCTACTATCAGCTCCACGAAGACCAAAACGGCGGGATCGATCCACAAACCTTCAGCGACATTCAGCAGGCGGCTTCGGAGCCATGGCGTCCGGCTGGCGCTCGTACGCTTAACTTCGGCTTCGAGTCAGGTACGCTCTGGCTGCGAATCCAGCTATTCAACAGCAGTAGTCGATCTATCGAACGCATTGTCAGCCTTAACCATCCCATACTGGATGACATCGAATATTATCGCGTCGAGGACGGGGCTATTGTCCAACGCGTCACCACAGGTGACCATCGGCCCCTCTCCACCCGGTTGATCAACAACCGCTTCTTCGCTTTCCCGGTGGCGCTTGAAGCAGGAGACGAGACGACACTCTACTTCAGAATACGCTCGAAAAGTTCCATGCAAGCCCCGATGATGATCGCTGCGCCGAATCACTTTTACGAGCGAGCACAAAGGGACACGGTCAAGCACGCCCTTTATTTCGGCGTGATGCTTGCCATGTTGTTCTATAACCTCTTTCTTTTTCTATCGTTGCGCGAAAGAGTGTATCTGTACTACATCACTTTCGTTCTCGCCACATTGTTCACCCAGGTTTCGATCACCGGCCTATGGGCCC
Source organism: Allohahella sp. A8 (assembly GCF_047946665.1). Taxonomy (GTDB): domain Bacteria; phylum Pseudomonadota; class Gammaproteobacteria; order Pseudomonadales; family Oleiphilaceae; genus Allohahella. Next base: position 4,611,347 of record NZ_CP172312.1, read on the forward strand.
AATTCTTCTTCCCTGAACTCGGTGCCATTCAAGACCACATCTTCAGATTCTCAGTGCCAACCATGGTGCTTTCAGCCGGGCTATTCACTGTCGCTTTTCTGCGGCTGGACGTACATGCGCCGCGTCTGCACAAGTGGTTCATGGGGCTTGCTGCGGCAACCGTCTGCGTATTCGCGGTTGCCCTCTTCGGCGAGTACAAAACCGTGATATTCGCGTCAGTTGCCGTGCTGTTCCCAACATTTCTGAGCTGCATGCTGGCCGGCCCCTATATGTGGCTGAAAGGCAGCACCCTGGCTCGCTACTACACGATTGCCTGGGCTGGTGTGTTGCTGGCCATACTGGTGTTCACCCTCGCTGTGTTCGATGTCATCCCACGGTCGTCGTGGACAGAAAACAGCCCGCCGCTATTTTCTGCACTCGAGGCCATACTGCTGTCCTTCGCCCTGGCTGACCGCCTGACTCAGGAGCGAAGGCAGCGGTCTGAATCACAGCTGGCCTTGCTGGCTGAAATCGAGCATCGGCGCGCCGCAGAGGCTGGTCTCTTTCGACAGGCGCTCTATCATCACCGTCTGCAGATACCCAATCGCGCCTTTCTCGAATCCTGGTATCAACAACAGGCTGCTTCGAAGCATCGCTACGCGATCTGTCTCATCCATTTTTCCCGGTTCCACGAGGTCAACAAGACACTGGGTCATACAGAGGCAGATCGGGTTCTTCAATTGTTGTCTCAGAGACTCGAGTCACAAGCGGCGGCCTTGCCAGGCGTCGTTTCGCTGAGTCCGGCGGAGACACAATTCGTGTGCAGCATCGAGGGCGCTTCGTTCGCGCTCGTGCTACGAGTACCCGATACGCAGGGGCAGGGGGATGGTCTGCCAGGCCCGGCATTAGCTGCGGCCCTGGACAAATTCGTGCTGGAACTGTCTGAGCCATGCGCTTCGGGTCAACTCATCATCGAGGTAGGCGCGATAACGGGCATTGCCCTCTTACCTGACCATGGGCAGCAGATCGATACCCTGCTACAGAAAGCGCAAATCGCCGTCGATGCCTGTTCGCGACTGAACACGCTCTACACACTCTACAGCGAGCAAATCAATCCCTATAGCGAACGCAGGCTCAGCCTGGCCGGCGATCTTCGCAGGGCCATCAAGGAAAACTTGTTGACGCTTGCGTATCAGCCCAAGATTACGGCGAAGTCCCTGTCGATTGATTCGGTAGAAGCGCTGTTGCGATGGCAACACCCTCAGCATGGGTTCATCGGGCCGAACGAATTCATTCCCGTCGCTGAACAGACTGGCAGTATTCATGCGCTGACGGAGTGGGTGCTGAACGAGGCGTTGAGCAGTATCGCCAGCCTTCGCAAGCAGGGGTTTCATCTGACTGTTGCGGTGAATACATCGGCTGTAAATCTGCGTGATCGGGACTTCCCGAAGAAGGTTTCACGCGCGCTGAAGCGCTTTGACCTGCCGCCAGGGGTGCTCATCCTGGAAGTCACAGAAACCGCCATGATGAGTGATCCTGAGCGAGCCCTGGAAGTGCTGCACGACCTGCACAAGATGACAGTCGGTTTGTCTATCGATGACTTCGGTACAGGCTACTCATCACTTGCGTACATCAAGCGGCTTCCCATCCAGGAGATCAAGCTGGACCGCTCCTTTGTGATGAACCTGGGTCATGCAGAGGGCGGCGACCGTATCATCGTCGAAACCAGCATCAGGATGGCGCACGCTCTGGGGCTGAAAATTGTCGCCGAGGGCGTTGAAACGAAAGACGGTTTCGACATCCTCAACAGTATGGGCTGTGATGTTTTGCAGGGCTATTACATGAGCAGACCAGTTTCGCTGGACGCTCTTCAAGGCGTGTTGACGGAGACTGCGGGCATTTTCAGCCACCCGGAGGCTTGATCGTGCAGGTGCCAATTGCGTCGTGCGAGCCTGCATCGGTCCCTGAACCTTACGACGACAGTACGGATTAGGTACAAATCGAAGGGTCAATATGAGCCATAAGTCCTAGGCAATTTGGACGATTGGCCTTAATATCTACAGAAACTCGCCTGCCCCAAGTAGTTCGATGTCTGGTATCGCAAGGAAGTTCCATACCATCGTCTTTACACGGAAGATAAGCTCATGTTTAAGGTCTCGAAAGCCGCACGGTCATTCGCTCGAAACTGCCTCTTGATAGCCCCTTTGCTACTCGCCCCGCTCGCCCAGGCCAGCTATATGATGCCGGAGCAAATCAAGATCGACATCAATTGGGTACCGGAACAGATCGATCTGGACTACGTGTTTGAGTTCGGCGCCAGCGATGAGACCACAACCGTTGAGGTGAGCTTCTTCGGCGTGTTCTTCGCCACCTACGCCAGCGAACGTGATGAGCCCTGGTTCAATGCTGGCTACGCCTATCACGATCCGGAAGAGAGAGCCTTTGATTTGTCAGCAATGCTACGCGTGTTTCTGTTTGAGGACGGACTGGACGAGCAGACTTTCAATTTCATGAATCGCGTCTCGCTGGACGACACCTATATCTTTGGCTTCGCTTCTGCGATTTATTACATCCCCAACTATTGTGTCCCTTATGAAGATGAGGACTGCCCACCGGTCATCGTTGCTGACGCCTACGGTGAAACCCTGATCACGTTTTATGACAGCGGTGAAGGCACTGATAATCCAAGTAAGGTGAACCTGCCTGGCAGCTTGCCCTTGGCGATGATCGCGGCGATGGGTCTGTTCTGGCGGGGGCGCCGGTCCAAGGTTTGACGGCGAATGGGGCGCTTCACGATGCGAATGAGCGCTAGCCGATTTCAACCCGGTTGCGCGACTTTCGCTTGGCCTTGTAGAGCCCTTTGTCAGCCTGCTGTAACAGACTGACAATTGTCGCATTCGGGCCGAGGGCGGCGCTTAGCCCTATGCTGATGGTCAAGTGGAAGCTGTGAGGCGGCGATTCAATGGCCGTCTTCTCAACCAGGGCGCGTATCCGTTCGGCAAGTTGAAGACCTTCCTCAAGGGTAGTTTCAGGCGCCAGTACGGCGAATTCCTCGCCGCCGAGTCGGCCGAATATATCCAGGTCCCGGAGGCCTTGTCTGATGATTGATGCCACCATCAGCAGCGCCTTGTCGCCGACAGCATGGCCATAGGTGTCATTGATCCTCTTGAAGTGGTCGATATCGATCATCATGATCACGAGCGGACGGTTGAACCGCAAGGTACGATGCAGTTCCTGCGTAGCCAGCTCGAGAAAGTGGTGCCGGCTGTAGGCCTGGGTAAGTGAATCCGTCGTTGCGATGTAGGTCAGTTTTGCGTTGGCTTCATTCAGCTCGCGAGTTCGCTGCTCAACCCTGGCTTCGAGGTTGCTATAGAGTGAGGCGTTCTCGAGAGAGATGGCAGTTTGTGCGGCCAGGAACTGAATGGTCTGCATGTGCTCTGGTGTAAAGGCGTTCCTGGTAAGCGAGTTCTCCAGATAGATCATGCCAAGAATCGTGCTGCGGCTGAGAATGGGTGCGCACAACACCGAGGCTGGCTGCGCCTGTTGCAGGTAGGGGTCGCCGGAAAATCGGCTCCTTTGAATTCTCTCGCCCAGGATCACCGGCTCACGTGTTCTTGCGACATACTGCAATATCGTGGTCGGTAAACTCTGGTCCGTGGAAAAATCAATTGGCCGGCTCAGCTGTACCGCTACCATTTCCCCCATCACAGCTTCGGCTTCGATTGTCCACTCACAAACGCCTGTGGTTTCGTTCTCGTTGGCGAGCAATAAATAGCCCCGTTGGGCGCCGGCATTTTCGATGACCAGCGTCATCATTTTCTGCAGCAGCGACTCAAGCTGTATCTCACCGGATATGGCCTGTGAGGCCTTGATAACCGACATCGAGTCGAGCGTGCTCGCTGGCTGTGCATGCGAAATATCCATAGATCCCCGCATACTTTTTAGATGCCAAACCTCCTGCTGGCCTGCGAGCGAGTGGTGCTGCGCTCTCAGCTGCCGTAGTTTCGCCTCGGCGCCCCAGAATCGGTAGAGGTGGTAGGCTCTGGTCAGATACAGTTGAGCAAATTCGGTTTGCTCGTGTTGCGCGAAAAACGCCGCCAGCAGTTCGTTCCCCAGCGCCTCATCCTGCAGAAAACCACGAGAGCGAGCTGCATCGATCGCCGATTGATAGATTTCGATCGTGGACATGGAACGATCTCCGGACAAGCGCGCACGCTCCGCAGTCAGGAGGGCCAGGCGGTGCTCGTAATTCACCGGCGAGTGCTCGGCCCATACCGTCATTTTATCAATGCAGTCTTGTAGCTTCGCCGTTTCGCGTGATTGAGGAAGAATGGCCAGCGTGGCATAAAAGTGGAACTGAGGTATGTAGGCAGATGAGACCACGCCATCAAGATACTGCTCGCCCTCAGCGGCGGCCCGGGCAGCGCCAGCGTGGTCGCCCATCAGGTAGGACAGGACAAGCCGATTGAAATACACAATAAAGAGTCCTGTGCGATCGCCAGCTTCCAGGAGTTTGGGCACCGATACGTGCTCGTCAAAGTAGCTGCCGGTCAGGCTCGTGGGATGTTCACCATCGTTCTGCAGATTGGATATCGCCTGCAGGAAGATGGAGAAGTGCAGATGGGCGGTTTGTTGTTTTAACTGATCAATGACCGACCAGTATTCTCTGCTCATTTTTTCAATCGCTGGCAAGGGCTCACCTGCGAAGAATCCGTGCACGCCTGTCATCATGGCGGCCCAACCAGCATACTCGAAATCGCCGGTCGCAAGTCCACTCTGGTAGGTGTCTCTCAGCACCGGCTGAGTATCCGCAATGGGTTCTTTCCAGTGCTGTAGAAATGCCGCAAACACATAACTGGTTCGGGCCTTGCAGTCATCCGCCGACAGCTGGTCGACCAGTGTCAAGGCGAGCTTGCCGAATTCATAGCCTGATTCATAATCTCCAAGAATCCCGCTTTTAACGAGGCCGTAAGTGGCATAAGCGGAAGTGGAGCCCTGAGTATTCCCATGGCGATAGGAGAGCTGCACCATGACAAAGACCAGTATCGGGAACAATTGAGGCGCTGCCTGATAGCTGGCAGACAGTATCCGGTTCATGATTCTGATAGCAGCCAGATACTGTGGGTCGGTCATCACGGGCAGATCGGCGAGCGCCTGCGGTGAGGTAGAGGCCAGCAGTGTCATTGTCTCGCCCAGCGCACGTTCGATGTCGCTCTGTTCGGGGCGGTCCGGTAATTCTATTCCGAGTCGACGTACGGCATCGACAGCTTCGGCGACAGCCCCGGCGGACTGGTGTTGGGCAATCAGTGCCAGAATGCGGATTTCAAAAAGCGGAATCTGGTCAAGCTGCTCGCTTGTCCGATTCAGTGCGCTGTCGATGGTGACGTGCATGTCGGCATAGTCACCATTCATATACGCCATTTCGGCGAAGCCGGTATGGAGTTGCAAGGTCAGGTCATACCCGGCGTCCCAGCTGTTTTTTGGGAGCCGAGACAGGCCTCTTCTGTAATAGCGCATTGCGGGCCCGAAGGCAGCCGAGGACTTTGCCCGCTGGCCCGCCTGGCACTGGATGTCCGCATAGCGAAGCAGATCCTTCGAAGTGGTAAACAGCGTTCTCGCCAGATAAAAATGCTTGGCAACTTCAAATAAGGTGTTCGTCTTGTCCTGATAGCCAGGGTTCTGCAGTAGCGCGTTGCCAATCTGATAATGAACGTCTGCCTTCGATGCAGGGGGCAGGAGAGAGTACGCGGCCTGCTGAACCCGGTCGTGAGAAAAGCGGTAGCGGGGCAGCGCAGTTTCCGAGCCAATGGCTGCCTCTTCACTCTCGAGCTGCTGCCAATTGAGATGGGGCGTCCACTTGTAGGCGTCATTCAAGGGGATGAGCAAGCCTGAGCGCAGCATGCTCAGTAGCGTCTTTGCAGCGTGGGGAACTGTTATTCGACTAATGGCAGCCAGCGACTCAAGATCAAACTCATTCCCGATACAGGCGGCAAGACACAGGAGATGCTGGGCCTCTTGTGGAAAAGTTCGAAGTCGGTCCACCATCAGCTCGATGACATTGTCGGTGATTCCGGCCTGTGCAATCAGGTTAGTGTCCCAGGTCCATTGCATGGTGGCTTGTGAAAAACTCAGGAGCGACTGCTGGTACAGGCTGTGCAGAAACTGGTTGATGAAAAAAGGGTTGCCGAGAGTTTTCTCTAGCACGAGCTGTGCCAGCGGGCTGACCATCCCTCGTTGACATTGGAGCGCTTCCGCAAGCAGCGCCTCCACATCAGCACGCTCGAGCGGGCTCAGTGAGATGTTGATGACTGGTAGGTCGGCACTATGAAGCGCTCTGAACAATGCCGAAACAGGCGCCGAAGCGCTGACTTCGTTATCGCGATAAGCCACCAGTATCTGCAGGTGACGAGTCGTGGGGTCTCGCATAAGCTGCTCGATCAGCTTCAGGGACGAAAGATCGGCCCACTGAAGGTCATCCAGAAAGATCACGAGTGGATGATCGGTATCGCAGAATACTTTTACGAAGGCCTGGAAGGTGGCCGTAAATCGGTTGCGGTTTTCGGCGGCGGACAAGGCCGGTACAGCTTGTGGTGTGCCAATGATCCACGCCAGCTCTGGGATGACAGTCGTAATGAGGCCTGCGTTTGGACCCACCGCCTCCAGCAGGCGAGCTCTCCATTCCGCGATCTCCTCGTCACTCTTGGCAAGCAGCATCTGAATCAGCTCTCTAAAGGCCTGGACGAGCGAAGTGTATGGTGTGCCCTTGTCCAGCTGATCAAATTTTCCCTCAATGAAAAAGCCATGCTGTGCCACGATGGGTTTCAGGAGCTCCCGGACCAGTGATGATTTACCAATGCCAGCCGGCCCCGTCACGCCCACCAGGCTCTTCTCGCCCTGCAGCATGGTCTCGAAAGCGCTCAACAGCGTGCTGAGGGCTGCTTCGCGGCCGTAGAGTTGTTGGGGTAGATGAAGGGTGTCAGCGATATCCTGAGTAGCGATGGCAAAATCATCGATCTCGCCCTTGGCTTGCAGCTGGTCATGGCAGGCCCGAAGATCACGACGCAAGCCTGAAAGGCTCGCGTAGCGGTCTTCGGCTGACTTGGCGAGCAGCTTGAGTACAATATCGGACAGCACAAGGGGTATGGCGGGATTGACTGTGTGAAGCGGTGCGGCAGTCCTGGCGATATGCCAGTGCACCCACTCCAGCGGATCATCGGAAGCCAACGGCAGTTGTCCGGTCAGCAGTTCATAGAACGTCATGCCGAGCGCGTAGAAGTCCGATCGATAATCAATCGCGCTGTTCATGCGCCCGGTCTGTTCCGGTGCAAGATAGGCCAACGTGCCAGCCAGTTGGGCCGGATTGCCAAGCTGGCTAGGTTCCTGCGTCAGTTCGGTAGAGAGACCGAAATCAATCAACTTCACCTGCTTCGTCGTGGAATTCCAGACGATGTTCGAAGGATTGATGTCCTTGTGAATAAGCCCCTTTTGATGAACGGACCTCAAGGCATCAACGATCGATAGCGCGAGCGGTAGAAATTCCGCCAGGGGAACCCCGATGCCGGACCAGTGTCTATCCAATGACTCGCCGCCGAAATCCTCGAGCACCATGACCATAGTGTTCTCGTGGCGAAAAAGTTCTCTGGCACCAATCACGCCCGGACCTTGAAGGGCTTGAGTTTGCGCAAATTCATGCGCGAAGCGGGCCAGCTGTTCTGGCGTCGGAAAGTCTACATTCAGCTGTTTTAGAATGACGGGAGGGCTATCTTCGGGTGCGTCCTTGTAATACCCGCGATACACGACCGATTGAGGGCTGCGGTAGAGTTCGTCCGTGCCTATGATAGCCGCGGACTGAAACGAGACGACACTAGGCATGAGACTCCGTTTCTAATTATTATAATGGTATATAGTTTAGACGCTCGCCGCCATTGTACCCCTGTGCAGGCGTCTTTTCTTGGGGGAGCGATGACAGTAAGACTTTTGCGACCCGGCCGCCCGTTGCCCGAAGACGTCAAGACAACGCTCTCTCCGTACATTGCGGAGATCGACCTGCAAAGGGCCCGAACACACATCGGCATCCCCTGGTATGTCTATGGCAAGCCCTGCGCCTTCACCTTCGGACATCATATCTACTTCGCGCCTGGTCGGTATGATCCAGAGTCACCCGACGGAATCGCCCTGATCGCTCACGAACTGAAGCACGTGCAACAGTTCAGAGAGGACGGTCGAGCGGGCATGTCGGTGAACTACCTTTACCAGTATGCGAAAGGCAGGATGCGGCGGAAGGGGCATTACGCCGCATATCTCGATATTGCCTACGAAGAAGCTGCCAGATCCTTACAGGCCCGCGTGGCGGCTGATCTGATCAGTTAGAGAGATTGCCAGGTCAAACACAGACCTGCCATGCTAACACTAACGCGCTGTTCAAGAGGATGTCATCATGTTCGCCAGAGAAGAAGATATGGAGGTGCTGAGGAAACATGGTATCACCAGTATTCAGCATCTAGCTTCAATTGCGGCCGATCTCCTCCGGAATTCCGGTGGCAACAGAGCTTCCCACCCCTCTGCAGGTCTGAGCCAAGAGGACAGGGCATTTTTTAGACGTGTCGGCGCGCATGGTGTTGATGGCGTAGATAAGGACGCCGTTGATAAGTTGAACCGCGATATGGCCACCGAGTATGCCATCCTGATCGAGAGCGCATTGACAAGTGATCAGGTGGCCAGAAAACTGGGGGTCTCTACCTCCCGTGTGCGCCAGCGCATCCTCAATAGCACCTTGTATTCGATCAAGTATGGTCCACGTAGGTTGTTTCCTCTCTGGCAGTTCAGCGAGGGGCGTGCGGTTCGGCATCTTGAAGACGTGCTGCCATTGCTCGACAAGAGTGTTCATCCGCTCACGGCGCAAGAATTCTTCACTTCACCACATTCTGATCTGGAAGGCCCCCGGGGCGAACTCTGCTCCCCAATCCAGTGGCTGGAAATGGGCCATGACGTGGAGAAACTGAAGCATATCGTCCGGTTTCTGTAGTGGCGCGCCCTCAACTTTGGTCATCACATCTACTTTGCGTCGCGCCGATATCACCCAGATACTCATTTACAGACGCCTTGAACTCCCTTTCTAGAGAAGTGGCGTCGACAGCTTCATAGTTCACCAGATCGCGGATGAACATAAGCTTGCCAAATAAGCAGTGATCTTCCTGGCTATATTCCACAGAGCCAAAATAGCCTTTGTATTTCATGTAACTCATATCAAGCCCTCTCGGTGTGCGCGTTCGCCGGGTACATCCGGACCTCGAGCCAACCAGCTGCGTGACCTTGCCGGACCTGCACCTCCGCACGGGGCGGTCGATATACTCGATGTGAAAACCCGGCACTCGCTCGTCGAACTCGAAGACGATCCGGTCGAAGCCGGTGTGAGCGGCGGTACGGACAGCGACGAGGGTCGTGGCAGGCGCGTTAGGCAGCGGCCGGTCGATGATGCCAGCCGTCCATTCTGACGTGTAGGCGGCATCCTGTTCGGCGGTGGGCCGCGGCAGGTAACTATGCGTATTCAGGTCGGGCATGGCACATCGCATGCGAATCAGCCGCCGTAACACGCCAGCACCGCCAGGGGATTATCTTTTTTCATGGCCTGAAATTTTTTGAAAAAGTCCTTGTCGACCCGTTTCTCGCGGGATGTGGCCTTGCTGTCCCTGTAACGCGTCAGTTTGCCTGGGCCTGCGTTGTAGGCGCTATAGCTGGCTCGTGCGAGGTTCTCAGGATTTTTGGTGATCGTGTGTTCACCTTTGCGAATGGCGATGTCCTTCAGATAGTGCATCAGGATTTCCGAGCCGGCCATCGCGTTATAGACGAGATCGTATTTCAGAGCGGTCACATCGTAGAAACCGCGCCACACTCTGGGGTTCACCTGCATGATGCCCACCGATCCAGAAGGGGAGGTGAGAGGAAGACGCTTGCCACCCTTGTCGACGAACTGGCGCCAGCAGCTCTCCTGCCAGGCCGTGGCGAGCATCGCATGACGGAACATCGGATGATAGCTTTGATCGAGCGGCTTCTTTACCAGCGTTGCATTGGCGGCATGATTGAGTGCCTTATGTGCGAGCGGTAGATATTCAGGCATATCCTTGTGCTTGGGAATCCAGATATTGAGACGCTTTGTGAGCTCTGGATCGAAAGCGGCAGGCACGTCGGCGGCGTAGGCTGGCGAGAAAAGCCAGTTCAGGAAATTGAGTTCGATTGGGGCGTCGGGAAGCGGCGGCGGCTCGCCAAAGTTGAAAGACTTGCGCAGCTCCGGGTCTACATCCTCGCCGGAATCTAACGGATCGAGCTGATCTGTAGGTGCCACCATCCGCGCCAGTCGGCGAAGGCCATCGAGTGAGACTTCAATGTTGGTGGACGCCTCGAGCTCGTCCAGTGCTTTCAAGGCATCACCCGCCGCAATGAAGCTCAGGTAGTGCAGGCTTGCTGCCGAATTCGTCTGCTCCAGATCGATTCTTTGAACGATGGGTCCGAGCCGTTGCCAGGTGTGCAGGAAGATGCCTCGCACCGGGTCGCTATGGCTTGAGTCGCCTTGCTCGGTCTCAACAAGCGCCTCGTTCAGGCGATAACGCGCATCGAGCAGGAGGTCCAGTAGTTCGTCCTGAAGCTCAGGTGAGCCGGCCTGGGCGGCCAGATTCTTTGTGACATAGGTAAAGAAGCCATCCCAGGCGTCGAGCTGCTGGTGCCATTGCGCCAGCTCCTCGGCAGTCAGCGCCGCAACCGGTGCCTCGGGAGCGTCCGGGAGGCTGTCTGGCAACGCCACATCGGCCATCAGCATGGCCTTCACTGCATCGTCGCCAGCAGTGACTTCGCTGAGGCGAAGAGATTCAATCAGCGCCAATGCGGACTGGGCCGACTGCGGCCGGGTAAGCAGGCTAAGAAACTGTTTCAGGTCCTGGAAGGGCCGGTTGAGGTCGACGCGGAGATTTTCGAGGCGAGGGTGAACCTGATTCTTGATGATGGTCCAGAGCTGGTTCGGCATATTTTCGGCTTGGCCATCATCATTCAGAAGTTGCGTGTCGACGATGCGCGCCTCGATTCGATTCTGTCCTTCGGGTAGCACTAATTCATGGATTGTCTCCAAACGGCCGCTCCAGCTCAATACGCTGATGCAGCTTCCGCCCAGTGCCGCACCTACTTGCGTGCGTCCTTTCGAGATGACCCGAAGCCGACCCTCGAATCCATCCACCACAGGGTCAGTCAGTGTCAGATAGTTACAATTAGTGCCATCGCTCCACGGCCGCAGGGAATTGTCCGTGCCAGTGAATACCTGCTGGATAAGCAGCTGTTGAATATGCCGATAATCAACATTGATAGGCACCGTGACCGAGCGCACTTCGGCAAAGAGCGGCGCGCTGAAGCACAGCAGTGCAGCAAGAAGGGTCAGTGTCCGGATGGTCGGTAGCATTGCGAATCCAGTTGGAGGGATAGGTAAGAGCATAGCAAAGCTCTGAACTTCCCACCTTAGGTAGACTGAGAGAGGCACTTGTAAACAATTGTCAAAACTTCACTGTACCGATCCTGGTGGCGTTTCTGCTGCGCACTTTTCAGATACAGTAGCGGCCTTTTACGGGAGATGGGTAAACCTTCATGAAAAAACTACTGCGGGGATTTGTGTTTGTACTGTTGGCCCTTGCGGTCAGCGGTTGCGTTCGCTGTGGTGGAAGATGACTCAGTGCGTCAGTTCGCCAGCGATGAACTTGTTGCTATTCTGCGGGCGAAAGGCCTCGATGTTGAAGAGATTTCCGGTCCTGGTGAAATCCCCAGCTTTGATCTCGTGTTCAAAATTGTGCCCCGAGAATCGGGAAGACTCGTCCATTCCTCAGGGTATGGAGTGTGGGAAAAGTCGATGGCCGGCGTAGCTTTGTCCACTTACACCCATGCAACGCTGGGGCTAGAGCCGTTCGTTAAAGGGAAGGAATTCTATTGCTATTGTGCCGGAGAGAGTATCACCCGTCTTGAGGTGGCTGACTTACCTGCCACCTGGGATCAGCTCGATGAAGCCTCGCAGGCCAAGGCCAGCGCTGCAATCAAAAACGATATCAAGGCCGCCTTGCTACTTGCTCTGGAACGGGCCCCGATTTAGAAGCCAGCCCCCCATGTATGTACGCTATATGCCGGAGAGGTGAGAACATAGCAAAGCTGCAGAGCATTTGACCTCAAACTGGCCTGGCTACCAGCACCTTCGTGTACGATCAGGAATCGTTCTGTGGTGCGGTAAGAAGAAAAGCAACTCATACGGTTACTTCATGCGAGCCCTTCTAGCTGCAACCCAGCGCCGACGAAAAGCTCTTGGTTCCGCCAGGCGGATATGTATCTACGGGTGGGTATATCTCGACAGCGTTGTCTTCCTTATAGCGAGGCCGGATGGCGTGTTAACAGGCGCTCCTCTCTGACGGATCATGGAAAAGGTCAGCCGACGGTCCGCCAGCTGACCTGCTTACGCTCAGGGGTAACTGCAGGCGATGACGATGTCATCGACGTAATTAGGTTCAGCGTCGACTGCCGGCATAGTCCCTGTGCCGCCGCTCGACACAGAGCATACGCCGCCTGATTCCGGAGGGCCTCCGTAAGTGACAGTGATGCTGTAGCTGTCTCCAGGAGCGAGGCCGTTCGGCAGTGTGAACGCGCCGTTTCCGGCAGAGTCGAGGAAGCCGCCGTTACCGACGGAGTCTTCAATCATGACAATATCACCGTCCAACAAGCCAGAGACGCTGCCACCTAAAGCACCCGCAGGCTTGGCTTCGTTGGTCGCAGAGCAGGCGATGCTGATGTTCGTAACCGCCTCTGCCTGAATGGTGCCCGACCCGTTAACCACAGGACCACAAGTCACCCCAGCCGATGTAGACTGAACCGTCACTGTGTAAGCCGTACCCGGTTGAAGGTAATAGCTCTGGAACGTAGGCGAAGCAGCCGCAATGGACTTGCCCTGATCTCCGCTGCTGAGACTCAAATAGAGCTCTATCGATGTGCCTTCGGGCAGGCCGGATACTGCGCCGCTAATAACAGCGCCGGTACACACGATATCGGCTGTCACTCGTGGGAACTCTGGCCCACCGTTTGTGGGACTGAAGACACAGGCTAACCCGTTCGGTGCGCCCGTGACGCTTAAGCTGTAATTTCCTGAAAATGAGGCATCAAAAGTGTAGTTGCCATTCGCGTTCACTGTTTCGAAGAAGGCACCTGCCAGACTATCAGTATTGACGATCGTAATTTGTTCTCCGGTCGGCAGCCCGCTCACGCTACCCTCGATACGGTAACCTGCAGAAGGGTCTGCGCCACATTCGATATCCACCGACACGCCAGACAATTCGGCAGCACCACTTATACTGCTGAGTGTGCAGAGAAAACCCTCCGGAAGATTCGACATTGAAAGGTTGTAGTCGCCCGTGAAAAGGCTGGTGAACTCGAACACGCCGTTTGTCACGCTCATGCTCACGGGTGTCAGCCGATCACTGTCACGATTATTGAGCAAAAGACTTCCGCCTTCTGGCAAGCCAGAAACTGAACCGCTGATGGCATACGTCGGCAGCGTATTGCAGATTACCGAAATATCCGAGATCTTCGATGACTCGTAGCTGGTTGGAATCGTGCCAGTGCCATTTTGTACCGCACAGTCAAGCCTTGATGGCACGGTGCTGGCTACAACCACGTCGTATGGCGTGTCGGCGGCGTACGACTCGGGAAAGCTAAACTGCCCGTTTGTCCTGATCACGATACTTTCTTCAAAGTTGGTTAGTACGAGTGACTGCTCCAGGCCCAACCCGGAAACCGATCCGCCAATAGTCATATTCAGTGCGACCGGAATGGTGCAGGTAATGTTGACGTCGTCGATGCTGTTGCCATCACTGGCAGTCGTTCCCGATGCATTGGCAAGCTCACAATGCTCTAGCAGAACAGGGTCGTCGCTGCTGAGCTTGACGTTGTAAGGTGCGGCTGCCTTTACACTGCGAGAGAACTTATAGACGTTGTTTGACGCCAGGCTAATAGTTTCGGTTGTCTTGCCAAGAGCTGACAGGGAAGCAAATTCTGTATTCAGAACCAGCGATAGCGCTGAGCCAGCAGGAAGACCTGTCACGGTTCCTCCAATCCGGCCGGTCGGAGCTGGGTTAGCAAGAGTCTGCGCGTCTTTCCCACAAGCGTTGGTCTCGCAAAGTTTTTCTTTCAGTGCGGGCGCGATCTTTTCAGCAGCTTGGTCAATATGCTTCTTTGCCTCAGCTTCAGTAACTACCGGTTTTTCGGTACCGCCATTCACAGCCTTATCAGCGTTCTGTACGCTCGTAGTGAATTGCTGTTCCGTTCCGGCGAGTTCCACTTTCGTGTTTTTATCGTGGGCTTCCATCGGTATCTTGATACGCTTATCGATACCCTCTCCATCTTTCGAATTATTTATGCCTAGCGTTTGGAGGTATCGGGCGATCCGCATAGCTTTTGGCACCGTTTCGTCGCCATCCTCCATCTGCAGAACGTGAACAATGCTGGCGCATTTCAGAGTGTGCAGCGCCTGGTTGCCAATCATGAAAGTGACATCGCTATTAGCGGCACAATTGAAGCCGCCGTTGGCATCGGTGTACTCAGTGAGGCCCGTACGCGTGATTTTGATGGCTTTGCTGCGCCCGTTGTCGTACTTAGGCGCCGTTAGAACTGTCGTGCCGTCAGCGGACATGCCTAAGGTACTGGCTTGCCCACCCGTGTTGATCTTGCGCCAGAACTGCCCGCCATCTTCCGACACCAGCTGTGTATCGTATCCAGTGCCTTTCAACATTTTACTTCCGTCTGCCGACATGGCGATAATCTTGTTCGCACCGGAAATTTTTAACCGGTTCGAAGGCGGGCGAGCGTCATATAAGGAATATATATAATCGGTAATTCGGTGTGTGCCTTCGGTGACGCTCCAGGTGTCGCCACCATCTGTAGAAAGGTGCACAGCGTTTGCGCCTGCGGCGAGGATCGTCAACCCATTCTGGGACATTTCGACGGAGTAAACATGGTCATCGCGATCGAGAAATAGCCAGGTTTTTCCTCCATCAACGGAGCGATAAATACCTTTGTAGCTTGATCCTGCCATTGCCAGAACTATGACCTGTCCGTCTTTGGAACTGGCGACGTCATGGCTTGCAAACTGTTCAACTGGTCTGTTCACGGGGGTCCAGGTCAGACCTTCATCCGTTGAAATTTCAAGACAGCCTGTGAGGTCGGCGAATGAAGAGTCTAATGCCGTCGAGCCCACCGCAAGCAGTGTGGTGTCATTGACGCTGATTAATGCAGAGGTAGAGCTGCATGGCAGGAAGGTGTTTTCGACAGCCCAGGTTTCCCCCCCATCCCTCGAAATAAACGCGCGCTTGCTAAACAGGTGAGCCTCGTAGCCGATGAGAAGTCTCCCATTCGGTGATACCAGAAGGCCTGAAATCTCCAGTAGCCGGTTCGCCGGCCCAGCAACCGGAATGTCGACGAGTTTCCAGCTCACCCCGCTATCCTTGGACAACATGAAAAATGTATCACCAATCGTACGGCTATACGGCTCCGGGCTGAGGAGAACAGTTCTGCCATCTGCAGATAATGCCGCGCTTAGCGGCGGCCCATACTTATTAATTCGCTCAGCGTAAAGTGTTTCTGAATATGTCGTATAGGCAAGGCCTTCCACGGGCGAGTCGATGAATACCCCGTCAGGCACCTTTGTCTTCGATCGATTGCCATCAGAGTCACAAGCCGTCAAAGTCGAGAGGATATACACTGACAGGAGTGATCCGAGAACACGCTGGTTCCGGAGAATTGCTCTACGCATTTAATGTCCTTAAGGCACAGTCAAGAATTGCGCAAGTTCTGGGTAGGTAGAGCAGGCGCGTTCATTAAAGCCTAGACAAGTGCCTTTAAGAAGCAACTTCGATAGATTATTTGACTGCGGTTTCCTTGAGATTGCTTAGACATGCAGCGCGTGGTTCAGCTGGTCGTTCAGGCATGTGGAGACCTTCAAGGTGGCAAGCCCCTACTTTTCTAGACGCCTGATAGCTCCGTGAAATACTGCTTCTCAAACTCTACTGGCGATAATCCTCTGTTGTTACCGTGACGCCGAACCGGGTTGTAAACATCTCGATGTATTCAAAGATATCCTGCCTCGCCGCTTCTCGGTCACGGTAGATCTTTCGCCGAACTCGCTCGCCTTTGAGGAGCGAGAAGAAACTCTCAGCAACGGCATTGTCGTGGCAGTTGCCGCGGCGACTCATGCTCGGCTTCAGACGATTGTCCTTAAGAAAGCTTGCCCATTCCCGACTGGTGTATTGCGAGCCCTGATCCGATTGTATCAAAACCTCGTTCTTGGGACGGCGCTTCCAGGCAGCCATCAGGAGGGCATCCATAACCAGATCTGTCGTCATACGGGACTTCATTGACCAGCCGACTATCTGTCTGGAAAACAGATCCAGAACCGCCGCAAGATAGAGAAAACCCTCGTGGGTTCTGATGTAGGTAATGTCTGTCACCCACCGCTCATTTGGTTTGTCCGGTTCGAATTGCCTAGCCAGAAGGTTCGGTGCCACATGGCTGGGTGTGCCGCCATAGCAGCCTTTGCGTCGCCTATAGCCGCGCTCTGCGCGAATGCCTTCCGAGCGCATGAGCCGATAGACCCGATTCTTGCTGCACTGCTCGCCAAGATCCTTCAGGTCTAGAGCGATGTTTCGATAACCGTACACTGCACCACTTTCTAGCCAGGACTGCTTGATGAGACCAGTGAGGCGGCGGTTGGCTGCAGCTCGAGAACTTTCCGGATTGGCTAACCAGGCATAGAAGCCGCTGAAGTGTACTTTCAGTACACGGCACATGGCCCGAATCCCAAACTCGCCCTGATGAGCCTTGATAAAGCGATACTTTACTTTGACTCGCTGGCAAAGTATCGAGCGGCCTTTTTTAAGATGTCGCGCTCCTCCGTGACCCGCCGCAGCTCAGCTCGCAGCTGACGCAGTTCGTCCTGCTGTTCGCTGATCTGATGATGCTGACTGCCTGAATCACCGTAGCGCTTGATCCACTTGTACAAACTGTTCGAGGTCAGATCCAGTCTTCGACAGACATCCGCGACTTTGTATCCGCGCTCCGTGACCTGCTTCACTGCCTCGATCTTGAACTCTTCTGAATAGCGTTTTCCGCTCATGAACCACACCCTATGACATTGCGTTATTATAACGCTGTCAGGCGTCTACTGTATCGGGGGCTTTCCACTCGACATTTCCACTCCCTTGCGTGCATTTCTCTCTCCTATGAGCCGCCGCAGGACTCTTGGCGGATTTATACCAGCCGCAGGCGGTGTTTCGGAAGACTTTTTTGGCACCACAAGCCAGAAGGCTAGCGCAGCCATAGCTCCACAAACCGCACAAAATGACACGACATAAAAAAATTCTGTCCACTTTTCTTGTGAAAGCACGACCAAAGCATGAGGTGGAATAACGGAATACTGTAGTGGCAATGTGACTTTGGCAGCGGGGATGGCGCCAAAAACTGCACCCGAAAACATCATCGGCCGCCAACGGAAATAGTTGAATTTCCGGAGTAGCAAATAAGTCGGTACACCGAGCAGCAAGACATACCCTGCCGAGAAGACAAGTAATACGGTAAACTTGAACAGAATCCCTGACCAGAAATAAGAATCGGCAAATATTTCCGAAGAATTGTCGAGCCGCTCTAGAAGAAAGTATATGTTTATCATCAGGGGCGGAACGGATGCTGCCGCCAGAATTGCCAGGATCAGTCTCATATTCCTCCTAGCGCCGCTTAAGGCGCTTGGCATCGCAGCACACTCACTGCGTTCAAGGCAGGGAGCGTCAGGCGTAGTTCCAGCACTTCTTTTCCGAAAAGTCCGACCAGGGATTTACTCCATGGAAGGCGCCGACAAACAGAACCTCGTTACCTCTTACTATCCACTCCATTCCGTGCTCTTCCTCCCATTCACAGTCGAGTTCCAGGTGAACGACAGGAAGAGCTGGATCTTCAGGGGAGGGGACAATCAACACACTTGGGTAGATTAGCGGCAGCACTTCCTTTGGGTGCTGAAAATTCTTCGGGTGGCCGCCTGAGTTCTCCAGAAAGTCGTGGCAGTAGCGAATCGAAGCCCGGCATAAATCGAGAATAACTTTCTCCGAAAGTGAGTTCAGATGGGCGGCGCAGAGTTCTGCATAAGCGATACTGTCGTCTTCCACCGAGAGGGAGATAAATTTCTCAAACAGACCAAAGTAGACCTCTCCCTCCACGCCGAACCGACCTTCAGTGATATTTCTGATGACTTCCACAATCCCTCCTTGGCGGCGCTGCGCAACTCGCGTCTCGCCGATGCATTAGTTAATCGAAAAAGTGTTTTCGTTATGAACTGACGGACAGGGTTTGTGATTGCTTCAGGTTTCCTTGAGTAGAATACCGAAGTCATGAGGTCAGCTGGGCTGGTGCAGAATCGACCTCAGGTAGCCAATGCCTGGAAATGTCCTTCCAAAACAACGACTTCATACATTATCTTGGCGCTGTAACAGAAATCGCTTACGCTCCACCACTTCAATGGCAATTCAAGGATGAGATCCCATGAAAGGCAAAGCAAGGTTAGTCTCGCTCGCTATCACTACGGCCCCATTATTCGCGGGCGCCCTCACCATTTCCGGCCAGGCATTGGCTTTTGGAATGTTCGGCGACGGACCTGCTGCCGGTTATGCCCATGCGCAGTACCAGAACATGATCACCCTGCAGACCAACCAGTGGCAGAAGAGATGGGCCGAGCAAAGTACGCAAAACCGACGGTCCACCTCAAACGCGAAACAGGAACCTGTGGATGCCGCTCCAGCTGAATTGTCCGCCGATGAGACCAAGGCTGTGATCGAAAAGACGCTCGAAATGCACTACGCCATGTTCCCTGTGCGGGCCATGGCCAAGTATTGTCATCAGCACTTTCCGCAGTCGTACTCGGCGGCCCCGCTCCAGCAGTGGGAAAAGAGAAATCACGCCGCGGATATGGAGACAATTCTCGGTTCAGTCGTGAAGGCAGACGAGGCCACCCTCTCCGCCTTCGTTGCAGAGTCAGATGCCATGATGAGCAAGTGGATGGATACCGAAAATGCCGGGAACCAGGCGGTCGTCTGTGGCAGCCTCGCTCAGGTGTTCCAACTGCAAGCCATAGATCTATCAGCCCAACCGGGCAACGCTCCAGCATTCCAAAAGATCGCAATGGTTGCGCGCAACATCAGGAAGACTGGGACGCCGTAGTCCTGCGCTGATAGTCGACGGACTGCCAAGGCAGCGGAAACGATACCTGATTGTCTTATGAGTTCTGCAACGGTTTCAGCGTCAGCGGTGATACATGGCGGCCCTATTTCACCCCCGTACTCACGGAACACAAAATGCTCAAACTTTTTTATTCGGATAGAGTACTGACCTACCTCGAGAGCAAGATTCGCGGAAGCCAGAATGCTGCACATTGCTTCCAAGCTCGGCCAGCCATCCACGAAGTGAAGACATCGCGGCGCACGGAATCCTCATGTTTAAGCCTCATTGGCCAACTCATATTCTGTTCCTAACGCAGCGACCAACCTTGAGTAAAAAGCATCACTTGCTGCCATGAATTTGGTTCGCTCTGCTGGAGACCAGGGAGATGGATTGGGTGGATAGTCCCAGTCGATGCTCGTATTAAACCAGGTAATAAGCTCACAACCCGCTGTGATGAGCCTTTCTGGCAGCGGAAGTCTTTCCAACTCAACCGAGTAGCCGAAAGCGTCTCTTGCTTCCTCATCCGAAGCCCACAGGCAGACGCCTGACCCGGGGTCAAAGAAGTAACGAAGCTTCATGATGCAATCTCAGGCATATTCGAAGCATTCCCGAAGGGGGTAGAAGTCTTGCGCCAGGCACGTATTTTTCACCTCTCTTTGAGGATGCCGAATTTGACATCTCTCTGGTGTGAACGCATTGAAGTCGCCGCTGCGGTTCTCTATATAGATCCTGGAGCACTCGTAGCACTTATACATACGCCTCACCACTTTCATCGCAGCGTCCCATGAGAAGGCGCCAGCACCAATAGCCTCATGCATCGCTTCCCAAGATTCGTCGGGAACGAAAAGGGCCTTGTTCTCCTGATAATTAGAGTTATCGTGGATAGACGCTCCACACTCGCAGAGACGCTTCAAGGCAACCCCATCATCTAAAACTTTGCTTCCGCTATACAGCAGACGAAGTGCCGCTCTCTTCTGGGGGAAGAAGACCAGCTTTGTCTGCCAACCGCTGCCTTACAAACGCTTCATAGCGGGCAGCTTCCAAAAGCGCGGGTCAAATGCCTTGCTCTAGTATCCACCAACCCGCCATTCGACGAATTTAACCATACCCTTGAGGTCAATTCCTCCTGAGCTAAATAAAGATCACGCCCTCAAGATACTTCACCGTCTGTCCAGCTACCACGACGCGTTCCCCCTCAACGCGGCACCGCAGATGGCCACCACGCTTCGACGCCTGAAACGCCGTCAGCTCGGCCCGTCCCAGCTTGTCTGCCCACAAGGGCGCAAGCCCCGCGTGAGCTGACCCTGTGACGGGGTCTTCTTCACCCCCTGATGCGGGCCAGAAGTAACGAGAGACAAAATCAGTGGTCTCGCCTGGCGCGGTGACGATGACGTCCCGAGGGTATAGGCGTTTAATTTGCTCGACGTCCTGACTGATGTTCAAGACATCTTCTTCATGTTCGTAGACGGCGAAATAGGCCTGATCGCTCACGTAAACTTCCTGGGGCCTCATCGACAGGCCAGCCAACAGTGCTTCTGGGAGGTCATCAAGACGACCCGGCTTTCGGTTAGGAAAATCCATGGCAATGAAACCCTCGGGGAGTTTATTTGCCGCGATCTGACCCACAGCTTTAGCTCTGAAAGTCACAGACTGGAGGTCGGGATCAAGGCCGAACAACACTGATGCCGCCGCCAGGGTCGCGTGACCACAGAACGCGATCTCCATGATAGGCGAGAACCAACGGATGTCGTATTCAGCGCCTGACTTCACGACATACGCCGTTTCGGAGAGATTGTTTTCTATTGCAATGGACTGCATGAGCTCATCGCTGAGCCAGCTCTCCAGGATGATGATTGCGGCTGGATTGCCCTTGAAGAGTGTGTCCGTGAATGCAGCGACGACGTGTACGGTGAGTGCCATGACGGCCCGCCTCCTTGCTGGTGAAGTTAGTGGGACTTTAGCAGGAAGAGGGTTGAGGTGGGCTGTACAGATGGGGTGTATTTTTGGTGGGAATTGAGATGAGAGTGAGGATCTGTTCTGGTCTCGAAGTGCCAAATAGTGGTGATACCAGAACCGGCTCACAGCTTTGAGCCGTGAGAAGGCCGGTCGAATTCTCGGGAGGTGTGTACTGGATTAGGGGGATTTAAATACCCCCTGCCGGCTCTGCACGTGCCGTGCACAACGCAAGAACACTGGCGACTACGAGCAAGGCGGCACTTACGGCAAAAGTAGCGGGATAGCCACTGCCGTCATACAGCATGCCTCCTATGGTTGAGCCGAGTGCGATGCAAAGTTGTATCACCGCTACCATGAGTCCGCCGCCTGCTTCGGCATTATCCGGTAGGGACGTTGCCAGCCACGTCCACCAGCCGACCGGTGCCGCTGTGGCTACTAATCCCCATACTGCAAGTAGTCCAAAAACTGCGAAGACCGAGCTGCCGACGAGTATGAGCGCAAGCGCAATAGCAGCCATCAGTAGCGGCATAGTTATCAGGGTGCGGTAAATGCCCGTCTTTAAAAAAGAGCCAATCATTGCCGTGCCGATCAGACCGGCGATGCCCATGGCTAATAAAATCATCGATAAAGTCGAAACATCCACTTGAGTGGCTGTTTCCAGAAAAGGCCGCACATAGGTAAACAAGACGAATTGTCCCATAAAGAAGGCGCCGACGGCTAACATACCGAATGCTACCAATCGGCTTTTAAACAATTTCAAAACATTGCCGGATCCGGCCGTACGAGGCCGGGTCTCCAAGGACGGTAAACTGATCCATTGCCAAAGCAACGCAATCAAGGCAGCGGGCACGAGGCATAAGAACGCGCCGCGCCATCCGATTATAGCGCCCAGATAACTGCCTAGTGGCGCCGCCACTACAGTGGCCAGCGCATTGCCACCGTTAAAAATTGCCAAGGCTTTGGGTACGGAGTGGGGCGGCACTAATCGCATGGCGGTCGCTGCTGATATGGACCAGAATCCACCGACAACAACACCGATTAATGCGCGGCCAAGCATGTAAGTGACATAACCAGAAGCGAAACCGACGATTAAACCGGACACTCCCATAAGTGCAGTCAGTAGCAGCAATAGGGTTTTCCGGTTCATCGTCCTCGCAATCGAGGAAATCGAAAGGCTGGCAAGCACCGCAAAAAAACCGGAGATTGCGATACCGTAGCCCACCAACCCTTCGCTCACCTGAAGATCACTTGCAATCGGCGTAAGCAAACTTACGGGCATAAACTCCGATGCAATGAGCGTGAACACGCACAGGCTCATTGCGAACACGCCGCTCCAGTGAGCGGGCGCTGTTTCATTGGTAGCAGTCATACAAATTCAAGTGTTGTTCCGGAAGTTGGAAATTAGGGACGAATACATGATGATGAATCCATGCAGGTTTTATTAGTATGTGTAATCTTCATGTACTTGTGAGCGGAGTTCATTTATGGCGACCAGCAAAATAGATGGCCTGCAAGCCTTTGTAGCGGTAGCGCGCGATCAAAGCTTTACCAAGGCAGCGGCAAGGCTGGGGGTTACACCGTCCGCGCTTAGCCATAGCATGAAGGCTTTGGAAGAACGGCTCGGTATTCGCCTGCTCGCGCGCACCACGCGCAATGTGTCACCGACCGAAGCGGGCGAACGTTTGATGCGCTCGATTGCGCCGCTGTTCGATCAGATCGCCGTAGAAGTAGAGGCCTTGGGCGAGTTGCGTGACAAACCTGCCGGTACGATTCGCATCACTTGTTCTGACGATGCCATCGAACTCTACTTGCGCCCAAAGCTTGCCGAGTTCCTGAAGACTTATCCGGACATCACGCTTGAGCTGTTCGTGGACTATGGCTTTACCAATGTTGTCGAAGAGCGGTTTGATGCGGGAATACGCCTGGGCGAAGCGATCAGCAAAGATATGATCGCCGCGCGGATCAGCCCGGATTGGCGTTTGGCCGTGGTGGGTTCACCCGCTTATTTTGCGCAATGTCCACCGCCAGAGACTCCGCATGAGCTGACTGAACATGCCTGCGTGAATATCAGGCATCGGCCTTCAGGTGCAGTTTATGCCTGGGAATTTGAAAAGGACGGCCTGGAATTTACGGTCAAATGCGAGGGGCAATTAATATTCAACAGCATCATGCATATGATGAATGGTGCGATAGATGGGATCGGCCTGGCCTACGTTCCCGAAGCTTTGGCGGCGCCTTATATTGCGGATGGCCGGCTTAAAGAAGTCCTGGCCGACTGGTGTCCTTACTTTCAGGGCTTCCACTTGTACTACCCGAACCGACGACAAACCTCTCCCGCGTTTTCAGCCTTTGTTGATGCCATGCGTTATCCCGGCTAACGCGCTCCAAGCCCAGCAAACGAACCCCACAGCTTCATTTGTGAATTCTTCTCACAACATCATTCAGTCATGACGCACTAATCATCTGTTGCCAATCGCGCGACTATGACGCTTACGCCGCCTCAGGAGCAACCGTCATGAAGAAGATATTAGCCGCCACTGCATTCATTACAGCACTGGTCTCAATCCCCGCAATAGCGGAAAACGCTCGGTCAGAAATGGTTGTCGTTCCCCTTGAATCTCAAACGACCTCCGAAGGACCTGCCGAGTTTTTCACCGGCTCCGTCAGTGTGATCATACAGGCCATGCCGAAGGAACCTTCGCGCGTCACTGTCGCGAGGGTGAGTTTCAGCCCTGGGGCCAGATCCGCATGGCATAGCCATCCGCTTGGACAGACCTTGATCGTGACCGATGGCATCGGTTGGGTACAGCAAGAGGGCGGCAAGAAAATCGTAATCAAGGTCGGTGATGTCGTATCGACCCCGCCCGGTGTCAAGCACTGGCACGGTGGGTCAGCAAAGTTTGCCATGACGCACACCGCTATTCAGGAGCTGAAAGATGGGAAAAATGTGGAGTGGATGGAGCAAGTGACCGATCAGGAATACCTTGGCGCCTCTCTCGATTCGACTGCCCAGTAGGCCGGAGAGAGAAAATGAACACCTTCCTGAAAATATGCTTGTTTCTTGCGCTGGGTATCTGGGGCACGGCGACGGCAGAAGAGCCGGCGAAATCTCAGGTCGTGAGCTCACCCAATGCGTCGCCCTCAATGGAGCAGATCGCCTCCGTTTCACCAGCGCTGGCGGCCTACACCGAAGACCTCCTGCTGCAAGAAGTCTGGAATCGAAAGGGCCTATCAAAACGCGACCGGAGCATAGTGACCGTCGCCGCTTTGATTGCACAAAACCACGTTACTGACATGCCCTTCTATATCAACCTTGCCTTCGATAATGGTGTGACGCCAACGGAAATTTCCGAAACGATTACCCATTTGGCTTTCTACGCTGGTTGGGGCAACGCAATGTCCGCAGTGGTCGTCACAAGCGGTATCTTCAAGGCAAGGGGTGTTAAACCCGAGCAGCTACCGTCGAAAACGCCAACATTGCTGCCACTTGATAAAGATGCCGAGGCCAAGCGTCAACGCTTTGTGGAAGAAACATACGCAGAGGTCTCGCCCGGTGTAGTGCATTACACAACGGAGGCGCTTTTCCTGGATCTCTGGCTACGACCGGGGCTTGCACCAAGGGACCGGAGTCTGATCACGGTAAGTGCGCTTATTGCCTCAGGCAAAGTTGAGCAGATTTCGTTCCATCTGAGCAAGGCGATGGACAATGGTCTGACAAAACCACAGGTCTCTGAAGTGCTCACGCACCTGGCTTTTTACGCGGGCTGGCCCAATGTGTTTTCGGCGTTACCCGTTGCAAAAGAAGTATGGACGCAACGCTCACCTGGATAACAAGCTATGAAGCACGTACTTAAGATAGTCGTGCCAAGCCTGCTTTGCGGCCTCGTTTTGGGCGGGGCGGCGGCCACTGTCCAATCGGAGGACTCTCGTATGTGGATGACCATCGGCGAACGCCGCTTCGCTGTCACCCTGGCCGACACCGAGGCCGCCAACGAGTTCGCCGCGATGTTGCCGCTCTCGATCGAGATGCCCGACCTCAACAACAACGAGAAGCATGCAGAGTTGGCAAAGTCACTGCCCACAAACGCCAGCAGGCCCGGAACGATTCGCAACGGTGATCTCATGCTGTACGGATCACGAACGCTTGTCCTGTTTTATCTGACCTTCGAGTCATCTTATTCGTACACACGTATCGGACGCGTGGAGGACCCCAGTGATCTCGCGCAAGCTCTCGGTACAGGTACTGCGCGGATCACGTTCACCAATAACGACGGCGATAGGAGATAGCATGATAAATCTAACAATAAACGGTAAAAAGCATGAGCTGGACGTGCCAGCCGACCTGCCTCTCCTTTGGGCACTGCGAGACGTCGTAAAACTCACCGGAACCAAATTTGGCTGTGGCATTTCCATGTGCGGCGCTTGCACGGTGCATGTGGACGGCCAGGTCACGCGTGCCTGTGTCACCCCTGTTGCAAGCGCCGCCGGCAAGTCTGTGACAACCATAGAAGCGATCGAGGCGGATCCTGTCGGCAAACAGGTGCAGGAAGCCTGGCTCGATCTGGGCGTAGCTCAGTGTGGATTCTGTCAGGGCGGCCAGATCATGACGGCTACCGGACTTCTGAAGCAAAACGCCAATCCCAGCGACGAGCAGATTGACGAGGCCATGAGTGGCAACCTGTGCCGTTGCGGCACCTACACACGGATACGCCAGGCCATTCACCGTGTTGCCGGCGCAGGGGAGGATCAGGTATGAAAAGCCCGGTCGATAACATGATTCTGGAAAATGTGAGTCGTCGAAGTGTCCTGAAAGGCCTGGCGGCCGGCACAGCCCTGGTGCTTGCTGCCAAATGGGATTTCGCTTTCGGCGAGGAGGAAGACCAGCCCAAACCTTGGGGCGCTGACGCCATGCCTGGTGGCTGGGTGGATGATCCGAACGTTTTCATCCGCATTGATGAAGACGGCCTGGTGACCATCATCAACCACCGGGCTGAAATGGGACAGGGCATTCGTACCAGCCTGGCCATGGTCGCTGCCGATGAGCTCGGAGCTGACTGGCAACGGGTAAACGTTGAACAGGCGCCAGGCAACCACGAAAAATATGGCGATCAGAATACCGACGGTTCGCGCAGTATGCGCCATTGGTTTGAACCGTTCCGGCGCGCTGCCGCGGGGGCGCGAACAATGCTGGAACAGGCTGCTGCACAGCAGTGGGATGTACCTGAGGATGAGTGTCAGGCCGGCGTGCACGTGGTCGTGCACAAACCATCAGGAAGAGAACTTGGCTTCGGCGCGCTTGCACAGGCTGCGCGCGAGCTTCCCGTGCCGAACCGCGCATCGCTCAAGCTCAAGTCGAAAGAGGATTTCCGCTATATCGGAAAACAATACGGCCCTCATGGAGACGTGACCGGTGACAAGGTACAACGTCCGCTGGCGATAGACGGCCGCGATATTGTGTCCGGAAAGGCAATATTCGGTGCGGACGTTGGTTTCGAGAACATGCTGTACGCCGTGTTCGCCCGTCCCCCAGTGTATGGCGCCAAGGTTGGCAGTCTCGATAAGTCTGAAGCCATGAAGGTGCCTGGGGTTGTGGATATACGCACGTTCGACGGCATCAAGGAGCCTGGCGGGTTCGAGCCGCTGGGCGGGGTCGCTGTTGTGGCGGAGAACACCTGGGCGGCCATCCAGGGGCGCGCCGCGTTGAAGATAGAATGGGATAATGGTCCCGCTGGCGACAACGCCGATTATGATACCAGTGCGTTCACCGAGAAGTTGATCGAGCGCTCCAAAACGCCCGGAGAAGTCATCCGCTCAGAGGGCGATATCGAAGCAGCCCTTAGCAAAGCTAAAACCCGGGTTGAGGCAGTCTACTACATGCCACACATGGCACAGGCGCCAATGGAGCCACCTGTCGCCATCGCACGCGTCTCTGATGGCCGTGCTGAAGTCTGGGCGCCGCTGCAGAATCCGCACGCGGCTCGCGAGAGCATTGCCCAACGTCTCAACCTGAAGCCTGATGCGGTGACGGTGCATGTCACGCTGCTCGGTGGTGGTTTCGGGCGCAAATCCAAACCAGATTTCGCATTTGAAGCGATAGACCTCGCAAAGGCTTTCCCAGGACGCGCCGTTCGCGTGCAATGGACCCGTGAAGATGACCTGCATCACTCTTACTTCCACGCGCTGTCGGTAGATCGCCTCGAAGCTGGCCTTGATGACAAGGGCAAAGCCATTGGCTGGCGTCACCGAACGCTATCACCCAGCATCAGCTCGCTGTTTGAAAAGGGGATCAAGGAGAAAGCTCAGTTTGAGCTGGGAATGGGGTTCAGGACATTGCCGTTCAACATACCGGCTGTTCAGCTCGAAAACCCGCCGGCTCCGGCTCATGTGCGCATTGGCTGGTTCCGGGCGGTTTACAATTTACCGCACGCCTTTGCTATTCAGAGCTTCGCTGCCGAAATGGCTGCAGCAGCGGGTCGAGACCACAGAGACTATCTGCTGGAGCTGCTCGGCCCCGCCAGGCAGATCGATCCTCGTTCGATCAACGAAGAGTGGAACTACGGCGAGAATCCAGACCTTTATCCCATCGATGTTGGCCGCCTTCGAGAAGTCGTGAAGAAAGCAACCGCTGAAGCCGGTTGGGGCAAAAAACTGCCGAAAGGGCGCGGTCTCGGTCTGGCCGTGCACCATAGTTTCGTCGCCTATACGGCGGTCGTATTCGATGTCGAGGTCAGAGACGGCGGCGAAGTCATCATCCACAGCGCGGACATTGCCTTCGACTGCGGCCCGCAAGTCAACCCGGAACGCATACGCTCGCAGATGGAGGGCTCCTGCGTGATGGGAATCGGTATTGCATTACAGAACGAAATCACTTTTTCCGAAGGCCGTGTTCAGCAGGATAACTTCCACCAGTATGAGCTGGCTCGCATGCGCCATGCGCCCCGCGTGATACGGGTGCACCTGATCAACGACGATCCGGAAATAGCGATGGGCGGCGTGGGGGAGCCTGGCCTTCCACCGATGGCTCCTGCGCTCTGCAATGCCATTTTTGCCGCGACGGGGAAACGAATTCGGCGTCTTCCGGTTGGTGACCAGCTGGTATGACATTGAAAAAATTCTTCGGCGTCACAGGTGTGCTCGTCGCTTCACTGGGCATCAGCGGGTACGCCTTTCTCCAGCTGCCGATGTTCGGAGCCATTTCGAGCGCAGAGAGATTGAGCAAATCGTCTAACTACATTGACGGGCAGTTCCAGAACCTTCAACCGAACCCTGAGCCGACACTTGATGCGGGTGAACAAAAGGGCTGGATCGATATGCTGCTGGCGACCACTGAGGGCAAGACCCCGCCAGGCAGTGTGCCGGTGGTTGTCACTGATCTGCATAGCCTGGATCGAGATACAGATGTCGTTGTCTGGCTGGGCCATTCGTCCTTTTTTATCCAGCTTGCTGGCAAGAGAATCCTGATCGATCCGGTGTTGAGCAAGAACGCCTCGCCTGTGCCCATGACGAATGAGGCCTTCAAGGGTTCAAGCCCTTTCGACGCCCATGATATTCCAGATGTAGATTACCTGCTGATTTCCCATGACCACTGGGATCACCTGGATTACCCGACGATGCTGGCTCTGAAAGATCGCATTGACGAGGTCATAGTCGGCATCGGCGTTGGAGAACATTTTCGAGCGTGGGGCTTCAGAGAAGATCAGATCAATGAGGCTGAATGGGAGACCACCTTCAATGTCGATGATGATCTCGCGCTCCATGTTCTGCCGGCTCGCCATTATTCAGGCCGCGGGCTGGTGAAGAACCAGAGCCTCTGGGTGAGTTTTGCACTCGAGTCAAGTAACAGCAAAGTCTTCTTCAGCGGAGACAGCGGCTACGGTAGCCATTTCAAAGCCATCGGTGAGCGGTTTGGCGGCTTTGACCTGGCGTTGCTTGATTCTGGGCAATACGACGAGCAATGGAGGCATGTTCACATGATGCCCGAGGATGCAGCGCAAGCAATGGAGGATCTGAATGCCAAAGTGTTGATACCTGCTCACATTGGCAAGTTTTCGATCGCCTTCCATAGCTGGGATGACCCTTTCAAACGTCTGATGGCTGCCAGTCGTGGGAAAGATTGGCTTTTATCGACTCCGCTCATAGGCCAGCCAGTGAAGATACAAAGCCCAGACCCAGCGCCTCCAGCTCGCTGGTGGGAAACACTGTCTGGTGCGAATTGAGAGGTTAGTGCCGCATGAAGAAGCATAAAAGTTGCTTTTATTTGCGAATAGCAACTAAAATGTTGCTTGTAAATTAAAAAGCAACTTATATGGTGACCTCATGCGAGCCCTTCTAGCTGCGATCAAGCGCCGACGAAAAGCGCTAGGTCTCCGCCAGGCGGATATGTATCTGCGGGTGGGTATATCTCGACAGCAGTATCAGCGTCTAGAGAGCCAGGGCAACCCGCGGCTGGATACGCTTGAGCTTATTGCCAAGGGGCTGAATAGTTCACTGTTGCTCATACCTGACGAGCATCTTGATGCAGTACAAGCACTACTCGAGAAGAGGACACGCGAAACGAGTCAGGTTGCTGAGGCAACACCGTTTTTCGCAGACGACCCTTGGCGGGGTCTGTTGGGAGACGACACGTGAGGCGCTCTGGCGCTCAGCCGCCTACGCAAATTATGCAAACGCTATGCAAGAGGAGAACTGAAATGACAGCCGTTGCATTCAAAGATGCTTGCCACAGCTTCGCTCAAGTTGCGGCTCCCTATCTGCATATCATGGATGAGCACCATTATGAAGAAGCTCTGGAGCTGATCGAGTCTTTTCTGGAAGAAGCTGAGGACTCCCAGGACGACCCGCTCAATGGTGTCATCGAATTGCTCAGCCGAGCCATCGAATCTTACGAGAACAAAGTTCCCGAGCTTGCAGCATTTGAACAGCGCGCCATGGCTCAGCCATCTGAGTAGGCAATGCTTCGCCTCTTGATGGATCAACATAACTTGGGTACTGCCGACCTCCCTGAGATCGGGTCGAAGTCTATGGTATCTCGAGTTCTTTCTGGTGAGCGTAGCCTCAACAAAAATCACATCAAGGCTTTGTCTGATCGTTTCCATATCAGCCCAAGCCTGTTCTTTTAACGGTAGATCTGTTCGACGGCTCTGGCAGTGGTATGACTATTGTGTATGCATTGAGGTTCAGGTTATGCAACGGATCAGTGTCCGGGACGCACAGGAGAGACTTCCCAGTTTGTTGGACGACGTAGCGACTGGCGAGGAGTTTATTATCCTTCGCCACGGCAAACCGGCTGCACGTTTGATCGCTGCGGCTCCGGAAAGCGTGCAGTTTCCAGATCGCTCAAAGCTCCGGGCTTCGCTGCCCCCATCTCAGGAATGCTCTGCACAAACAGTTCGGGGTCTGAGAGACGAGGAACGCTATTGAGCCGACCCTGATAAAGCAGGCCACGGCGGTCCAGGACGACACGTTCTGCGTCTCCTCACGTACAACCTCTAACTTGATGCACACTCACACTATTGCCCATCATCACCAACCCATGAGGAGCCCCCATGACAACGCGACGTCACCGGGAAACGCCCACCACTGTAGCGACCCTCGGCGATCTCGCACAGTTGGCAGACTATTCACTCATGGACACGCTCAACAGCGATCCTGAGGGGAGAGCAAGCGGCGTCGACCACGCGCCAAGACAAGTCTATTCGGGGCATTATGTGCCGGTGAGTCCCACGCCTCTGGAAAACCCCGAATACGTCGCGCATGGGAAAAATCTGTTTCACGAACTGGGTTTCGCCGACAGCCTGGCGCAGTCAGACGACTTTGTCCGTATGTTCTCCGGCGACTTATCTCGGGTTCCGGAGCCTCTGCGCAAGGTCGGGTGGGCGACTGGCTACGCGCTCTCTATCTACGGCACCGAGTTCTACCAGCAATGCCCGTTCCAGACCGGCAATGGCTACGGCGACGGTCGCGCGATATCTGTGCTGGAAGCCGTCATCAACGGTCAACGCTGGGAAATGCAGTTGAAAGGGGCAGGGCGAACACCCTACTGCCGCGGCGGGGACGGCCGGGCCGTTCTGCGGTCCAGTGTGCGGGAGTTCCTGGCCCAGGAGCACATGCACGCGCTCGGCGTGCCCACGTCACGGTCCCTGAGCCTGTACGTGTCGCTTACCGAGAAAGTCCGGCGCCCATGGTATTCAGAGGGCTCACGCTCAGTAGATCCGGATGTGATGGTGTCCGATCCCGTTGCCATCTCTACCCGTGTCGCGCCGTCGTTCATTCGGGTAGGGCAGCTCGAGCTCTTTGGTCGCCGCGCCCGCAAGCAGGAGCACCCGCAGGCGATGGCGGAGCTCGAGAAGCTTGTCCTGCACCTGATCGATCGTGAGTACGGTGACGCTATCGACAAGTCACTGGCCACCGCCGAAAAAGTGGTGGTGCTTGCAGGTGAGTTCCGCAACCGACTGACCTCGCTTATAGCGAACTGGATCCGTGTGGGCTACTGCCAGGGTAACTTCAACAGCGACAATTGTGCGGCGGGCGGCTTTACCCTCGACTATGGACCCTTCGGATTCTGCGATGTGTTTGATCCGCAGTACCAACCATGGACCGGTGGCGGGCAGCACTTTGCGTTCTTCAATCAGCCAGCAGCGGCAGAACGCAACTTCGGCTCGTTTTGTTCGGCGGTTCGACCCTTGTTGGCAGGGCATCCAGACTGTCTGCGGCAGTTGGAGGAGATTCATAGTGATTTCCCCAAGGTGATGCAAGCCCAAATGGAGCAGATGTGGGCGGCCAAACTCGGACTTGATGCTTTTGATGCGGATTTGTTCCGCGAGCTGGCATCGCTGATGGTGGAAACGCGCGTCGACTACACCATGTTCTTCCGAGAGCTGTCGCACTTGCCCGACGACATCGGGCCCCTCGAGAAGAGCTTCTACAAGGGCCTGTCCTGTGCTTCAGACCCCGAAGGGCTGGACCAGCGCTGGTCAGCGTGGCTCGCAAAATGGAAGTCGCACACTCGACCTGGCACGCGTGAGCAGCTGTCCAGTCAGATGAAGCTTATCAACCCGAAGTACAGCCTGAGGGAGTGGTTCGTTGTGCCTGCTTATCAGCAAGCGGCGGCAGGTAATTACGCCTTGCTGCGAGAACTGCAAGAGGTGATGACGCAGCCATACGCCGAGCAATCGGAGGACGTAGCGGAGAAATACTACAGGCTGAAGCCGTCGGCGCTTTTTGAGCTTGGTGGGTCGTCTCACTATAGCTGTTCGTCGTGACGGGCGGTCGTTTCAAGACGCCCGCTCAAGCTCACTACACTAATGCAGGTACCGCCAAGTCCGGCACCCACTTGCGTGCGTCCTTTCGAGATGACCTGAAACCGACCTCAAATCAATCCACCACAGGTTCGGTCAGTATCAGATAGTTACAGCAGGTACCATCGCTCTAAGGCCTCAGCGAATCGTCCGTGCTAGAGGATACCTGCTGGATGAGCAGCTTTTGCTTCGCTGCCCCCATCTCAGGTACGCTCTGCGCAAATAGTGCACGATCAGAGAGATGAGGAGCGCTGCTGAAGTACTATCGCGGCACGAGCGCTTTACTAACGTACTACCGGCAGGGGCAAGCCCGGGATCGCGTTCTGCGAGTTACTGTATGAGCTCATTGCTGAGCCAGCGCTCAAGAACGATTGCTGCGGCTGGATTGGCTTTAAAGAGTCCGTCCGTGAATGCATCGACGAGGCGAATGGTGAGTGCCATGGCGACCCGCCTTCTTGGCTGGTGAAGTTGGTGGGGCTTCAGCAGGAAGAGGGGTGGGTGGGCTGTATAGATGGGGAGCATATTTATTTGGGATTGAGATGAGGGTGATTAACTGTCTCGGTTTAGGGGTGATAGATACTGGTCATACGGGAACAGCCCCAAAGGCGTGATCTGTAAGGGGCCACTCTAATTGCTAGAAATGCTCTACTGAATTAATGGCGATAGAGTGGGTGCGAAGGAGGGAGTGATTACAGCTTGACCAACTTTCACAGAGACCACGATTGGCTACCGCTCTTCATAAAGACCGGAATCCCTATTTGGGCTGGGGGGAGAAATTAAGTAAAGTCGGAGGTAAGCTGTCGAACGGTATATGGCGCAGTTAGAAAACCTAAGTGGACATCGGTGAAAGGAAATGACGTAAGCTGTCGGCAAGCTCTAATGAGAGACTGGGTTCACTGTCGACTAAGGCTTTGTAAATTTCGTTTTTGCCGATGGCATGGTCAACCGTCAAATACCTCCAATAACTTTTGGAAGCTTTTTTTTCGTTTGTAGATTCACGATACAAAGGAAGTGGTATATCCGGAAATAGACCAGCTCTCTTGGTGAATATATATCTCTCGATATCAGAGACGGGAGAGAATGAAACTTGGGTTGGGCCACAGTAGTCTCTAGCAAAAATTTCTTTAGAGTCTTTGTCGACTACACAAAGAACATTCGCGGATTCTGAAAACACCGGAGATCTGTCATTCTTTTCAACGATCATTATTAGCTGATTTACTCCGCCTACACCGATAGTAACGAACCGGTAATACGACTGGATAGAGTATCTCACGATTAGATACTCTAAGAAACCTTCCAGAACTTCATCTTCCGTGAGTACATAGCGCTCATAACCAGAAAAGCCATATAAATCTGACTTGATATAGCCGAATGACCGCATTTGTAACACGATACCGCCGTCGATCTCTTCGAGATAGTAAAGGCCGCCTTCTTCTACGGTGCTCATGAATGCGAGGGAGTGTGAAATAACACTCAGACGCGCCCCAAATCGACGAAGAAGGGGCTTCACGGCCGCATAAAGCTTAACTTGGGCAGCAGCATCAAGAGCGACATCAACTTCATCGATCAAGATTAGCTTCGCTCCGGATGTTATCAACCGAAAGAGCTGAATGAGAAAGTATTCCCCAGAGCTGAAGTGATCTTCTCTGGTATAAAAATCGTTCTCCCTCAATAAGAAATAAAAGTCAGTTCTATTTACTCGCGTAACCTTTAGGTCATCGAATTTACCGGCCGAGTAGACATCCGCCAAAAATTGTATTAATTCAGTAGCTCGACGATACTGCGAAGCAGCTATGTTCATTCTGATTTCTGAGTCGTGCTTCGCTATGAGAGAGAACTGACTAAATCGCTCACCAAATGGTACAGGTAGTTCAGCAACGATTTGATTTTGTGTTGGTAATACGTTTCTGCTATCGAGCGCACCAACTTTTTTATTAAAGAAAAATTCAAACGGCGGAAATCCGTCAAGATCGAAAATTACCCTACTGTCGGCTCGAATAG
Organism: Allohahella sp. A8; assembly: GCF_047946665.1. Classification (GTDB taxonomy): domain Bacteria; phylum Pseudomonadota; class Gammaproteobacteria; order Pseudomonadales; family Oleiphilaceae; genus Allohahella. The sequence continues at coordinate 4,645,849 of NZ_CP172312.1, forward strand.
CATTTAGCCCAGATGATTTAGAGAATATCTGAGGGTCTTTAAGTAAGTGATAGGCTTTGACCAGCGAGGTCTTACCTGATCCATTCTTTCCAGTAATGACTAGAAAGTTACTTTCGGAAAATTCGAACTCTACGCAGAGCCTCGATATACCCTTGATGTTCTCGAGAACTATCTTATCGCGGATCATTCCATCGGTCCTCCATAAGATACCTCAGTGCGTGAACGCCATATTTTCTTTGAAGTTTCTGAAGATAGTGTGGATCTATAGACTTGGCGTAATGTAGCAGGCCAAAAAGAGAATGTTCTTTCCCTTCTAGCTCTTGATCGAGAAAGTCATGAAACTTATTTTTGTCGCTAGTGAAAAAGTGTAGCAATAGCTCAAGCTTTTTCTTATATTTTCTATCGAGAGTGATCCTCCCATTCGGTAATAGAACTAGGCCAAGTATTTTAACTTTGTTGCCAGACTTTGTGATGAATGTTTTTCGATCATTGATTCGCATCTTTTTGGAAGCGAATTCTTCAAGGTACTTTTGTGTTGTGTCTTTCAGATCGGCTAACTGCTCATGCCTATGTCCAGAAATTATTATATCATCGGCGTAGCGCGTGTATATAAGTGACTGATCAGTACAATAGCACTTTAGAGACCTGTCAAATTCCAACAGAAAAGAATTGCTTAAGCTCGGCGATGTGGGGAATCCGACAGGGATCGATCCTCCAATCGTTGTATATTTAACCAGAAACCGAATATATTTTTCAATATCTGAAATAGGTATCAAACCCATGTCTCGGAACAATATTCTCGAAACATCATTAGATCCTATATTCTGATAAAACTGGCTTATATCAGTAAGAAAAAAATATTTGCTATCTGCGTGAGCCTGTACTGCGCTCAACGTACTCTTCCCTTTGATAAACGAATGTACGACGTCATCATCCTTCGCTAGGTGTCGAAAAATCACTCGGTCGATAAAACGCAAATAGCTTTTAAGCTTAGGGGTTGTCTTGACGAGCCTCCTGCCGTTGGCCTCGAATATTTGGGCTCCATCATCTGAGTCGAACGATAGGAAGTCTGCAAATGCTTTGCTGTCGTGAAACACGGCGTTGAAAGCGTTTTCAAATGTTCTACTGTCCATGCGAAACCACACTCAGCTAAAAGTTCTTTAGTTTATGTTATGAACGATTACCGTGCCATGGATGAACAAGGAGGAAGAGTACAATCGCAGATCAGGCCAGAGAGGGGAGAGGCAGCGGGCGCGTTAGCAGTTTTTCAACTATCCCGCCTTCCGTATCGGAAGGCATGGACAGGAGAAAATCGACTTAAGGCGTCTAGGGACCAGCTTTACGACTGGAGCTTCTCCTAGTCACTGGTCTTAAGATTATAGAATTGACTCCGCATCTTAGTCAAATAGATAAAATTCGGCTTCGGCTTCGATTTGCGGTTGATAGCGGACGCGTGTAAGTCGAGAAAAAGTTTTCCATTTCTGTCACCACAAGAGTTGATCTGCCGAGTCGCTGAAAATACCTTTTGCCTCCCATATACGGCCACCACACCAAGAGGGCAAGAGGCATTATTGTCACTTTGTTAGGCAGCGTCGGAGTTACGAGTTTTCTGTTGCCATTTATTACTTTCTTCAAGTTCTTTTCGATATTTAACGAATTCAGAGGTAAGTTGTTTGGCGAAAATCACGTTCTTTGACCAGGATATAGATTTCACAACCCAGTTGGGTGAGAATAATTTTGCTTTCAGACGGTCTATCGGTCTCAGTTTTCCAAACGTTGAACCCATCAATCTTATTCTCTCTTCTGTAACCTCGACTTCGATTAGCTCTAGATTAAATATCTCTCCCCACTTTTCTACATATCCCTTTCTCAGCCCCATATCCACTTCCAAATTATCAAATGGTTGCAGGCACTTTTTAATTGGATACATAATATTAATTCGACATTCATCAGGCCCATGTAATTCTAGTATTTCAGTCGTGATACGATCATATGGCGTATAAACTATATTGCCATCAAACTTCAGTTCTCTAAAAGGAATACTCGTAAGAGCTAATTGGATGGGAGTGTCATCCAAGCCGTGAACGGTGATAGTGTCTTGATATTTTATTTTTCTATTTGATGCAGTGGCAGTTAAAACGATCTTATGGAACTTAGCGCCATTTGTTGATCTCAACCAAATCATCGGCGTGACTAATCTCTTTCTGAGGTAATACGGCTCCCAGAATATTCTGTATTCTATGCCATCAGTTAGCTTTTCAGGGCATGTGTCGAATGCTTCTCTGTAGCTGTGATGCAGAGTTGAGATTAGATATGCCCTATAGAAAAGCAGCCTCTCAAAGTAATCTATGATCGGTTTGAATAAAATGCGTAAGAGACCAAAAATCCCCCCAGTTGGAAAATCCATTCTTATTCTTCCTAGCAGCTTAATATGTAGCGCGCCTCCTACGTCCCAGCGCGCATTCCCTGGAGGTCTGCCAATGCTGCAAAAACCTTTCGACAACAGTCAGCAGGCGAGAGTCGTGCCGCATCCGTGTCCGAGATTTTCCACACAAGATGTGCGGGCAATGGCAGAAGTCCCGTGGCTTAAAGGCTCGCCGATCGCCCCACTAAAGCATGCAGGATGCTGTTTTCGCAAGAGTAATTTCTGCTCTTGCGGATATCTACTGCCCTTGCGAATGCACTACGAGCACAGTGCCATATCAGCGGTGTTTGGAATTATGGGCTAAAGGGTCTGTTTCACCTCGAACGGTCCGACAGATCGCGCCCGTTCAACGGATTTCGTAGCAAATAAGATATGCAGAGCGAGAGCAAAGCAATCGAGCTGGCGCCGTCACTGTAGCCTCTAGGCGAGCCAAACGAAGAGTCTGACAGACTCTTCAGCCCAAACTAAAACTCAATCGGCGACTTCAACCCCAAATTATCCCAAATCGCCAAACTAGGCGCAGACTGGTTCAGGGTATAAAAATGCAACCCAGGCGCACCAGCCTGAATCAACCGCTCGCACAAACTGCTCACGACCTCTTCGCCGAGCTGTATGATGCTCTCGCTATCGTCGCCATAGCCCTCCAGCTTCCAGCGAATCCACCGAGGAATCTCAGCACCACACATGTCGCTGAAGCGGGCGAGCTTGGAATAGTTGGTGATCGGCATGATGCTTGGCACCACCGGGATATCGATGCCCTGTTTCTCGCACTCGTCGATGAAACTGAAATAGGCGTCGATATTGTAGAAATACTGGGTGATAGCGCTGTTGGCACCACACTCGACCTTTTGCTTGAAGAGATCGAAGTCCTCGCTCGCCGATGATGCCTGAGGATGAAACTCAGGGTAGGCCGCGACTTCGATCAGAAAATGCTGGCCGCTATGCTCGCGGATATGGTGAACCAGATCGCTGGCATAGCGGAAGGCTCCGGAGGAGCCCATACCAGAAGGCTGGTCGGCGCAGATGCGAAAGACACCGCCATTTTTTTAGGCGGTAATGCTCATGTTTACAGCGTTCGACAGACGCAGCTTTTCGGGAGCACTGAAGACAGGCCACTCGATCATCCACTCAAGTTCCTGTTTCAGGTTTGAAGCGGGCGCTAGTTGCGAAAGCTGGGCAAAGAGATTGCTGAGCTCTCCGTCGTCGAGACTCGTTGATGCTTCGAGTAATTTTCTCCACAAATATGAGACGGTATTTTTATCGAAATCATGAACAGGCGTAGCTTGGGTCCTTAACTGCTTCAGATCTATCGATTCCAGATACGCTAAGAACTCCGTGAACTGGTGGCTCTTCAGACTCTGCTGCCAGGTCGCCCCCAGCAGTGACCAGCTCGGAACCTCCTTTGAGTGTTCAAGAAGTGCTAAAGCTAAACCGATATCATCTTGAGTAATCTGGTAAGTCCAGCGGGCCTCACGATCTTTGATACAGCTTGTCATATCAAAGCGATAAGGCAGAAGCTCTTCCAGGAACTCTCTCTTGGATATTTGATCTTTCCGCGTTTCCAGTACTTGACAGTGCAAGACGAAGCGTTGGAACGATATGCCCAAAGCATTCAGCTTTTCTAGCAGTAAGATCGCTCTATTACCCGCTCGTCGTAGAAAGGTGTTCACGTCCAGATTTCCGACATTCTCCTGCAAAACGTTAGGATCTTCATTCGCGACCAGTTGGATGGCGATATCGACAGCCTCATCTATCCGGTACTCGTATTGCTCATTGAGGTCAAGAAGCTGGTAGAGGCTACCTCCTTCAGCTGAGAAAGCCTTTGGAGCAAAACGCGAATGCTTTGCTAGGGTCCGGAAAATCGCTGAACTCCGCTGCTTGCAAGCGGCCTTGAACAACTCGATCATCTGTTCGTGCGAAAGCGCCTCTTCTGCAAGGTGAGCTAAATCGGTTGCGAGGGAATGCTCATCTTGATGTTCTGCTGCTGTCATCAACCTGCTGAAAATGTCGTCTCCATACGCTCCCGCTGGAGCAACAGGTCGGGCTCCAGCACTAGACAGTGCCATGAAGAGATTTGGTGAATGCTTTGCGGCAATCCAGGCCGGACTTCCGTGCGGGCTTGATGCATCCAGGTCCGCGTTGTTCTTCTTGAAGAGATCAACGAGATTTTCCGCCTCGGACTTGCCCAGCTTATGAAAGCAAAGATGGTGTATTGCCTCCATATCCTGATTGTCACGCGCACGAGTATCGATACCTTCGACAGCCAATAAAAATTCGGCCCATCCAAATATTTTGCACGCCACTATGAGGGGAGTCTGACCACGATGGTCGGCATGATTTACATTTATGCCAGCTTCCAACAACGCCTGGAGACTTACGCGGTCCTCAAAGTCGGGTTTACTGAGCAGGTAATGAAGCGCGTTGCCACCGGTGACGCTGCTAACACTGTTAATATCAACCTGTTTCAGGCAGCCCGTAAGGGTCTCGTCCTCGACGTACTGAGGAAGATAGAAAAACGCAGGAACGCCCATGACCTTAGTCCCTGGGCCGCCTATTGCTTTGAGTTGTCGCTTTATTTCAGCTTCACCCATTGCGAAGCTCATAACGAAGGCCTGTTCAGCCGGAAGAGCGCTCAGTACGCTCTCAAGATCTTTCTTTTTGGTCTTGACGCCGTTGTAGAAGAAACTGGTGCTGGAGCCGTAGTCGGAATCAGTTGTGGTGACGGTAAGGTAAGCACCGAGCGCAGCAAGATCTTTGACGAAAGTTGACGGAAACTTGTCTTCGTAGCTTGTTTGAAAGTTTATCTCGACAAAATTGTTGGTGATAGCGGTGTGCTCAATAACACAGCTCTCGGCAAACTTCTTGATGACCGGCCGGACACCCAGCTCTTTCATTCGCGCATCGAACTCCGCACCAAGGTCCTCATTCAGCGGATGCAGGCTATCGGCAAACCTCTTTGCTGAGGCGTCTTGATCAAATACACAGCTGAATCGTACGTATTTTTCGCTCATGGGAACTCGTTATGGTGTTTGCGTTGATTGACTTGGATTGCTCAAACGGCTGGGTCATTTTTATCGGTGAGATCTAACCCTTCGAGCTTTTACCGGATGCACCCTCTGAAAAGCTATTGGCTAGGTGGAGGCCGAGGGGTCGACCAGTATCCCCGGTCAGTCCAGCTGAATCGAGTGGGACAGTGTGAAGCTTTGCTGTTGTTTGAGTAGTACTTGTAACGGTGAGTAGCGGGGACATTGAAAGAGCTGGTTTAACCGATTATGAGTGCAGCCGGATTCACTCGGTATGCAGGAAAACGAATCGCACAGCAACGTCGCCTGAGGCACCAGTCCCTTTTACTGAGGCCGACGACCAGTCATCGTTGATGAATGCGGGGAGAGTGATTTGTAGCACGGTCGGCGCGGACCATTCTAGTTGAGGTGTGATACCACAATTTCCGCTGTAAACGCCGTCCATTGGTAACCCGTTGTCAGCGGTGGGGGAGAAGGGGGCCAGGCCGTAGGTTATCGCGACATGTATTGAGCACCAGCCCGCGGCCCCGCCACCCGAGTTTCTATAGATGGTTGCTGTGTGGCGCTGGTCAGGTGAAGGCAGTGATTGTTCGATGACAACCTCGTTATCGCCGCTACTGAGGAACATAGCGGCACCTGCCAGAAGCACGAGAAGCGTGAGAAATCCCAGAGCGGCAAAGAGCTTGGTAAGAATAGTTGGCATGGCTCTGCTATGGCTATTGCCACGACCCCTGTGGTGGACACTCAGTGCTCAGTCCAGGTTCAAGAGTCACAACAATATCGTCTTTGAACTCATCCCGATCAGCGTTCTCTGTCAAATAGGTTCCGTAGCCAGCTTTTTCTACGCACCACGTCCAGAAATAATTCTCGGCACCATGAATCGTCAAGGTCTCGACTCTCCACTCGCTTATACCCGGAAAATACGCCTCTCCGGTAGGACCGCTAGAGACCTGCATTCTGGTTGTCTCACCAATGTACGCGTTGGTAATCAGCATGACTGTCGCCCCCGCTACCGGCTGGCCCGACTGATCAACTACCAGAACCTTGGAAGAAGGCTGCAAGGTTTTGTTGATGGGATAGCAGCCGGCCAGCAGAAGAGAAAGCAACGCCCATAGCTTGATGCGTTTCATGCTCTGGTGACATGCCAGTTCAGTGGCTGGCGACGCTCGATGACATTGTTAAACGCTCTCATCTTCGCCCAGTTCTCGGCGTAGCCTTTTAAGACTCAATCGTGCCATTTCATCTTGAACGGGTTGCACTTCTGTATGCCACTTCTTGAATCCGTACCACATCATGAAAATGCCTATGGCAATAACGACGCTTAAACCAGTAAAAAATGCACCGTTGTTTTGTTTGGCGATTTCAAGTCTTCGTTTCAGCACCTGAAAATTGGCTTCGTGTGATACAGAACGCATAGGGTCGGCTTTTAGCGTTTCGTACTCCACAGCGATGTTGAACACTAAATCGTTCGTTGCCTGGTTCACATACACCGTCGATCCAATGCCAAATATTACTAAGAGTAGGCCGAAGAGCGCGTAGAATTTGAATATGTTGTCCGTCGGCAATGGAACACGGCTTTCCATCTATGAATCCTTTTAGCTCAGCTTCTATGTATCACGGCAAAAAGAACGCTCACGTGTGGAGCTACCAGCACCGTAGGTCACCACTGTGGTCCCGCGAGACTGAAGTTTACCTGCTTGCACCCGGGAGCGGACGGCTTGTTAAACATTGATCTGCCGGACAAATCCAGATTCCTCCCTGACACCTACTCGGTTGCCATCGGGGTCGCTGACATTGATAGTCCTGCCCCAGGCGTTTTCCGTGATGGAAGCTTGGATGCCCCACGACCGAATCTCGCCTAGGGCCTCCTCCAGGTCATCCACATTGAATCGCAATTTGAAGCTACCTTCCTCCGGTAACTTGACGCCGTCTTTCGATTTTCCGCCTTGCTCAACCATCAGATAACCATCGCCATACTCAAGGCAGGTTAGCTTGAAACCATCCTCGTCTTTCTCGAATAGCTGACGCAAACCAAAGAGATCTCGGTAGAACGCAACGCACTCCTCGAAATTCTCGGTGTTTAAAATTATTCCATAGCGGGCAACATTTACGTGCATGAGCGTTCCCTTTTCATTGCATGGTCAGCCATGTCGGAACTCATAGTATATATCCCACTCCTCTTCATGCGTTTGCACGAAGCCATTAGCAACATAGAACTGATTAGATCTACTATTGCGCAAGGCGCCTAGCCGCACCGGCAGGCACTGCACTCGCGCCTGATCGAGAAGCGACGCCAACACAGACGAGCCCAACCCTTTTCCTTGATAGGACGGTTCAATGTAAAGATGCTCCAGGCAGAGGTGACTTCCTCGATCTTTCAGCACATAGAAGCCGGCCATTTCACCGGCAACTTCGATTTTCCGGGTGGCTGCGACATCAAATCCCTCGATAAACCTGCTGCGAGCGCGATCGGGATCAAATCGACCCACTGCCACTAAGCTGTCTCGCATAGCGGAGACTCGCAGCTGAGCTAAGCTTTCCTTTTCGCTTTCACTGACTTCGCAAATTCGATAACTCATCTGACTCCTAACGCGCACCAAGTCCAGGCACGTTTCTGCACCGTGCACCGTCAAAGACTCGACTCTCCACTGGGTAGCTCAACTCGTCTGGCATCGGGTAAATAATCTGTGCACCCGAACACTGCGCACTTGCCCGAAGGGAAGCTCACATAGCCAAGTGAGGCGTGATCCCACTCATCGAGGTTGATGGTAGGCTCGTCCTGGAGAATCTCCACCTCGAATTCGACGTCTACGTTTCGGAATGTACCAACTGCGAGGGTGTTCTCCAAAACTGCGAGCTTTGCGTCCAGGGCCTGATGGGACCAGATCTCCGAGGTATCGTTCTCCGCAGTCTCGTCCATCAAATACAGCTGGAAGTAGTCGGCAAAAAGTTCGAACTCGTAAAGAGCCGTGATTCTCCCGTTTCTGCGGTTACGGCTGTAATATCCCGTGGAACAGAGGCAGTGCAAATATCGATATGAAGGCGCTCAAGATCGCGGAAAACTCCACATCCCTATACAGCCCTGGCGCTCTACTTCTGATACCGAGCTGAGCAAAGAGCAGTACAGTAACGACAACCACCGCGCCAACCACTGGGACAAATTTCACAGTAGTAAGCATCCCTCCCAACACAGCTAAGAATATTGCCGCAAACCGCAGTTTTTCCCGGCAAGAGGCCTTCCCGTGCTGTTGCTCATAGCGCCTTCTGCTGGCCCTGGCCACAACTAAAACTAGTCCGCCACCAGCGAGTATCAGAAGAAACAAAATCAGACTACGTCCCTGGAAGCTCTATGAGGGGAATACACCGGTGCCACATCAGTGGTGGTCGGTCCCGCAGTTTATTGGTCATTCACTGCATGACGCAGTTCAGAGATCGATTCTTGCCACTGTGGATCGTCTTCCCATAGCTCCTTCAGCTCGCAGTCATCCTGGACAACTCGATCCAGCACTTGTAGCGCTTTAGCGCGCAGGCCGGCGTCGGGCCGCGCCGATGTCGCTTCGACCCATCTGTCGACTTCTGCAGTATACGCATCCGTCTGAGTGCCTTTGCCTAGCAGCTTGGCTACGACTTCAACAGCCGCCACGGCTTCGCTTGCTGTGTCTGCCTCTAAGTAGTCATCTGAGGCTAACGCTCTATCGAATGCAGCCTCAATAGGCGTGAGGTCGTTTTCGTCTACCAGCGTAGAACCCCAATCCCCAGCATCATCATTGCCGAAAGGTTCGTGTGACCAGGCGCCCATTGTGTTCTCCTTGAGTGAAAGGGGTTATTTCGAGTGTGCTCACTCTGCATCTTCATAGTAGCCACCGGACAACTCGAACGCTGCCGCTTCGATCGCCCGAATATGACTGATTTCGTAGCAGCTAATGCCGCACGCGTTTAAGCGAAGCTGGTAAGCCGTATTGAATTTCGAGAAAAAGTCGGGAAACTCCTTTTGCTCACAAAGCTCGTGAACTTCTTTGGCATACATCAGGTAGCTCTCTGGCTTACTCATATAAGGGTACAACGTTTTACGCCCTGTCCACACGCCCTCAACCTTGCTGTCCCAGATCGGGAATACTTGCGGATTCGTGAAATGAAGAACTTTGGATGCGCCCACGACTGAATAGAGACACTTGGAGATTTTCTTCACCAGAGACTCGTCGAAATCCGTTCCCTGCGCCAGGCGCGCTTCTTCCAAGGCTTGGATTGCGCTGCTCAAGTGGACCTGATTGATCCGCACAATTCGTGGCATCCAACCATACGTGGCCGTGACCAGCTGCAAGAAACGGTCTTCGGGGGAACTCTCCTGATTCCGTGCCAAGCCGAGCAGGGCAGGGTAGGTCCGCAAATAAGTGGTTTGGCGGGTGTTCAGCACTGCCTGGCCACGACGTACTGCTTCAACAGCGCTGTTGAGCGTCTCAAATTCCAACGCTATCTCTCCTTTTTGTGCAGAACGCAATTCGTAAGGGCTGGCTAGTAGTCCTGGTCACGGCTATCTGCTCCCTCTACGCCAACACCGTCCTGCTGCACACCATACTCGCGGTCGCCTGGACCGATGACTGCCGCGAGAAACAGGTATTCAAAGAGCGGAATACCCGGCCTTCGGTGAGCCACGAGCTCGCTACCCAGAGCAGCAATAGTGATAGCAGGCCCTATGATAGGCATCAGCCATATCAGCAGGTAGATCGCTGTTTTCTGGCTCGGCTCCAAACCCTCTTGCCGAGACACATGGTAAGTAAAGAAGGCAGCGAGATAAATCACTGCAAAAATGAGCACGGCGAGCAGTATCAGGGATCCGGTTTGCATCATTTATTGCCTACGCTGGCTCCGTTATCGCACTTACCGATTTGTCAGGTGCTGGCAGGCCGCGGCCCGATACGCCCAGTATCGTTGCGTTGTCTTCAAATGGAATTTCTTCAGCCATCTGTGAGGAGGTCTATGTCACCTTGCGAGACTCCTTCGTCTGCTGGAGGCGATGGACACAACGGTCATAGCCAGTCTCGGGCACTGAGTGCAGGCATCAACTCAGTTCCAGTCTCAATCATTATTTCCAATTCGGTTCTCACCTCAATCAGGAGGTTGTTGAGTTCAGGGTTATCGTGCCAGAAAGCATCAGCTAGGCCTGCTACGGCTGTTAGCAGATCTCCCCGATAAAGTTTGCCCTCCGCACGAGGGTTATCGGCTAGAACTGCGAGCGCTAACGGCACTATATGCTCCAGGCCGATGCCCTGACCAATGAGCAGCCGTAGATCTTCCACCGACATCTCGGAAAGAGGAACAGACCATAGCCGCTCGCACTCCTTCGCCAGGTGCGACCCGTTCGCAGGCCGGTTGCACGGCGTCTGATATATAGCCTTCAATGACTTTGAAAGCCGCGCCCCCGTTACGCATTGGCACAAGCCCAGGCAAGGAAGATAGAGATCATTTCATGCAGCTTCTCCGGTCCGCCAGAGGCTCTGAACTTGCGGTCTTTACGTTCACAAATAAGCCATTCGTTTCGACTGATGTCTGCCTCCGCACCCATGCCATAGGATCTCGTCTCGAAAGGCACATCCTCCAGATACGTATCAGTCAAATCGACTTCGAAATGCCATCCCGGATTGTCGAGATTACTGATTGCGATGCCATAGGTGTGCTCCCAGTCATCATTGCACTGGCTCAGATACCACTTTTGCAACTCGCCGATTATGTCCATGTTTTTCCTATGTACCGCCGGCTAAATACGTGCTGCATGACGATTCCACTCGCATTAGTGGCGCTGCAGACCATGGCGATTCGAGCGACTTGTAATGCGCTCTCACATGATAGGCAGCCACTGTGTGTCTCCCGTTTCTGCGTCCACCAGTACTATGACGTGATCTGGGTCCCTCACTGCCACCGCCGGATTGTCGATTGTCGTGGAAATAGTCACTGTCCAATGGGGGTTGCTTAGCCCTCGGCCTGTACCTTGACTCAGCTTTATATTGATATCCTGGAGATTCAATGGACAATCCAGATCCTGATACGCGTCAAGAGCAAATTTTTTTGCCAGCTCTAGTGCCTGATGTTCATCAATCTTCATAAGAGCCTAATATGCTTAGCGCTTTGCTTTGCCATGTGCCGGACCATATCCGTCAACAGCCGCTGGTTATTCAGACTTCGCCACCAACATCTCCGTAGCCCCCTTCTGGAAGCGGTCACTGACACGCTGTAGCGAGACGTCAACGCCGTCAGCGGACAGTGCCGTCATAACTGAATCCAGATACTTTGAAATCTTTCCGTCCAACGAAACAACAGGAAAGATGCGAACCTCAGTTGCCACTCTGCACAACTCTCGCACCGATGCCAGGTGAGTCGGCCCATCCAGGTGATCGCTGTAGAGAAAAAGATAGTGTGGGCAGACAGCTAGCTCGAACTCGGAATCGAAGAATGGGAGCGAAGGTAAAGATGCTGATACATATCTCCCTTTGCGAAGGCCCGCATTAAAGTCAGCAAGAAAGCTCGACATAGCCTTCATCCGAACTTCGCCAAGTTGCTCGACACTGCTCGGTGTGTCCCAAAGATAGTCGTCGGCGCGCTGTTGCATCTGATCCATGATTTCCGGGTAAACCTCGTCAATTCGACGGCGGATCTCTTCCACATCGAACTGAGACACGGGGTCACAAGAGATGACTTGGCACCCACGGTCGCTTGCCTCGGCATTGAAGCTGGCCGGCCCATCAGCACAACCAAGAATTCGCCGGTTAAGATCGGCTTCTGATAACGCAAACATCGCTCGGTATTCTTCGAAAGACCGCCCCCAGGGGACTACCTTGGCTAGTTCCAATTTTGACTCTCCTTAGTCGGGATATTATGAACTCTCGTAGTCATTAGACGCCCAGCCTACCCAATGAACAACTTATACGCAGGGTTTTCTGTCTCATCCGAATAGGCATAGCCCAAAGCATCAAAGGTGGATTGCACAGACGAAGACTCATCAGCCGGAACCTGCACGCCCACGAAAACTCGGCCAGCGTCAGCGCCATGATTACGGTAGTGGAACAGAGTGATGTTCCAGTGCCTGTCCAATTGATTGAGAAAGTCCGCCAATGCCGCGGGGTGCTCTGGGAACTCCACCCGAAACACCTGCTCGCGCGGCACCGCTCCGCCATGTCCACCAACGGTATGTCGAACGTGAAGCTTGGCCAGCTCATTGTCCGTTAAATCAATCACAGGATAACCTTGCTCGCGCAAACTCTGCACCAGCGCATCCCGAGGGTCCCAGTCTGGATGGGTCTGCACGCCGATGAATACATGTGCCTCTTTGTCGGTGTGAAACCGGTAGTTGAACTCAGTGATCTGACGACGGCCCAGCGCGTTACAGAAGGCCTTGAAGCTACCCGGTCGCTCTGGAATGGTGACTGCCAGGATCGCCTCCCGCCTTTCGCCCAGTTCCGCACGCTCTGCCACGTGGCGCAGTCGATCGAAGTTGATGTTGGCACCGGAGTTGATCGCGACCAACACCTGATCACGACAACCCTCTCGCTCGACATACTTCTTTACCCCAGCCACCGCCAGGGCACCTGCTGGCTCCGTGATAGAGCGGGTGTCGTCGTAGATATTCTTGATCGCCGAGCACAGTTCGTCGGACGTCACCGTGATCACTTCGTCCACATAGCGCCGACACAGCTCAAAATTGTGAGCCCCGATCTGCGCCACTGCGACGCCGTCTGCAAACGCGCCGACCTTTGGTAATACCACCCGCTCACCCGCCGCCATCGCCTGCTGGCAGCAGTTCGAGTCGTTGGGCTCGACCCCGATGACCCTGACCTCGGGTCGTAGATATTTCACGTAGGCAGCCACTCCCGCAATCAGGCTGCCGCCACCGACGGGTACAAAAATCGCATCGAGCTGGCCCGGCTGTTGACGAAGAATCTCCATCGCCACCGTGCCCTGACCTGCAATGACATCGGGATCGTCAAAGGGCGGGATGAAGTCGTAGCCGGTTTCCTCGGCGAGCTTCAGCGCATGGGCCAGGGCTTGAGGGAACGCGTCGCCATGTAACACGGCCTTGCCGCCACGCGAACGCACCCCGTGCACCTTAAGCTCCGGCGTTGTGACCGGCATGACGATAAGCGCCTCGATACCCAGCCTGTGCGCTGCCAATGCCAGACCCTGAGCATGATTACCCGCTGACGCAGTGATCACGCCGAGGATCTTTTTCTGCCGGTTGAGGCGAGCCAGCTTGGTGTAAGCGCCTCGAATCTTGAAAGAGAATACCGGCTGAAGATCTTCACGCTTCAGGAGTACCCGATTGCCGAGGCTCGAAGACAAACGATCCGCACTTTGGAGCGGTGTCTCGATGGCAACGTCATAGACCGGAGCGGATAGGATGCTGGTAACGTACCGCTTGAGCAGCAGATCGGGCTCAGCCCGAGTCGTCGGCGGCGTATAGCCATCACTAAAAGGATCGGGTTCGCCACTGAGGGGCTTGGCGTTCGTGCTATGCGGATCTGAAAGGCTGGTCATGCTTGCTCCTGGTTTTACTTAGGCCTAGGAGACAAATCGAAAAACCCGCCTCTTAGGCGGGTTTTGGGTAGACGTAAGCTAGCCCGCCATGGTGAGAATGACGGTCATAATCATTGCGCTGTAGAAGAAATTAGTGTGCGACATGCCAATAATCTATGACGTTGGCCGGTGCGGGTCAAGCGGCGCAGGTGCGATAGAGTGATGCCCGCTGCAATTACGCTGTCCTGTCATCGCACAGCGGAAAAATTTCCGACCTCTTTCAGCCTTCTGCCATCAACTATCATCGCAACACTACGGCGTCCCAGTCTCCCTGACATTGCGCGCCACCATTGCGATCTTTTGGAATACTGGAGCGTTGCCCGGTTGGGCTGATAGATCTATGGCTTGCAGTTGGAACACCTGAGCAAGGCTGCCACAGACGACCGCCTGGTTCCCGGCGTTCTCGGTATCCATCCACTTGCTCATCATGGCATCTGACTCTGCAACGAATGCAGAAAGCGTGGCCTCGTCTGCCTTCACGACTGAACCGAGAATTGTCTCCATATCCGCGGCGTGATTTCTCTTTTCCCATTGCTGGAGCGGGACTGACGAGTACGACTGCGGAAAGTGCTGATGACAGTACTTGGCCATGGCCCGCACAGGGAACATCGCGTAGTGCATTTCGAGCGTCTTTTCGATCACGGCCTTGGTCTCATCGGCGGACAATTCAGCCGGAACGGCGTCCACAGATTCCTGTTTAGCGTTTGAGGTGGCACGTCGGTTTTGCGTGCTTTGCTCGGCCCATCTCTTCTGCCACTGGTTGGTCTGCAGGGTGATCATGTTCTGGTACTGCGCATGGGCATAACCTGCAGCAGGTCCGTCGCCGAACATTCCAAAAGCCTGTGCCTGACCTGAGATGGTGAGGGCGCCTACGAATAACGGGACCGTAGTCATAGCGAGCGCGACTAATCTTGCTTTGTCTTTCATGGGATATCGTCCTTGAATTGCCATTGAAGTGGTGGAGCGTAAGTGATGTCTGTTACAGCGCCAAGATCGTGTAAGAAGTCGCAGTTTTGGACGGACACCAGTCATGAATGCGACGCCGAAGGAGGGGAGGTGAACTGACACGGACGTGGAGGCAGACAGGAAAGATATATTTTTGTAACCCCCATATCGGAAGTCGGGGGCCAGATTATACTTGAGATGAGCGGCAACCACTTCCCTGAAACCCGGGCCTTGTCTGGGTTTTACGTATGCGCCGTAACTGTAGTATTCGGAGCTTGCATGGGGGTCATTAAACTCGTCAGAACCTGGTGGGGCGCTGTGGTGGGCATCCTTTGGGCCCTGTTGAATCACAACGTTGCACTGGCGGAAGGTCCGGTGCTGCCGCAGCTCAATTGGGCCGAGGTGGTCCGCGACAAACCCTATGCGGAAAGTCAGGGCGTTTATGACAACGTAGTAACTGTCAGGCGCTGGATACTGACCCGTTCCGGTCACTGTACCCTTGGAAATCGTCATGTGCTGTTCGATAGGCGTGGCACCTTTCTGACTTATATCGATGACGCCATCGATTCCTTTGAAACGCAACTACGATTGAACGCCACTCGTCAGGACATGGTCCGGGAGGGGCGAGTTCACGCCTGGGTGGAGGGTAATGCCAGCACATTCGGCTATCCTTTCGCGATCCGGTGTCATCAGCCCAATGTGGACCTGCCTCTGGCGATTCAGCGCTACCTGGGTGAGCATCCGGACGGGCGACTCAATGGCACCTGGGACGGCATCACAGTCGGCACCGCGAAAAAGCCGGTCTCGATCCATGACACTCTCTACGCGGTGTACCAGCGCCGTGCCCAGCAAAAACGGATCAGTCTCCCCATCAACCTGCTGCCGGATCTGGCGGGCATTCTTATCATCGAAAGTGGGGGCGTTCGTGAAGCCAAGTCCAAAGCGAAGGCGCGCGGTATCCTGCAACTGACTCCCGTGGTCTTGAAGGACTGCGGTGTGCCGGCGAATAAGCACCTGCATCGCATTGCCCAGATTGACTGTGCGCTCTGGCTGTTCGAACGCAATCACCGCATGTTGCAAGCCCCTTTCCTGGCGCGCTTTGGCCATTTACCTGTGGACAAGCGGGAACAGCTGTATCGGCTTATTCTGATTCAGGCCTATCACGGGGGCCCTGGCCGCGTCCGCTCGCTGATGGTGGATGAAGAATACAGCAAACCCGCCCAATATTTTGCCGACAACCATGAGCGCTTCAGCGCCGGGGATATTTCGTTCGGCATGGTATTCCACAACCTGGGCCGCAACCGTCTCGGCTTCGCGTCATTGTATTACACGGCGGATACCCGGATTGCCGCGCAGCTGTTGGAAGCCAGAGGAAATAACAGCCTTGCTCTCGAAAATCAAAAACTGCCCACTAACGCTTCAACGACTTCTGCTGTTTTCTAACCGCTGGACACGGATGCCGTGGCTAAATTATGGCCGAGGCTGGCCTGACCCGTAGCGCGGATTCAATCGCCGGGCGAACCGGGAATATTTTTCAGAAGCTCGGCATTGGTGGGGTGTTTCTCAAGCAGCTCAACTAGCTTTTTTGTGCCCTCTAGCGGTTTGAGACTGCTAAGCGCCCGGCGCAATCCTCTTATCTTGTCCAAATCCTTCGGATCCAACAGCAGCTCTTCACGGCGTGTACTGCTTTTCGAAATGTCCAGCGCGGGGAAGATTCGCTGTTGCGCAACGTCTCTCGATAACACCAGCTCCATGTTCCCCGTGCCCTTGAACTCCTCAAATATGACCTGGTCCATACGGCTGCCGGTATCCACCAGAACGGTTGCCAAAATGGTCAGCGAGCCGCCATTCTCAAGGTTCCGCGCAGCGCCAAACATCCTCCGCGGGATCTCCATCGCTCGAGCATCAAGCCCGCCAGACATGGTACGACCGCCACCCTTTCGCTCCGCATTATGCACACGCGAAAGCCTCGTGAGTGAATCAATCACAATCATGACGTCCTGACCCTCGCCAGCTTGTTGGCGCGCGGTATCGAGAAGCTCATCGGCAATGCGAACGTGGTGCGCATAGCTTTCATCCGAAGAAGACGCGTGTACCTCAGCTGGCACGCTGCGCTTGAAATCAGTGACCTCTTCGGGTCGTTCATCTATCAGTAACGCGTAAAGTTTGATCTCGGGATACGCCTTGCCCACTGCCTGGCAAATGTGTTTTAAAACTGTCGATTTCCCAGACCCCGGCGGTGCAACGATCAAACCTCGCTGCCCCAGGCCAATCGGCGTGATCAAATCCATCGCTCGCACCGAGAGTTCTTCTGAACCTGACTCCAGGCGAATCCCCGGCGCTGGATTGATAACTACACCGTTCAGGAACCGCTTTTGTGGATCAGCCTCGGACACCGCTTCGGCTGCCTGAGCCGCTGGTTTAGCGTCCTTGTTTCGTTTCCGGGTTAACCCTAATGTCGTTCTCGTCATGGTTATTCGATAGCTCGTGTTTGATTGAGTAGTAGGTCATGAGCTTTGGCGCCATGGCCGGCATGAGTCCCACGACCTTTCATCCTAGTCTTTTTAAGGGCGGCTGGCGTTCCATTTTCCTGACTATCGCCGGTTTTCGGTTGCGCTTGATCCGGCTTGAGAGGATACCCGCGGCATGTCTCCGAGATGTCCGAGCCCCTAATAACTCGCATCTATTTGCCCGATTTCCTTGCGGAAAAGTCATTTTTTTAGCAGTCTCTGTTAATGATACAGAAAAATCCTGAGGAACAATTAGCGGAGACGACCCCATGAATACCTCATTAAAGCTAAAGAAACTGGCTGGAGTTTCGGTGATCGTATTTGCAGCGATGACTGCGGTGAACTCCGCCAGCGCGGCCAACTGGCGCTATGCTCATGAAGAGTATGAGGGCGACGTCCAGGACGTCTATGCCTATAAATTCAAAGAATATATTGAAGACAATTCCGACCACACCCTGCAGATTTTCCGCTTCGGCGAACTCGGTGAGTCCGACGACATCATGGAGCAGACCCAGTCCGGAATTCTCAACTTCGTCAACCAGTCACCGGGGTTCACCGGCTCGCTGATTCCTGAAGCCCAAATCTTCTTTATTCCGTATCTGATGCCTACGAGTATGGATACGGTGATCGAGTTCTTCCGTGAAAGTAAGGCGATCAACGAAGCATTTCCTAAGCTCTATGCCGAGAACGGTCTTGAGCTGCTAAAAATGTATCCCGAAGGGGAGATGGTCGTGACCGTCGATGAGCCGGTGACGAGCCCTGCGGAGTTTGATAACAAGAAAATCCGGGTGATGACCAACCCGCTGCTGTCGGAAACCTACGATGCATTCGGGGCCACGCCGACACCACTGCCCTGGGGGGAAGTCTATGGTGCGCTGCAGACCAACATGATCCAGGGTCAGGAAAACCCGATCTTCTGGATCGAGTCCGCGGGTTTGTACGAGGTCTCACCCAACCTGGTCTTCACCGGCCACGGCTGGTTCACTACTGCCTCGATGGCTAACAAGAAGTTCTATGATGGCCTGCCTGATGAAGACAAGAAGCTGATTCGCAATGCGGCCGATTATGCGTTCGAGGAAATCATCAAGCACATCGACGGACTGGCGGATGATGCCCTGGCAAAAATCCAGAAAGCCAGTGACAAGGTCACCGTTACTCGTTTGAATGAAGAGCAGATCGAGCTGTTTCGCGCCCGTGCACCACAGGTCGAGAAGAAATTTATCGAGATGACCGGAAAAAGTGGCGAGGCGCTGCTCGACCAGTTCCGCAAGGATCTTGCAGCCGTCACCGAGTAGCATCTGGGGGCGCCCATGGGCCGGTCACGCTGACCGGCGCGGCGCGACCTTGCAAGCTAGCAGCCATTCACTGGAGCGCAGCCCATGAGTGAGAACACATCGAGCCACGATACCGAAGAGTTTGAGTCGGGGTTGCCGGGTATCTTGGGTCTCATCGATGTTGCCATCAGCAAGATTGAGGCGGTCGTGCTGGCCGCTGGCGTTCTGCTCATGGCGCTCAATACCTGCATCAACGTGATTGCACGATTTGTGTTCGGGGAAGGGCTGTTCTTCTCTGGTGAGATTGTAATCCCCCCATTTTTAACCGGGCTTTTTCATAGAGCCTAAGCTGCCTTCAACAGCCAGCGCGGCGGCACGCCGCCAATAGCTGTGTTTGGTCGTTCGTTGTTGTAAATCCAGAGCCATTGCGTAGCCAGTAGTTGGGCCTGCTCAACCGACTCGAAGAGATTCAAGTCCAGCCATTCGTGTCGAGCCGTCCTGTTGAAGCGCTCGACGTAAGCGTTCTGTGTTGGCTTACCCGGCTGTATGTAAAGCATCGTGATTTGCTGCTTGTTCGCCCAGGCCACCAGCGGCCCCGACAGCAGTTCGGGCCCATTATCACACCGAATCGCAGCGGGCTTGCCGCGCCACTCGATGATCTGCTCCAGCGACCGTATGACGCGAGCACTCGGCATCGACAGGTCCACATCCACTGCCAAACCCTCGCGGTTGTAGTCGTCAATCACGTTCAGCGTTCGCAGCTTTCGGCCATCAATCAGCGTGTCGCTCATGAAGTCGATCGACCAGACCTGGTTCGGCGCAGTTGGGACGCTCAGCGCATCAGGCTTCTCTCGCTTGAGACGACGTCTGGGTTTTATGCGCAGATTCAGCTCTAACTCCCGGTAAATACGGTACACGCGCTTGTGATTCCATCGATAGCCTTTGACGTTACGCAAGTAGAAATAGCACAGGCCAAAGCCCCAGCGGCGGTGCGTATCAGTCAGCCGCAGCAACCACTCTTCGATCTGAGCATTTTCACCGGACAGCCGACTCCTATAGCGGTAGCAGGTCTCGCTGATGCTCAGGCATTCACAAGACAGGCGAATCGACAGACCGTGTTTCTCCACGGCCGCTCTGGCCATCTCTCGTCGCTGAGATGGCCTTACAACTTTCCCTCGAGGGCTTCCTTACGGATCTCGGCCTTGATGCGCTCCTCGGCATACATCTTCTTGAGCCGAGCATTCTCCGCCTCGAGCTCCTTCATGCGCTTCATCAGTGAGGCGTCCATGCCGCCGAACTTGCTGCGCCACTGGTAGATCATGGCTGTGCTACAGCCGTGCTCTCGAGCCAGCTCAGCGACTG